>JBQTGV010000120.1:0-29409 GCA_052390515.1 Candidatus Eiseniibacteriota bacterium | reverse complement strand
GCGGGACTTCTACAGCCAATTCGGCGAGGATGCCTTCCTCCAGGGCTATTTCGAAGCGAAGGCTTTCGAGTTGGACAGAGGCGTCCGCCTTCCCTTTGCGAGACCGACGATCTCGAAGGGGTTCTATGTCGATGTCGGCGCGTTCTCACCGAAGGAAGCATCCAACACGTACTTCTTCTATCGAAGGGGATGGCGCGGGATCAACATCGATGCAGCTCCCGGTTCGATGGAAGCGTTTCGCTGGACTCGGAGACGCGATGTCAATCTGGAGGTGGCGATCTCCGAGACCGCAGGTGAGATGTCCTTCTATTTCTGGTCGACGCACGCGTACACGAACACGCTATCGGCCGATCACGCGAGGGAGCACGAGAGGCTGAGCGGAGTCACGCCGAGGGAGATTCGCGTTCCGACCCGCACCCTCACGTCGGTGCTGGACGAGCACCCTCCGCCGGCGTCGGGTATCGACTTCCTCTCGGTCGACGCGGAGGGCCACGACCTGCAAGTCCTTCGATCACTCGACTGGTCGAGGTACCGGCCCGAGCTCGCGCTCGTGGAAGACGATCACCGATCCCTGGACGGGATCGCACGCTCGGTCATCGCGACGTACTTGAGAGACGTGGGGTACTCCGTGTGCGCGTGGATTCCCCCGACAGTGGTCTATCGAAGGGACGACCCCCGCTAACGCCTCCGTCTCGAAGAAGTGATCAGTTGGCGAGGCCATCTGTTCACTTCTCTCGGGACGCGACACCAGCGGCGGAGAGCCCCGCCTACGCCATCGCCGCCGGGTAGGTCGCCGCGACGGATTTGAGAAACACGTCCACGCCGCGCGGCAGAACCTGCAGCTCGATCGTGTTCACCGCCCCGGTCTCGACCAGCCGCCAGATCTCCGGATCACGAGCTGTGATGCGGATCTTGAGCCAGAGGCCGTCCGCGGTGGCGCGGGCGGTGACGACCCGGCCGTGGGGTTGCCCGCCGCGGTAGAATCGCGCTGCGGCTCCGGCCTCGAGCTCCTTGGCGAGCCGCTCGATCTCGGCCCTCGGCGTCTCCTCGATCGCCCCCGACGCCTGGAACGCCTTGGCCCTGGAATCCACCGTGTCCCCCATGACCCTGATTCGGAAGAGCATCTGGATACCTCCCCCCCGGAGCGCGGGTACCCATGCTCGTCGGCCGCGGCGGGCCGCCTGTTGAGCGCGATTTGCGCCTTCTGGGAGGGTTAGCAGGACTTTCGCGGAATCGGGGCGATTGTGGCGGTGAAGGGCGCCGCAGCGGGAAGAGAGGCGAGGAGTTGTAACTCCAGGCTGGCTCGGCTCCCCGTCCGACGCGCCGGCCCCGCCGAGCGGGAGTCCGAAATGTCCGCGCGGAGCGAGGTCCGGGTTCGGGCCGGCTTCACTTCTCCCAGGGAGCCTTCTTCATTTTCTTCGGCCGGAACCGCTTGAGGTCCTCGGCGATGCGGTCGTGCTTCTCGCGTCGCTCCGCCCCCTCGTCGTCCCTCTCGAAGGTGCGGACCATCTCCTCGGCCTTCTCTGCCTGCCTCTTCTTGAAGTCCTGCACCGCGTCCTTCAGGACGTCCTCATTGGCGGTCTCCGGCAGGTCGTCGACGACGCGGTGGTCGGCCACCGAGACGTGGACGTTGAACGGGTTCTCGACGATGTGGAGCGCCCCGAGCTCGACCAGGCGGCGGATCCGGTGGTTCGTGATCTCCACCTTGGAGCCCAGGACCTCGGCGATCTCCTCGAGGGTCGGCGGCCGCCCCAGCCGCCAGCGGAGCACCCGCACCGCGGCCACGTGAGCATGACCCTCTTCCCGCGTGATCGAGCTCTCCATGGCGCCCTTCGCCTCCGAATGGGGGAGAGTACGGGGGTGAACGGCCGCCCGGCAAGCCGGCGCGGTGATAGAATCGTCCGCGGCCTGCCCGAACCCTCGGAGGACCTGGATGGTCAACATCACCGTCGTGGGGACCGGCTATGTCGGTCTCGTCACCGGCGCCTGCCTCGCGGACTTCGGCAACCGGGTGGCCTGCGTCGACAACGACCCCCGCAAGCTGGCCACCCTGGAGGAAGGCGGCATCCCCTTCTTCGAGCCCGGGCTCCAGGAGCTCGTGCAGAGGGACCGCGAGCGCGGGCTGCTCCGCTTCACCGGGGACATCGCGGCGGCGGTCCGGGAGGCGGACGTAGTCTTCATCGCCGTGGGGACGCCGCCGGGCGCGGACGGGCACGCCGACCTGACCTACGTCCGGGAAGTGGCGAAGGCCATCGCCGACCACATGGACGGCTACACCGTGGTCGTCACCAAGTCGACCGTTCCGACCGGCACCGGCAAGCTGATCTCCTCGATCATCCGGGACCACCGCCCCGACGCCGACTTCGACGTCGTCTCCAACCCCGAGTTCCTCCGCGAAGGATCGGCCATCGGCGACTTCATGCGGCCGGACCGCGTCGTCATCGGTGCGTCCTCCGAGCGAGCCATGGACGTCATGGAGAAGATCTACCGGCCGCTCTACCTGCTGGGCACGCCCATCGTCCGCACCACGGTGACGAACGCGGAGATGATCAAGTACGCGTCCAACGCGTTCCTGGCGATGAAGATCTCCTACATCAACGAGATCGCGAACCTGTGCGACGCGGTCGGCGCGGACGTCACCGTCGTCGCGCGGGCGATGGGTCTGGACGGACGGATCGGCTCCAAGTTCCTGCACGCCGGTCCGGGCTACGGCGGGTCGTGCTTCCCCAAGGACACGCTCGCGCTCACGCACATCGCCGAGAGCGCCGGCTATCGCCTGCGCATCCTGGAGGCGGTGCTGGAGGTGAACCGGCTGCAGCAGCAGCGAATCGTCGACAAGGTGCGCGCGCTCCTCGGCGATCCGAAGGGCAAGGTCGTGGCCGTCCTGGGAATCACGTTCAAGCCCAACACCGACGACGTCCGCGACGCGCCGTCGCTGAACATCGTGCCCGCGCTGCAGCGGCTCGGTGCATCGATCCGCGCCCACGACCCGATCGTCGGCGGCCTCGACGCGCTGAAGGGCGTGAGCTGGTGCAGCGACGCCTACGACACAGCGCGCGGCGCGGACTGCCTGGTCCTGCTCACCGAGTGGAACGAGTACCGCAACCTGGACTTCGCTCGGCTCGGCACGCTGATGCGCCGGGCTGCGTTCGTGGACGGCCGCAACATCTACGATCCGCGCGACGTCCGTGACGCCGGCTTCGAGTACGTCGGCGTCGGGCGCAGCGTGGAGGCGTCCGCGCCCTGGGCGATGGAGGACGTGCTCATCCGCGACGCGGTGGAGAAGGAGAGTTGAGGATCCTCGTCACCGGCGGCGCGGGGTTCATCGGCTCGAACTTCGTGCGCCACGTGATGAACGCGGATCCCTCGCTTGAGGTCGTCGTCCTCGACAAGCTGACCTACGCCGGGAATCCGGAGAACCTGGCCGACGTGGCGAAGAGCCGGCGCTACACGTTCGTCAAGGGCGACATCTGCGACGACGAGAAGGCGCGGGCGGCCATGCGCGGCTGCGACGTGGTGCTCAACTTCGCCGCCGAGTCCCACGTGGACCGCTCGATCGAGAACCCGGGACAGTTCGTGCAGACCGACATGTTTGGCGTGTACGTGCTGCTGGAGGCGGCGAAGGACCTCGGCGTGCGCCGTTTCATCCAGATCTCCACCGACGAGGTCTACGGCGAACGGCTCGAGTCGGCCGCGGACGAGGAGTCCACGCTCATGCCGCGGAATCCGTACGCGGCGTCCAAGGCCGGCGGCGACCGCCTGGCCTGGTCCTACTGGGCCACGTACGGCTTCCCGGTCGTCGTCACCCGCTGAACGAACAACTACGGACCGTACCAGTACCCCGAGAAGCTCATCCCGCTCTTCGCCACCAACGCCATCGACGACCAGCCGCTCCCGGTGTACGGGAGCGGCGAGAACATTCGCGACTGGATCCACGTGCTGGATCACGCGGAGGCGCTTCGCCTCATCCTGTACGCGGATGCCGGCGCCGTCGACGGCGAGGTCTTCAACGTGGCGGCGGAGAACGCGCTCGACGTCCTGACCATCACCGACCGGATCCTCTCGGCGCTCCACAAGCCGAAGGACCTCATCCGCCACGTGACCGACCGGCAGGGACACGACCGGCGCTACTGGCTCAGCGCGCGGAAGCTGCGCGAACGCCTCGGATGGAAGCTGCGCTACACCACGTTCGAGCAAGGCATCGAGGAGACAGTGCGCTGGTACGTCGAGAACGAGGCGTGGTGGCGCAAGATCAAGTCCGGCGAGTTCCTGGAGTACTACCGGAAGCAGTACGCGGAGATCACGCGGGGCTGAGCGGCCGCGTCACGATTCCTTCGGAGATGCGGCGCCGGCGGACCGGGCCGATCGCACCGGCGGCAGCGCCCGCAGCTCCTTCTCCACCGTGTCCGGGTCGTTTCCCGTCCGCCACTTTACGAGCTGCTTGGCGATCTCGTACGACGGATGGCGTTTGCGCCTGCCGCGGTACAGATCCTTGCGGCGCTGATCATCGAGCGGCCTGCCCACGAACTCCTCCAGGCGGCGGAGCGCGCCGTCGCCGGCCATGAAGTCGCCGTAGTTCATCAGGAAGTAGTCCCGGCTCGTCGCCCGCAGGGAGTCGGCCATCAGCCGGTTGTGCTCGCACCAGCGGAGCACGAAGTTCCAGGCCCGCTTCGGCTCCTCGTGCCAGAGCGGGGGGCCGGGCGCGGCGAACCGCGGCCAGATCTCCTCCGGCGGACGCCACACCGCGATGATGCGGTGCTCGGGAAGCTCCTCGGCCCACAGCGGATACGCCAGGGTCGTGCGCGGATCCTTGAAGCCCCAGTCGGCGTGCCGCGCCGAACGCTCCGCGATGAGGCGACGCATCCGCTGGCGCTGCTCGGGGGTGGCGGTGAGGTTCTCCGGCGGCGGGACGTACAGCACCTCGTAGTCGGGCGCCTGGATCAGCTCCATGTTGAGGTGCAGGAACTCCTGGTCCTCGTACTTGTTGGCGGAGTCGTAGTCCCACTGCGTGTCGATCTCGCCCATGCTGATCCCGGAGTGGTGCAGGATCTGGGACACGAGCGTCGTGCCGGACTTGTGCATTCCGAGGACGACGTAGATCAAGGGTGCTCCGGGGGAAACGCGGGCCGGGAATCTTACCGCAGGGCGGCGGCGCGCGCGACGGGTGCGTTCTGCCGGCGCTCGGTCAGGACGACGCGATCGTCTCGGCGGCCCGCGGGCGCATGCCGGACTCGGGCCGGTCGCCGCGAGCCGGGGCCGGCGCTGCCCCGGGCGCCGCCGGGAGGATGCCTTCCTCGAGCCACGCGTAGCGGCCGTCCAGGACGCCCGTGGCGACGGCGCGCGCGGGCTTGTCGTCGTGGCTCCGGACGGCGCGGAAGGAGCGGTCGATGCGCCGGCGCGCGGACCGGCAGAACAGGTCGGCGAGCTCCACCGGGCTCTTGTCGCCGGGCTCGGCCTGCACGCGCGAGGCGGCGCGGGACACGGTGGCGGACATGGCCAGCAGCTCCGTGCCGACGTCGACGAAGCGGCCCAGCAGCGCCTGGCGCCGCTCGAGCGCGGGACCGACCGTTACCATCGCGTGGAAGAGCGAACGCGCGAGCCGCCGGGCCGCGCGGCCGACGAAGGCGACATGGCCGCGGAGCTCGGCGGGAACGACGGACGGGACGGCGGGCGCCCACGGCATCCAGAGGGACAGGTACCACCCCGGATACCAGGCCGCGGAGCGCAGCGCCGCGCCGGCCTTGGCGGCCAGGGTGCTGCGCGCGTCGAGCAGCGCGCCGGCCTTGCCCAGGTGCGGATCCAGCGCCTCCCGCGCGATGAAGAGCCGCATGATGTCGGATGTGCCCTCGACGATCGTGTTGATGCGGCAGTCGCGCCAGATGCGCTCGACCGGGAACGGGATCTCGCCGCGCTCGGCCAGCGACTTCTCGTTCTCGTACCCGCGGCCGCCGCGGATCTGCAGCGTCGCGTCGGCCACCGCCTCCGCCGCCTCCGAGCAGAACAGCTTCGCCAATGCCGCCTCGAGTCGGATCTCCCGACCTTCCTGCACCGAGAGTCCGGAGGCGTAGTCCGAGACCGCCTCCATGGCGAACGTGGTCGCGGCCATCCAGGCGAGCTTCGCGCCGACCGCCTCGTGCTGCCCGACAGGGCGGCCCCACTGGCTGCGCACCGCCGCCCAGCGCCGCGCGATCGAGAGGCACTGCTTCGCCGTTCCGGCGCACGCCGCGGGGAGAGTCAGCCGTCCGGTGTTCAGCGTCACCAGCGCGATCTTGAGGCCTCGCCCTTCGCCGCCGAGCAGGTTCTCCGCCGGCACGCGCACGTCCCGGAAGCGGATCAGCCCGTTGGCGATGGCTCGAAGTCCGACGAACTGGCATCGGTGCAGGATCTCGAAGCCCGGGGTGTCCGTCTCGACGATGAAGGCGGAGATCCGCTTCTTCTCGCGGCCGTTCACCGTCTTCGACGGCGTGCGCGCCATCACGATGAGGATGTCGGCGGCGAGTCCGTTCGTGCACCACAGCTTCTCGCCGTTCAGGATCCACTCGCGGCCGTCCTCGGAGAGCACGGCGGTGGTGGACATCTTCGCCGGATCGCTGCCCACCTCGGGCTCGGTCAGGGCGAAGCCGGAGATGGCGCCGGCGGCGAGCTTCGGCAGCCACTTCTTCTTCTGCTCGCTCGTCCCGAACAGCTTCAGCGGCTGCGGCACGCCGATGGACTGGTGCGCGGAGACCCAGACCGCGGTGGACGCGCAGCGGCTGGCGATCATCGCGACCGCGCGGTTGTAGTTCAGCTGGCTGAAGCCGAGACCGCCGTACTCCCTCGGGATCTTCATCGAGAAGGCGCCGAGCTCGACGAGCCCCCGGATCACGCTCTCCGGCATACGGCCCTCGCGGTCGTTCGCCTCCGGATCCACGCGCTCCCTGAGGAAGCGGTCCAGCTCGGCGAGGAACGCGTCGCCTTCGCGGCGGTCCGCGGGATCCTGCTCCGGGAACGGGACGACGAGCTCGGGCCGGAATCGGCCGAGGAAGAGATCCGCGGCGAAGCTCCTCGACGTCCACTCCGGCTGGCGGGAATCCTCGGCGAGCTCGCGGGCCTCGTCGTGACCGGAGGGTGCGGGTCGATCCATGGCGTCCTCCTGATCTCCGCATCGGCAGGGTCCGGTGCGACTTTGAACGGCGGCTCCGGTATCCGGTATGATGAACCCATGTCGACCCGACAGCGTTCCGCCCGCGCCGCGGCCTACCAGGAGGTGCTCGAGCGGATCGATCTGCTCTTGGAGGGCGAGACGGACTGGATCGCGGCGATGGCCACCGTGGTCTGCGAGCTCAAGCAGGGGCTGGACCACTACGACTGGGTCGGGTTCTACCGCGCCGTGGGCGAGGCCCTTCTAGTGATCGGTCCGTACCAGGGCACCCACGGCTGCCTGCGCATCGCATTCGGGAAGGGGGTCTGCGGCGCGGCTGCGGCCACCCGGCGCACCGTCGTCGTCGACGACGTGCGGGAGTTCCCCGGCCACATCGCCTGCGACGAGAGGTCCCTGTCGGAGATCGTCGTGCCGGTGCTTCGCCCGGACGGCACCGTGCTCGCGGTGCTGGACGTGGACTCGAACCGCCCTGCGGACTTCCGCGACGACGACCGTGAAGCCCTCGAAACGCTGTGTGGGCGGCTCGGACAGCGGTTCGGCGCTTAGAGTAGCGTCTCGAAAGAAACGATCAGATGGCGAGGCCATCTGAGCGTTTCTTTCGTGACGCAAACCCCTAGCCCTTGAGCAGTTCTCCGAGCAGCCGCTTCGCCAGCGCGCCGTCCACCTCGCCCTTGTGCACCTTCATCAGGGCGGCCATCACCTTGCCCGCGTCGGCCGGCGCCTTCGCGCCCGATTCCCGGATGGCGGCCTCGAGCCAAGTCCGGGTCGCGGCCTCGTCGGCGAGCCGCGGCAGGAACTCCCCGATCACGTCCAGCTCGGCGCGCTCGGCCTTGACCTGCTCGGTCCGCCCCGCCGCCTCGAACGCCTCGATGCTCTCCCGGCGCTGCTTCTCGAGTCGGCGCAGGAGCTGCACGCAGACCTCGTCGGCCACCGACTCGGAGTTGTCCTTCTTCATCTCCGTCAGGAGAGCCGCGCGAATGTTGCGGAGCGCGTTCGTTCGCGCGGAGTTCTTGGCACGCATCGCTTCGGTGAGCGCGCGGGTCACGTTCTCGTGGATCGCCATCCCTGCGGACCTCCGGAGGAGCGTCGGCGCGTGCCGACGCAGCGCCGCTCCAATGTAGCGCCTCCGGCTCCCTGCGTCCCGACGTTCTTGCCCGCCCGGCGGAACCCCGCTATGCTCCGCGCCATGCGGGTTCTCGTCACCGGAGCGGCCGGCTTCCTGGGGTCCCACCTCGCCGACCGCCTCCTCGCCGAAGGCCACGACGTCCTCGGCATGGACAACGTCATCACCGGTAACATCCGCAACATCGAGCACCTCTCCGGGAACCCCCGCTTCCAGTTCATCAAGCACGACGTGACCGAGTACATCTTCGTGCCCGGACCGCTGGACGCCATCCTGCACTTCGCCTCTCCCGCCTCGCCCATCGACTACCTGGAGCTACCCATCCAGACGCTCAAGGTCGGCGCTCTCGGCACGCACAAGGCGCTGGGCCTGGCGAGGGAGAAGCGGGCCCGCTTCCTGGTCGCGTCGTCCTCGGAAGTCTACGGGGATCCGCTGGTGCACCCGCAGCGCGAGACCTACTGGGGCAACGTCAACCCCATCGGTCCACGCGGCGTGTACGACGAGGCGAAGCGCTTCGGCGAAGCGATCACCATGGCCTACCAGCGCTTCCACGGATTGGACACGAAGATCGTGCGCATCTTCAACACCTACGGGCCGCGCATGCGCGCGCACGACGGGCGGGTCGTGCCGGCGTTCATCACCCAGGCGCTCGCCGGCAAGCCGCTCACCGTGTTCGGCGACGGCAGCCAGACGCGCTCCTTCTGCTTCGTCGCCGACCTGATCGACGGCATCTACCGGCTGCTGCTCTCCGACCTGAACGAGCCGTGCAACATCGGCAATCCCGCGGAGATGACGATCCGCGAGTTCGCCGAGGTGGTGCGGCGGCTCACCGGGTCGAAGTCGGAGATCCGCTACGAGCCGCTGCCGACGGACGATCCCAAGGTGCGCCAGCCGGACATCTCGCTGGCGAAACAGAAGCTGGGGTGGGAGCCGAAGGTGAAGCTCGAGGACGGGATCCGTCGCACCATCGATCACTTCCGGGAGATCGGGTTCTGATCCGCCTCGCGCGCGCGTCGGCCGCGTTAGCGGGCGCGGTGCTGAGCCTCCTCGCGGGGCCGGCGGCGGCTCAGCCTGCCGCGGGGCGGACGACGGAAGAGCTCGCGGCACGCGCCCGGGCGGCCGTCGGAGCGCCGGTCACGGCCCCGGAGGGTGCCACGCTGGAAGGCGCGGTCGATCGCGCGGCCTACGTCCTCGGCCCCGGCGATCTCCTGGAAATCGCCTACACCGGGTCATCGCAGCCGGCGGAGCGGCTGCGCGTGTCGCCGTCCGGCCGCGTGCAGCTCGCCGCCGCGGGTCCGGTGGACGTGGCCGGGCTCACCTTGGCCGGCGCCGAGACGAAGCTCAAGGACGTGCTGTCCCGCTTCTACGAAGGCACGCGCATCTCCGTCGACGTCGTCGAGGTGCGCACCTTCCGCGTGCATCTGCTCGGGCAGGTCGCGGCGCCTGGTTCCTTCGCGGTCACCGCCACCGAGCGCGCTTCCGACCTGCTCGACACGCGCGCCGAGCTGGCGCCCCGAGCCAGCCTCCGTAACCTGACGCTGCGCCGCAAGAGCGGCGCGGCGGTGCCCGTCGACCTCGTGCGCTACCGGCTGCTCGGCGATCTCGGGGCGAACCCATGGCTGGAGGACGGCGATGTCCTCGTCGTCCCGGCCCAGCGGGATTCCGTCTTCGTGTTCGGCCGCGTGCCGCGGCCCGGGTTCTACGAGCTCCACGCCGGGGACACGATCGACGACCTGGTGGAGCTGGCCGGCGGATTCGACTCGGGAGCGGACACCGAAGCGGTGGAGCTTCGCCGCTTCGACGGACAGGAGGCGGGCGCGCTGACCAAGATGACCCTCGACGTGTCCGCGGGCGAAGGCGCCATCCCCGCGCAGGCCGACGACGGCGTGTACATCCGCACCAAGCCCGACTGGCGGAGGGTGCAGCTCGTCGAGTTGATCGGCGAAGTGCGCTATCCGGGGCTCTACGCGATCGAGGAGGAGGGCGAGACGCTGCGCGAGCTGATCGCGCGCGCGGGCGGCCTCAACGAGGACGCCGATCCCTCGGGGACGCAGGTGTACCGCCCGAACGTCTTCGACAAGCCGCAGGACGATCCCGAGTTCCGCCGTCTGCAGGCCATCCCCATCCAGGAGATGACCGACGACGAGTTCGAGTACCTGAAGCTGCGCTCGCGCCAGCGCGAGGGACTGGCGTCGTCGGTGCTCGCCGAAGCGCTCATCGGCAAGGAACGGGGAGAGGACCTCGTGCTTCGCGCCGGGGACCGCATCTCCGTGCCGGCGCAGAATCTCGCCGTGGACGTGCAGGGCGCCGTGCGCAACCCCGGGTTCGTGCCCTGGGCGCCCGGGCGCGATGCGCGGGATTACCTGGAGCTGGCCGGCGGCAAGACCGATCGGGCGCGCACCGGAAAGACGCAGATCATCCGCGCCCGCACCGGCGAGCACGTCCGCGCCGGCGGCGGAACGGCGGTGGACCCCGGCGACCTGGTCTGGGTGCCCGAGAGCCAGGACCGCGACTGGTGGAAGATCACCCGAGAGACCGCCGTCTTCCTGGCTCAGATCGGCACGCTGATCGTGATCGTGGACAGCGTGACGAACTGACGGCGGCCTTCGTGCGGGTCCCCCTCGCCGCCGGCGTCGCGCTGATCACGCTGGTGGCTTACTGGCCTGCACTCCGAGGCGGATTCGTGTGGGACGACCGCGTCCTGCTCGACGCGGAGGTCTTGGGCGAAGCGGACGGCCTGCGCCGGATCTGGCTCGAGCCGTCCTCGCTCGACGGGCACGAGGACCACTACTGGCCCCTCGTCTACACGACGTTCTGGCTCGAGCGCATGATCCGCGGCGGGTTCGATCCGGCCGGGATGCACCTCGTGAACGTGCTGCTGCACGTCGCGAACGCACTCCTGCTGGGCAGGCTCGCCGCGCGGCTCGGGCTGCGCGCCGCCGCGGCCACGTGGATCTTCGCCCTGCATCCCGTGCACGTCGAGTCCGTCGCGTGGATCATCGAGCGCAAGGACCTTCTCTCGGCGTTCCTGGTTCTCGCGGCGGCGGATTCGTTCCTGCGTTTCCGCGAAGGGAGCGGCCGCGGCCGATGGGCGCTGTCCCTCGTGCTGGTGACGGCCGGCATGCTGTCCAAGTCGGTCGCCGTCACCTTCCCCATCGCCATGGGGATCGCCGTGTGGCTGAAGCACGGAGTCGTCCGCCGCCGTGACCTCGTCGCGCTGCTGCCGCACGCCGTCGTGCTCGCTCTGCTGGCGGTGTTCGACGTGACGCGGGCGGCGCGCGTCGCCCCGTCGGACTTCGGGCTGTCCGTCGTCGACCGCGGTCTCGTGGCCTCCCGCGCGGCGGCCTTCTACGCGGCGAAGCTCGCCTGGCCCGAGCCGCTCATGCCGGTCTACCCGAGGTGGGGCCCGGGAGAAGCGGCGTCCTGGGCGGCCGCCGTCGTGCTGATCGCCGGCGCGCTCGCCCTCTTCGCCCTCCGCCGCCGGATCGGAAGGGGTCCGCTGGCCGCCCTGCTCTTCTTTCTCGTGACGCTTTCGCCGATGTCAGGGTTCGTGGACTTCGGGTGGATGCGCTACTCGTTCGTGGCCGACCGGTTCCAGTACCTGGCGAGCGCGGGCCCCTGCCTCCTCGTCGCGGCGGGAGCGGCGCGGCTCGGCCGGCGCGCGCGGCTTCCCGGAGTTCTCGTGCTCGTCGTGCTCGGCGCGCTGACCTTCCGGCACGCAAGCATCTGGCAGGACGACGAGCGCTTCTTCCGGCACGTCGTGACCCGCAATCCCGCGGCGACCGACGGCTGGTTCAACCTGGGAGCGGGCCTGGTGGCGAAGCCGGGGCGGATCGACGACGCGATCGCCGCGTTCGAGGAGGCCGCCGCGCGGGATCCACGCTCGGCGAAGGTCCGCTACAACCTGGGGACGGCGCTGGCCACCCGAGGGCTCTTCGCCGAGGCGGTCCCACACCTGGAGGAGACCCTGCGCATCGATCCGAGCTACCCGGACGCGCACGGGAACCTGGGGATCGCGCTGGCCGGACTCGGCCGCCTCGACGAGGCCGAAGCCGCGTTCCGCCGCGCGCTCGAACTGGAGCCCGGGGACCCCAGGGCGAAGGCCAACCTCGCGCGGATCCAGGCGCGGATCGGAGCGGCGCGATGATCCTGCGCGCGGTCGTCGTCGCGCTCGCCGCCGGGTGTGCTCCCGCGCTCGCCGGCGAGCTCGCCTGGGAGGACGCGCTGGACCGCACCGCGAACAGCTCCGAGCGGATCCTGGTGCAGCTCACCGCCTCGTGGTGCGAGGACGAGGACATTCTCGACGGCGACGTGCTCGCCGATCCGCTCGTCGCACTGGCCATCGAGGGCTGGCTCGTCGTGCACGTGGACGTCGAGCGGCGGCCGGACCTGCACCGACTGTTCCATGCGCGCGGACACGAGGGCCTGCCCACTCTGCTCTTCCTGGATTCCTCGGGGCGGGAGCTCGAGCGCGCCGGCGTGCTCGATCCGGCGGAGCTCGCGCGGACTCTCTCACGCCTCGGCGCGGAGGTCCGGCGCGGAGAGCCGCTCCTGCCGGCGAAGCCCGGGACCCGCCCGCGCTCCACTGCCGCGGAGATGCTGGCGCGCGGGCGCCGGCACCTGCTCGGTGTGGCCGAGGCGCAGCGCCTCACAGCGGTCGAGACGGACTTCCTGATCCGCGTGGCCCGCTCCGATCCCGCCACGTTCGCGCCGGGGCTGGCTGCCGCGGCCGCGGCGGACCCGGAACGCGCCGACTCGTCGGGCGTGACCGCGTGCGCGCCGCCGCCGTCCACGCTCGCGTTCCGGACGACTCGTCTCGAGGTGCTCGTGGCCGACGCGCAGGTCTCGCCGGCCAGCGCCGAGCGGCACCACGCCGAGGCCACGCGCACGGTCGAGTTCCTGATCGACGAGCTGCTCGATCCCGACACGGCGCTCTTCGCCGCCGGCCTCGACGACCCGACGCCGTTCCTCGGCGGTAACGCGCGCGCGGCCGCCGCGCTCGTCGCGGCGGGGAAGCTGTGGGGGGAGAGGCCCTGGGTGCGCATCGGGGAACGCGCACTGCGCGCCATCCCCGGCTCGTTCACCGATGACATGGGGCTCTGCCGCTGGCGCTCCCGTCCGGACCGGGGCGAAGCGCACCTCGAGGACTGGACCGAGTGGGGCATGGCCCTGCTGGCCTCGGACTCCCCGGACGACCGGGCGAAGGCCCACCAGATCGCGCGAACGATCCGGCAGCGCTTCGTGGCCACGGGAGGGCGGCTGCTGGCCCGGACGGAGGCCGCCCGGAGCGTCCACGAGACCGCCGATCCCGGGGACGACGCCGCGCGAACCGTCCTCTTCCTGGCCCGGACCGCGCTCCAGGTGGACGACGGTGCGCTGACCTTCGTTGCGCTGGAGCTGCTGCCGGGTCTGGAGTCGTCCCGTCCCGCCTGCGGCCCCGCGGCGAAGGGGCTCGCAGCGTTCGAGCTGGCTAGGGAGTAGGCACTCGGGACCATCGTGAGTAGAGTGCAACCTACAGTAGTAGCGGCCACGGCAACTCGGCCGCGTCCTTCACCCCCCGCTAGGGTTTCCCGCTGGGTCCCCGTTGACGCACCGCCCCGCAGCGCGTAGGGTTCGTCCCGGCTCGCCCCCCAAAGCCGAGCCGCCCCGCAACGGAGGAACGAGGTCCTGCCCGTCGTCGTTGCGTTCCTGAGCGCCCTCGCCGGAGCGCTGCTCTTCACGCCGCTGTGTCGACGAGTCGCCGAGCGGACGGGCTTCCTGGCCCATCCGTCCGCGCGCGGTGTTCATCGCACGTCGATGCCGTTGCTCGGCGGCGTGGCGATCTTCTTCGCCTTCGTGATCGGCATCGGTGTCGGGGGCTCGTTCCGGGCCCTGCTTCCCCCCACGCCGACCCTCGGGTTCCTGGGCGGCGCCATCCTCATCTTCACCATGGGCGTCATCGACGACCGGATCGTGCTGGGCTGGTTCTCGAAGCTGCTCGGTCAGATCGTCGCGGCCATCCTGCTGCTCGCCAGCCTGAACGGCGAGGGCGCCTTCCTGCTCTCTCCGCCCGGTCTCGTGCTCTCGCTCGTGTGGGTGGTCGGCCTCACCAACGCCATGAACTTCCTCGACAACATGGACGGCATCTGTGCCGGCATCGCCGCCTGCGTGTCGCTCGCGTTCGTGGGGCTGGCCGTGCTGGGAGGGCAGATGGAGACCGCCGTGATCGCGGCGGCGGTGGGAGGCGCGGCGATGGGCTTCCTCCGCTTCAATTTCCCGCCCGCGCGCATCTTCCTGGGGGACGGCGGCAGCCTCTTCCTCGGCTACTCGCTGGCTGCGCTCGGCGTACTGTCCACGCGCCAGACCGAGTTCTCGCTCTCGTTGCTGGTCCCCGTCGCGGTCCTGGCCTATCCCATCTTCGACATCACCTTCGTGAGCATCACCCGTTACGCGCGCGGCCAGAGCCTCACTCAGGGCGGCAAGGATCACACCAGCCACCGCCTGGCGCGGATCAAGGGCAGCGACCGGCTCACCGCGATCGCCATCTACGGCATCTGCGCGTCGCTCGGCGCCCTGGCACTCGTGCTGCAGCATCTCTCGTTCCCTCCCGGGACGGTGGTCGCGCTCTTCGCCGTGTTCTTCAGCTTCCTCGGCTTCGGGATCCGTCTGGCCCGGCAGGCGCCGGTGCACGCTCGGGTGGGCGAGGACGGCGTCGTCATCGACGGGTTCTCGGACGCCCTGGCCGTGGCGGGAATGGTCCCGGACACGCGGCGCTTCGACCTCAGACATTCGGAGAACGGCGGGCGGACGAAAGAGCGAGACCCGAGCGAGCACGTCATCGAAGTCGCCGGGAGGCAGGACCCCCGAGCCGCGGACTGACACGACATGGAGGTGACCTTGGCTGGGCCACGCACGTTGCGCGTCGGTTGCCCGAGCAACGACTTCTGCCGAGCGCAGACCTCGGCCATCCTCGACCGGATCACGGCGAAGCGGGAGCGCACCTCGTTCGAGATCGTCGAGGTGGACGCCGGCGCGACCGACGCCGGAACCCTCGCGGAGGCGGCCGGGGCGGGAGCCTGCGACTTCTTCGTGTGCAGCGCCCGCGACGTCCCGATCGAGCTGCCGGAGGACGTCGTCATCGCCGCGTGCACGGAGCGCCGCGACCCGTTCGACGTGCTCGTCGCCAAGGAGGGAGCGCTGCTCGAGGATCTTCCCGAGCGAGCCACGCTGGGGGTCGACTCCGCGCGGGTGGCCGTGCAGATCGCCAGTTTCCGTTCCGACCTCGCCATCGAGAGGATCTCCGGCACGGTGGACCGCCTGCTGGACCGGCTGAACGGCGGCGAGTTCGCCGCGTTCATCGTGGCCGCCGAGCAGGTCGAGATCCTCGGATGGGAGCACGCCGTGTCCGAGGTGTTCCCGCCCGACATCATCCTGCCGGCGGCCGGTCAGGGCAGCTTCGCCGTGGTGGCCCGGCGTAGCGACGAGCAGACCTGGGAGGTCGCGCAG
The DNA here is from genome assembly GCA_052390515.1 of Candidatus Eiseniibacteriota bacterium. Taxonomy (GTDB): domain Bacteria; phylum ARS69; class ARS69; order ARS69; family ARS69; genus JBQTGV01. The sequence continues at coordinate 13,660 of JBQTGV010000120.1, read as the reverse complement.
ACCATCGACCACAAGGTCAGCCACCAGGTTCTCCGTGCGGAGCGGGCGTTCCTCCGCGAGCTCGCCGTCCGCATCACCGACCCGGTCGCGGTGCACGGCGCGTTCGAGGGCGAGACGCTCGTGCTCGAGGCTCTGCTGGGAGACGAGGTCTCGGGTGCCATCCTCCGCGACGATCTGGACGGTCGCGCCGAGGAGGAGGACGACCTCGGAGTGCGGCTGGCCAAGCTCTTTGTGGCCGACGGCGCGCGGGACTACCTGGCAAGCTACCGGTAGGGGCTCGCGCCGTGGCGGGACGCCGCTTCTCCGTCTCTCCCGCGCTCATCCGCAACGCGCTCTTCGTCGGAATGATCGCGCTGTCCCTGGCGTCGTTGCTCTTCACCGGCCGGCTGGCGCGCGTGCTCGAGCAGCGCACCGCGGTGTACACCGACGTGTTCGCGCGCTATGCCGCCGCCGCCACGCTCTCCGCATCGCAGGACGCGGAGGGCCAGCGGGTCTTCCGCTCGCTGCTGGACCGCATGGCGTTCCCGATCATCGTCACCGACCGCCGCGGCGTGCCCTGGACCTCGCGGGGAACGGGCATCTCCATCGAGGCCGTCGACTACGAGGTCTTCTCCGCGACCGACCCGCGGGATCCGCCGCCGGGACCCATCGCGGACCTCATCCGCATGGCGTTCGAGATGGACCTGCAGCGCAGCCCCATCCCGATGATCCACCCGGAGACGGGGGAGACGTTCGGGTACGTGCATTACGGCGCCTCGCCGCTCGTGACGCAGCTCCGCGTCATGCCGATCTTCCAGATCGGGATCGCCGGCGCGCTGGTGGCCTTCGCCTACTTCGGCGTCCGCTCCGTACGGGAGAGCGAGCGTCGCTCGATCTGGGTGGGCATGGCGAAGGAGACCGCGCATCAACTCGGCACGCCGATCTCCAGCATGATGGGGTGGGTGGACCTGATCGAGTCCGAGGCGGCTCCGGAGGATCACGCGCGGCGGGAGACGATCCGCGACATGCGCGCGGATCTGGCCCGGCTCTCCCAGGTGGCGCGCCGCTTCGAGCGCATCGGGTCCGAGCCGAAGCTCGAGCCGGTCGACGTGAACGAGGTGATCTCCGAGGTCGCCGCCTACCTGCGCCGCCGCCTGCCGACGCGGGGGCGAAAGGTCGAGATCGTGGAGGACCTGGGAGACGTGGGACCGGTGCCGGCCGACCGCGAGCTCGTCTCCTGGACGGTCGAGAACCTCGTGAAGAACTCCATCGACGCGATCCTGCGCAGCGAGAACGGTGGCAAGGTGATGGTGCGCACCGCGCCCGGGAACCCCGACGGGGTCCGCATCCTGTTCGAGGACGACGGACCGGGGATTCCCGAGGCCATCCAGAACCGTATCTTCGAGCCAGGGTTCACCACCAAGCAGCGCGGATGGGGCCTGGGCCTCGCCCTGGCCCGGCGGATCGTGGAGGAGTCCCACGGCGGGCGGATCCGCCTGTTGCGGAGCACTCCCGCGGTTCGTACCGTCTTCGCGGTGAGCCTGCCGGCAAAGCGCCCCCTCCCCGGGAGACGGGAAACGGAATGACCGAAGAGCGCAAGCGCATCCTCTGGGCGGACGACGAGATGGAGCATCTCCGGCCGCACGTGAAGTTCCTGGAGGACCGCGGCTTCAAGGTGGAGAGCGTCACGAACGGGGAGGACGCCATCGCGCTGGCGTCCGAGGGCGGGGACCGCTTCGACTTGGTCATCCTGGACGAGATGATGCCGGGGCTCTCCGGGATCGAGACGCTGCAGAGCATCAAGCAGGTGGATCCCTATGTGCCGATCATCATGGTGACGAAGTCCGAGGACGAGGGTCTGGTCGACGCGGCCATCCGCCGCGACATCGACAACTACCTGGTCAAACCGGTGAACCCTCTGCAGGTGTACACGGCGGCGAAGCGCCTGCTGGACGGGTCGCGGATCCGGGAGACCGGTGCCATGCGCGACTACGTGGAGGAGTTCACGCTGCTTCGCAACATCCGCGCCGGGGATTCTTCGCCGGAGTCGTGGGTGGAGGTGTACCGCAAGCTGGTGGACTGGGACCTGCGCCTGGACAACCACCGCGACGCCGGGCTCTTGCAGACGCACGAGGACGCCAAGCTGGAAGCGAACGTGGAGTTCTGCCGCTATGTCGCCGGTGCGTACAAGGGCTGGGTCAACGCGAAGTCGGAGAGCGACCGTCCGGTGCTCTCCACGGACATCATCCGGAAGTACGTGGTGCCTCCGCTCCGCGAGAAGCGCAAGGTGTACTTCGTGCTCATCGACTGCCTGCGGCTCGACCAGTGGGCGGCGATCGAGGCGCTGCTCGAGCCGTACTTCGACATTCGCCGGGACTACTACTACTCCATCCTGCCCACGGCGACGTCGTTCTCGCGCAACGCGATCTTCTCCGGCCTGTTCCCGCTGGACCTCTCGCGCAAGCACCCGGAGTTCTGGTCCATGCCCGGCGAGGACGAGCGCAGCCTGAACCGCCACGAGCGCCAGTTCCTGGACCTGCAGCTCGAGCGGCTGGGGACGCCGGTGAACCCGACCACCAAGTACATCAAGATCTTCAACTCCGACGAGGCCTCGGCGGTCAAGAAGGACATCGCCAGCCTGTACTCCCTGCCGCTCGTCGCCCTGGTGTTCAACTTCATCGACATCCTGTCGCACGGCCGCAGCGAGTCCGAGATCCTGCAGGAGATCGCGCCGGACGAGGCTGCCTTCCGCGCCCTCACCACCGCGTGGTTCAAGCACTCGGCACTCTTCGACATCCTCAAGGCGATCTCGCGGCAGGACGCGCTGGTCGTGCTCACCACGGATCACGGCTCGGTGCTGGGGCGCCGCTCGACGGTGGCGTACGGCAACCGGGACACCTCGACGAACCTCCGCTTCAAGATCGGGACGAACCTGGGCTGCGACGAGAAGAACGCGCTGCACATCAAGAAGCCCGAGGAGTACAAGCTGCCGGCGCCGGGTCTCAACACGCACTACATCCTGGCGAAGGAGAACTACTACTTCGTCTACCCGACGCGGTATCACGAGTACGAGAGGCACTACCGCGACAGCTTCCAGCACGGCGGCATCTCCATGGAGGAGATGATCCTGCCCATCGCGGTCATGCACCCCCGGCGATGAGCCGCCGCATCGTGATCGTGAGCCGGGGACCGGCGGAGACGCGCGCCGTCGGCCGGGCCATCGGTCGCGCGGTGGGCCGCGGCTCCGTCGTCTCGCTGGAAGGTCCGCTGGGCGCGGGCAAGACGCTGCTGGCCGCCGGTGTGTGCGAAGCGCTGGGCGTCGAGGTTCCGGTGACGAGCCCGACGTTCGCCCTCGAGCACGAGTACCGCGGCGGCGGCGGGCGCCGCGTGATCCACGTCGACTGCTTCCGCCTGACCGGGCCCCGCGAGCTGGAGGAGCTGGACACGTTCGACCGGGTCGACGAGGACACCATCCTGCTCGTCGAGTGGGGGGACCGCGTGATCTCGGTGCTGCCCGAAGAGACGCTGCGCGTGCGCCTCGATCCCGAGGGCGAGGACGTCCGGCGGATCCGCATCGACGTGCCGGGAGGCGTCGAGCTGCGGGACTTCGAGCCGGCGGGTGGGCCGTGAAGCTCGTGGCCATCGAGACGGCGACGGCGGCCGGCAGCGTGGCGCTGTGGGACGACGGGCGGATCGTGCGGGCCGACGCGGATCTGCGCGGGGCGGGCGCGCTGTCGGCTCTCTCCGCGCTGCTGGTGCGGGAGGAGGTGTCGGCCGGCAGCGTCGATGTGGTGGCTGCGTCGGTCGGGCCGGGGTCCTTCACCGGGGTTCGGATCGGCGTCGCGCTGGCCCAGGGTTTCTGCCTCGGGAACGGGGCGAAGGCCGTGGCGGTGGGAACGCTGGACGCGCTGGCCGAGTCCGCCGTGGACACGGACTGGGGCGTAGAAGGAACGCTGCTCCTGCCCTCGGTGGACGCGAGGCGCGGCGAGGTTTACGCTGCCCTGTATCGGGCGGTCGCTGGCGGCGAGCCGCCGGCCCGGCTGTGGGGGCCGGAACCCCTATCCCTGTCGGCGTTTGCCCGGCGCTTCGCCGAGCTGCTGCCGGCCGGGGCGGGGGCTCCGGGAGTCCTGCTGGGCGACGGCGCGGGGTTGCTGCTCCCGATGCTGCCGGCCCGGTCGGGCTGGAGCGCGCCGGCCCGGCTCGGCCGGACCGAGGCGGCGGCGGTGGCCCGGGTGGGCGCGCGCCGTGCCGCGCAGGGACACGCGGTCGATCCGGGAGCGCTGGAGCCTGTCTACCTCAGGAAGTCCGATGCAGAGATCCACCGCGAAGAGCGCTTGCGCCAGAGCTGAAGTCGTCCCGGTGCGGATGGACTTCTCCGACGTCGGCGAAGTGGCCGCGCTGGAGAGACAGGTCTTCTCCGATCCCTGGTCGATCGATTCGTTCCTGGCCGAGGTCGAGCGCAAGAGGGAGATCGGCTACCCGCTCGTCGTGCGCGAGCACGGGGAGCTGATCGCCTACGCCGTCGTCTGGTTCATCGTGGACGAGCTGCACATCGGCAACATTGCGGTGAAGCCGGCGCACCAGGGACGCGGCATTGCCACCGTCCTGCTCGAGCACGTGCTGGAGGAGGGGCGTCGCCGCGCGATGGTCTTCGCCACGCTGGAGGTTCGGCCCTCGAACGCGCGCGCGCTGGCGCTCTACGAGCGTTTCGGTTTCCGCCGCATCGCCGTGCGCCGCAACTACTACCGCGACAACAAGGAAGACGCGCACGTGCTGGCGCTCGCGCTGCATCCGTCCGCGGAGAGGCGCTTTGACTGAGGTGGTCCTCGGCAATGCGCCGGCGGTCGAGCATCTCGCTTCGGCCGGATTCGCCGGGCCGCGAGTCGGCTTCGTGCTCGGCTCGGGCTGGGGGCACTTCGTCGAGGGGACGGAAGTGCTGGCGGCGTGCCCGTACTCGGAGATCCCCGACTTCGGGTCCAGCAGCGTGGCGGGTCACGCCGGACGTCTGGTGCGCGGGCGCGCCGACGGCCGGGAGTTCCTGGCCATGCAGGGACGGATGCACCGCTACGAAGGGCATCCGCTCTCACGGATCGGGAACGCCGTCGCGGTGCTGGCCGGGCTCGGCGTCCGCAGGCTCGTCGTGACCTGCGCGGCCGGCGGCGTCGACCCCACGTACCGCGTGGGCGACCTCGTGCTGGTGACCGACACGATCAACTTCATGCTGGAGAGTCCGGTGCGTGGTGCGGTGCCGCCGATCGGCTCGCGGCGGCTCATCTCGCCGCGGCTCGCGGGGCTGGCGCGGCAGGCGGCGGCGGAGGCTGGCATTCCGCTCCGAGAAGGCGTGCTGTTCTCTTCCAAGGGACCGTCTTACGAGACGCCGGCCGAGGTCCGCATGGTGCGCACGCTCGGCGGGGATCTCGTGAGCATGTCGACGGCGCCCGAGCTGATCGCGGCGTCGGCGCTGGGAATGGAGGCGGTCGCGTTCGCGTGCGTGACGAACCAGGCGCCGGGGATCGAGCCGGGCGCGGAGGTCTCCCACGCGGAGGTCATCGAGGTGATGGACGCGGCGAAGGGACGCTTTTCCGCGCTGCTTCGCGCTGTGTTGCGTGCGTTCGCGGAGGCGGCTTGATGTTCCGGCGACGTTTCCGCGGGGAGGATGTCTGATGCCCTGGTTCCGCAGCGGCAAGAAGGGGATCAAGTCCAGCGGCGACAAGCGCGACATGCCTCAGGGCGTGTGGATGAAGTGCGACGAGTGCTCGGAGATCCTCTACCGGCCGGAGATGGACAAGTCGTTCTGGACCTGCGCGAAGTGCGGGTACCACTTCCACGTGTCCAGCCGGAAGTACCTCGAGTATCTGCTGGACGAGGAGAGCTTCGTCGAGGAGGACGCGGAGCTGCAGCCGGCGGATCCGTTGCTCTTCCGGGACTCCAAGAAGTACGCGGACCGGATCACCGCGGCGAAGGCCAAGACGGGGATGAACGACGCCATCCTGTCCGGGTCGGGCACGGTGCGCTCGATGCCGGTCGCTGTGGCGGCGCTCGAGTTCGGGTACATGGGCGGCAGCATGGGAGCGGTCGTCGGGGAGCGCGTGGCGCGGGCGGCGGAGCGCGCCATCTCCGACCGCAAGCCGCTGATCACCATCTCCAGCTCGGGCGGCGCGCGCATGCAGGAGGGGATCTTCTCGCTGATGCAGCTGGCGAAGACGTCCGCCGTGCTGGCCAAGCTCTCCGAGCAGCGGCTACCGCACCTCTCCATCATGACGCACCCGACGACGGGCGGCGTGACGGCCAGCTTCGCCTCGCTGGGCGATGTCATCCTCGCCGAGCCGAAGGCGCTCATCGGGTTCGCCGGTCCGCGGGTCATCAAGGAGACCATCCAGCAGGAGCTGCCCGAGGGCTTCCAGCGTTCTGAGTTCCTGCTGGAGCACGGTTTCATCGATCGCGTCGTGCACCGCCGGGACATGCGCGCCACCGTGGGGAAGATCCTCGCGTTCTTCGGGGAAGGGTCCATGGTGGACACGCACCCGCACCGGCGGCGGGACGATCCGCATTAGCGCGTGAACGTCTTCGACCGCCTCAACGCCCTGCAGGGCCAGAGCGTCGAGCTCGGGCTCGCGCCGATCACCCGGCTGCTGGACCGACTGGATCATCCCGAGCGGGACTGGCCGGCGGTGCACGTCGCCGGTACGAACGGGAAGGGCTCCGTCTCGGCGATGGTGGCGGCGGCGCTCAGGCGCGCCGGGTACCGCGTCGGCCTGCTGACTTCTCCGCACCTCGTGCACTGGTCGGAGCGCGTGCGCGTCGACGGCGTGCCGATCCGGGAGGACGAGGCGGCGGACATCCTGGCGGCGATGGAGCGGCCGGACGGTTCGTTCGACGGCTCGTTCTTCGAGGTGACGACGGCGGTCGCGTTCGAGCACTTCCGGCGGCGAGGGGTCGAGACCGCGGTGCTGGAGACCGGTCTCGGCGGCCGGCTCGACGCAACGAACGTGTGCTTCCCGCGCGTGACCGCGATCACCTCGATCGATCTGGACCATACGAAGACGCTCGGCGAGGACCGCGCGACGATCGCCGGGGAGAAGGCCGGCATCGTGAAGCCGGCGGTGCCTGTCGTCGTCGGCCGTATGGACGCCGAGCCCCGTGCGGTCATCGAGATGATCGCCGCGCGGCGTGGAGCGCCGTTCCTGGCCGTCGATCCGGGAGTGAAGGTACGCGTGCTGGAGTCCGGCTGGGACGGGTCGGAGGTCTCGCTCCGACTGCCGGGCAGCCGCGAGGTCGGCGTGCGCGTGCCGCTCGCCGGCCCGCACCAGGCGGACAACCTGGCGGTGGCCGCGTACGCAGCGGCGACGTTCGATCCGCGGGAGGAAGTGCGGGAGGCACTGCTCGCCGGCTTCGAGGACACGCGGTGGCCGGGGCGCCTGCAGCGCGTGGAGGGCACTCCGGTGCGCGTGTACGACGTGGCGCACAACCTTGGCGGGATGCGCGCCTTCGGTGCGGCCCTCGATCAGCTCGGAGTGCCGGACGGCTCGGTCGCCGTGTTCGGCGTGCTGGACGACAAGGATCTCGGCGGCATGGCGAAAGAGCTGGCGCGGCGCTTCCGGCGGGCCGTGGCCGTGACTCCGCCGCATCCGGTGCGCGCGCGGAAGGCCGAGGAGACGGCGGCGGCGCTCACGGCCGCGGGGATCGAGGCGCACGTGAAAGACGATCCGGCGGCGGCGTGCGAGGAGGCGGCGCGGCTTGCCGGCGGCGGCGGCTGGGTATTCGTGACCGGTTCGCTCTTCACGGTGGGCGCGGCGATGGAGCACTTCAGGGACCCGGTGGACTTGCCGGTGGCGAGGGCGGCGCCCGCGGCGTAGGATGCAGTGGCGTCGACGAGCGTCGGTTTATTCAGTCTGTCGTCCGCGCTTGCTCGGATCTGCTGAAGACTCGTCGTCGTCGTGGGCCGACGCTGGAAGCAGCAGGCGCGCGGTCCGTTCGTCAAGAGGCAGCTCGCGGCGACGGTCCTTATACTGTTCGGCGTTGCCTCCCGAACGACTCGGGTGGCGGACCAGTTGAAGTCTTAGCTTAGTTAGGCCGCAACGAGGAGTAGATCAGTAGATGAATCGTCATGTGATCTTCCGGCACTACGCCTCGATCGCCATTCTCGGTGGAGGGCTTGGGATCGCGGCGATTCTCCTATTCGCCAGGGACGAGCGCATGCCACTCATCGGATCTGTGATCGTCGCAGTTCTGGGTTTCTGCTACTTCGCGCAGCAACAAAAGCTCTCGGAAACGACGCTCTTCAAGGACCTCTTCACCGAGTTCAACCGACGCTACGATGGGCTGAATGATCGTCTCGTCGAGATCGATGGCCAAGCGGACTCCACCAAGCTGGAGGGCACACATCGCCAGACCATCGTCGACTACTTCAATCTCTGTGCTGAGGAATACCTCTTCTTCTCGGAGGGATACATCCACCCCGCGGCTTGGCGATCATGGTGTGCCGGCATGCTCTGGTATTTTGAGCGCGAGCCGTTCCGAGCCCTGTGGGCGGAGGAGAGCAAGACGAACTCGTACTACGGGCTCTCCGTGGAGGCTATTCGACGTGGAGCGGCCTAACACGTATGAGGCCCCCGGTCGGCGTGGTCAATGTCTTTGACACTGGGAAAGTCACCGTGCAGGGGAAGAAGACGGACCGTATCAGGCAAGTCCTCGGGCCACTGGTGGCTGCGCCAGCACTGGGGCATCGCGAGTGTCTGGTTTGCCAAGCGGGCGACGAGCTTCATGTTCATCACCTGGATGGCAATCATGACAACAACTCTCCTGGCAACCTCGTTGATCTTTGTCCACGCTGCCACGCAGCGCTCCACAAGGGTGGCCGTGCCGCGGCCACCTGTGACGACCTGCTGAAGGTGCGAGCGGAGATCGACGGGATTCGGGAGAGGCTCTCGGCGCGGCCCGAACCAAAGTCACGTGGTCGGTCGAACTAAGCGCCTGCATGCGCCGCCCACCGCCGGCGTTGCGGTCATGGGGATTGTGGGCGTAGGCTTTCGGCGGTGGCGCGCACGAAGCGCAGAGCGTTAGACACGGGAGACAGGACGGTGCCAGAGAACGACAACCCGCGTCCATCGTCGCCACTAGCGTCGTTCTTAGAAGAGAATCAACGTCTCATTACAGTCCTCGGTGTGTTTACCGCTCTGACCGTGTTCACGGCATCACTTCCGCTGAAAGTGATCGCGTACGGACTTTCGTTCGTATTCTTGTCGCTGGCTCTCCTCGTGTGGTTTGAGTTGTGGTGGAGGCTACCAGACGCGAGGGGCAACCTTCGTGTGTTCTGGTTCGGACAGCTGCTGACGCTGGCCGTCCTTGGTGTCCTCGCCTACTCGTTGCTTGAGTTCCGCGGCGCGTGGCGGACTACGATGGTCGTCGTGCTCTGTCCAGTCGTCTACATTCCTCTGATACACGTTACCGAGGTGCGGTGGGGCGTGCCGGCACGACTCGCAGCCGGACCGCTCGGACGCGGGAGAGTTGGCCGCTTTGTCGCGGTCCACGGCTTACGCTGGTTCACCCTGTGGCTTTCGGTATCGGTCGCGACCGTCCTGTCGAGGCCGATCAATGAGGGACTCGATCGCGTCCGGACAGCGCTAGTCACGCGCGCCGACTCGTCGCACACCACGCAAGGGGAGGTGTCTAACTCGTATGAGGCCCCCAGTGGTCAATAGGTAGTTGTTCACCTCCCGTCCGCCTGGTCGGCGTCGCCCGCTGCGGATCGGCTGGTAGTCCCGACTTCGTTTCCCAGGGGTGCAGGCAGTGTCCTGCACCAAACACGCATCGAGGGTCGCGGCCCGGCGTGGCCGGCCCGTGCGGGGCGGCATCACCCCGCAGCCCTAGAAACTCACTCGTGCCCTCGTTCCGGCTCACTCACGACGGACGGGCTGAGCGTTGTCGCTCTCCAGTTGGTGACGAGCTCGGCGAGGGGCAGGATGCACGCGCGTCGATCCGATCTTTCGGGAGCGGGACGGCCGTCCATTCGAACGCTGCGGGATCCATCGTTTCGCTCAGGCAACCACCGGGGTCATCACCCCAGACGTGCTCCTCCCGGTTGCCTCACGAGCTTGTCCGTGAGCGGGTCCCCCCGGCGGTCGACCACGTCGTCGTCTCCGCAACAAACCACGGCCCCCTCCTTCTACCGTATGATCGAGAGTGCTTTGTTGCGCAAGGTCCGGCTGGTGTTGGGATTCGTGATTCGTTCGATCGCGTGCACTGGGCTTCGCGACGATGCGTTCGCAACGCGTGCAAGGCCTGGAGAACGCGCTTGAAGCCGCCGCTCACAGCGACTTGCCGCGACCGTTGCTCAGGACGTGGCCTTCGGCCGTGAGCGCCGCCGAGGCAGCACCACGTTATGCGCCTGAGACAGGTTGTAGGCTCAAGGTGGCGACGCGCATGGCAGGGTCCGACGGCATTCGTGCCCTCGGACTCTTGATCGAGAACACGTCCTCGGGGTCATGATGGAATCGGCGCGCGAGGAGTCGATCCGTTCCCCCGCCTCGAAGGCCACGCTTGTTATCAGTTCTTGCTGGCGTCGGCCATCCGAACCACAACACTGGGAGAAGCCGTTCGGGTGGTTTGTGTCCCGTAGACCGACTGCAAGAAGCTAAGATGTGCCCGGTCGCGGATCAGACCATGTTCGACCAGGCACGAGCCGGACCTCGTCACGACCGAGATCGATGCTGCGTTCAGATCGCTGCGTTAAGGAGGCATCATGAGCACCACCGCCGGCACTGCCGCCGAACTTCGAAGTTTCCAGGTCGACATTCCAGAGGAGCAGATCGACGACTTGCACCGGCGCATTGTGGCGACGCGCTGGCCCACCAAGGAGCTCGTCGAGGATCGGAGCCAAGGCGTGCAGCTGGAGACGCTGCAGGACCTCGCCCGCTTCTGGACGAACGAGTACGACTGGCGCACGTGCGAGGCACGACTGAACGCGCTGCCGCAGTTCACGACCAAGATCGATGGAGTGGAGATCCACTTCATCCACGTCAGATCCCGGCATGAGAACGCGTTGCCGTTGATCATGACCCATGGCTGGCCCGGCTCGGTCATCGAGCTGCTCGAGACCATCGGTCCGCTGACCGACCCGACCAAGTACGGCGGCACTCCCGACGACGCCTTCCACCTGGTGCTGCCGTCTTTGCCTGGTTACGGCTTCTCGGGCCAGCCGACCGAGCTCGGCTGGGAGTCCGGCCGCATCGCCCGCGCGTGGGCGGAGCTGATGGAGCGCCTCGGTTACACGCGCTACGTCGCCCAGGGAGGTGACGTGGGCGCCGACGTCACGGATGCGATGGGACGCCAGGGGCCCAAGGGGCTGCTCGGCATCCACGTCAACCTGCTCACGGGAGCGTTGGGCATCGCCGATCACCTGCCGGCGAAGACCGAGCAGGAACGCGCGGCGCTCAACGCGGTCGCGACGTTCAAGGCGACTGGCTTCGCCTACTTCCTGGAGCAATCCACGCGGCCACAGACGATCGGCTACTCCCTGCTGGATTCACCCATCGGGCTCGCGGCCTGGTTGCTCGACCACGACACGGACAGCTACTACAAGATCTCCCGCGCGTTCGTAGACGACAAGCCCATCGGCGGTCTGACCCGGGAGAGCATCGTCGACAACATCACGCTGTACTGGCTGACGGGCACCGGCGCATCGGCCGCCCGGTGGTACTGGGAGTTCGGACAGGTTCTGGCCGCAGCCCTGGCGTCCGGCGCGGCTCCGCCGCCGGTCAAGGTTCCCGTCGCCTTCACGACGTTCCCCGGCGAGCTGTGGGCCGCCCCGCGCAGCTGGGTCGAAGCGGTCTACCCCGGCCTCGCCTACTTCAACGAGGTCGACCGCGGCGGCCACTTCGCCGCGTGGGAGGAACCGGAGCTCTTCTCCGACGAGGTGCGGGCCGCGTTCAAGGTACTGCGCTGATGACGCGCTGCGCCTTCGTCCTCCCTGCGACTATGACGCTCCTGGTGGGCGGGCTCGCTGCGCTTGCGTCGGAACGGAGCAGCGCGGAGCCCGCCCCGATCTATGGGATCGAGATCCCACCGGGATACCGTGATTGGAAGCTGATCTCCGTCGCCAATCTCGGAAGCCCCGTGAACGACATTCGCGCCAAGCTCGGCAACGATCTGGCGATGCGCGCCTACCAGGAGGGCATGACCTCGTTCCCGGACGGGGCCATCATCGCCAGGCTCGCTTATCAGCAGGTCACGTCCGAGGAGAACAACGCGGTTTTTCGCGCTGATGCCGAGCAGCGCGGCCTGCCGCCCGAGCAGATCGAAAAGCTGCTGGCCACGACGTTCGTCGCGGGGCCGCCGACGAATGTCCAGTTCATGGTGAAGGACTCGAAGAAGTACGCCGCGACCGGCGGCTGGGGGTTCGCTCAGTTCACCGATGGGAAGCCTGACGACGAAGCGGTACACAAGACCTGCTTTGCCTGCCACGCGCTGGCGAAGGACCGTGACTTCGTCTTCACTCGTTACTCGCCGTGATGCAGCGCAACACAGCGTACCGATGGGCTGTCGGCCTTGCGCTCATGAGTGCATTCCTGATCGTTTGGCTGAACGCGGCCGCCGGCCTCATCGGGATCGAGGACGACGACCCCGCCAATCTGCTGTATGTCGGGGACATGCTGCGCGGAGCGGACTCCCCCCGCGCGCCCGGGGTGCTGCGCCCTCGACGGAGCCGACCGGCCAATAGCGGCCGGCCGCGCCCCCCCAAAACAGGCCAACGACCCTGTCCGCTTCCGGGCCCCCGCGGCGCATTGATGGCCAGGTGCGGGATCGACCATCCCGCTCAGCATCGGCGTGCTCTCCGAGGAGGGAACCCACATGGCGTCTCCACGGCCGAGTCCCTGGGTCGGCGTCGCGGCAGTCCTCGTTCTCCAGGCTCTTTGCATCTCGCCGGTCCGGGGCGCGACCGTCACCTGGATCAATGCGTCCGGCGGCGCCTGGAACAGTCCTGGCAACTGGGACACGGGGGTGCCCGGCGCTGCCGACAGCGCTCTGATCACGCTCGACGGCACGTACACGGTCACGCTGGATGTGAACGCTACCGTGGCATCTCTCACGCTGGGAGGAGCGAGCGGGACGCAGACGCTCTCCGCCTCGGGCCGCACGCTGACGCTCGGCGGCGCCTCTTCGGTCAGTGCGAACGGCGCATTGACCATGTCGAGCAGCACCGTGAGCGGTACTGGCCCGCTGACGAACAGCGGGACGTTCACCCTGACGGGCAGCACGGTGAACGCGCCTCTCAACAACGAGGCCCTGCTGATCATCCAGGGGACCTCTGCCGTGAACGGGACGCTCACGATCGGTGTGGGGTCGACGCTGAGAGTTCAGGGAAGCAACGTCGTCGGTGGCGGCGCTCTCACGGTGGCGAGTGGGTTCACGAACAACGGAACCCTGGAGCTGACCTCCGTCAGCGGTTCGTCGTCGGCCACCCTGACCGTGACGAACGGCACGCTGGTCAATGCCTCGGGCCAGACGATCGACGTGCTGGTCGGCACCGGCAGTACGGGCCGCACCCTCGCCGCTCAGCTGGACAACCAGGGGACTCTCTCTCTCGGGGCGCCACTGACCATCAGCAAGGCCTCGGCCGACCACGTGAGCAGCGGGACGATCGACGTGAGCGGAGGCGACCTGACGCTGACCCAGTCGTTCA
>JBQTGV010000119.1:0-26222 GCA_052390515.1 Candidatus Eiseniibacteriota bacterium | reverse complement strand
CGCTGCCGGAGTCGGGGCGGCCCAACCAGATCCGCGTCCACGCCGCGCACGCGGGATTCCCGATCCTCGGCGACAAGGTGTACGGAGTGCCGGAGGAGCTGGCCCGGGCGTTCGTGCGCGGCGGGCCCACCGAGGAGATCGAGGCGGCGGCGGGTGCGCCGCGCCACCTGCTGCATTGCGCGGAGATCGTCATCCGCCACCCGGCCACGAAGGAGCCGCTGCAGCTCCTGGCGAAGGTGCCGGCAGACTTCGCGGCGGCGTGGGAGGTCACTCCCCGATGGCGATGATCCTCTCGTCCCGGCCGGCCTTCAGCCGCGCGACCGCAGGGGCGATGGGCCGGAACGTGCCGTCGAGCGGGACCGCCGGCCCGGGATGGACGAGCGCCGCCTTGTCGAGCGCCGACCACCAGCTCCACGCTTCGGCGAGGGCCGCCGCGCGGACCGGCTCGTCCGCCAGCGGATCGAAGGCGAGTCCCTCCGGCGCCGGCACGCCCTCGCGCTCGAGGATCCGACGCGCTCCCCGCCACGCGAAGTGCCGCACGGCCGGGTAGTCGTCCTCCATCGTGGCGAGCAGGAGCGGCACGGCCCAGAGCGGTGCGCGGTCGGCGAGCGCCTCGACCGCCACGGCGCGCTGCACCACGTCGCCGGCGAAGAGAGCGCGCACACATTCGGCGGTCTCGTGGAAGTCCCCGGGCGGCGGCGCGGCCGGCGCCGGCACCTCACCGGCGCGGTAGAGCTCCGTGAAGGTCCGCGCCGCCCACTCCGCGGTCTTGTCCACGTGACAGAGCGTGCACGCCTCGGGCATGTCGAAGCGCCACGCGCGCGACGGATCCGGCCGCGCGATACGATGCGTCGGGTGTACGTCGAGAACACCGTACACGATGCGCGGGAGATGGCAGGCGTAGCAGTCGGCGCCGGGGCCGTCGACTCGATGCCGCGAGTGCTCGCCCGCCTTCGCCACGATGTCCGCGTGGCAGTCCGCGCAGGCCGCCGCGCCCCGCATCGGCTCGCGGATCATCCCGCGCGGATCGCCGCCGTGCATGGAGTGGCAGTGCACGCAGGTCAGGCCGCCCTTCGCGTAGTCGGGCGTCATGAGCAGGGCCTGGTACTCGTAGGCGGTGAGCCGCGGCGTGCCGTCCTCCCAGAAACGCAGCGAGAAGTCGGCGCCCTCGAGCTCGGTGTCCCGCTCGATCGGTGCGACGAAGGCGTCGAGATCCTCGCCGGCGGTGTACGGATCCCCGTGGGTGACGAACTCCTCGATGCGGGAGCGCGGCTCGGGAAGCCGCTGGCCGTGGCAGTGGCCGCAGAGCTGCACCTGACGGTCCGGCGGCAGATCGAGCGGTTGGACGATGGTGGGGTCGGGGCCGCCGGCGAGCGGCAGCAGCGCGCGCCGCAGCGGATCCGTCCGCCGCGCGACGTGCTCTTCGCCCGGACCATGGCACGCCTCGCAGGCGACGCCCAGCTCCTCGACGCGGCTCGCGAACGTGCCGTTCGCCGGATCGAAGCCGGGATTGCCTTTCACGTTGTGGCAGAAGATGCAGTTCGCGTCCCACAGCGTGGTGTGGTCGTGGAAGCCGGCGCCGTCGGGATGCAGGAAGCCGCCGGCCAGGTGAAACCAGCGCTCCTCCTCCACGTTCCACGCCAGCGGCAGTCGGAAGTGGCGGTCGCCGATGCGGGTCACGTACTGCTGTACGCGGCGCGAGCCCACGGTCATGGCCACGTCGTAGCGCGTCATGCGGCCGCCGGCGGGATCCACCGCGTCGAGAGTCTCGATGACGAAGCGCTCGCCTTCGCGCGTGAAGCGGGACGTCACGCCGGACCACGTGTACTCCGCGTCGTCGAAGTCGCCGAGGATGGCGGCCGGCGAGGGACGTTGGGTCATGGAGCTGTGGAACGTGGCGTCCCAGGTCTCGTGGCGCCCCGGGTGGCAGGAGGCGCAGGACTCCGAGCGGACGTAGCCGGCGGTCGTCCTGTCGATGGGCGCGCGCAGCTCGCGGACGACGCCGTGGATGGCTGTGGCGCCGAGGAGGACGACGACCGCCGCGGTCACCAGGACCGCGGTCCGCCCTGGGCGGAGAAACGCGCGCATCGCGCGAGTCTAGGGCAAGGACCGGTGGAAGTCCCCGGGCGGCGGTCGGGGTCGACGCCGCGACCCCGCGCGTCCGAATCACCCTGGGAACGCGGCCCAGGGCCGCGCTATGCTGGGCGGCTGGAACGCCGTACCTTGGCTGCGGTGTACCGAAGGCCGCCGCGGCCGCGCCCGCCACCGGAACGAGGGTGACCCCTTTGAAGACCCTGGAAATGCCGGACCTGGAAACGCGCCTCGCCGAACTGCGGGGCGACTTCTCCCACTGGGAGAAGCTCAAGGACATGATCGACTCGATGATCGACATGATGCTGAACTACCGGCAGAGCGGGCACCCCGGCGGCTCGCGCTCCAAGGTGCATCTCCTCGTGACCACGCTGCTCGGCGGCGTGATGCGCTGGGACATCCGCCACCCGGAGAAGCCCTTCGGGGATCGCTTCATCCTGGTGGCCGGCCACACCTGTCCGCTCGTCTACGCGACGCTCGCCGTACTGAACCAGGCGCTGCGCCTCAAGTACGAGCGCACGCGGGACGCGCGCTACCTCGTCCCCGACGCCGAGCACAAGATGCTGCTGTGGGAAGACCTGATGATGCTCCGCCGCAACGGCGGCCTTCCCGGGCACGCCGAGATGGAAGGGAAGACGCTCTTCTTCAAGTTCAACACGGGTCCCTCCGGACACGGGTCCCCGCCGGCGGCCGGCGAAGCTCTGGCACTGCGACGCGCCGGCGCCCCCGACGTCCGCGTGTTCGCCTACGAGGGCGAAGGCGGCCTGACCGCGGGCGCCTCCTGGGAGACGCGCAACACCGCGTGGGGCCTCGGTCTCGACAACCTCGTGTACGTCCTCGACTGGAACGACGAAGGCATCGACGCGCGCCGCTGCTCCAGCGTGGTCTACGGCGGTCCGGCCGACTGGTTCGGCTCCACCGGATTCAAGGTCGTCGGCACCGAGCAAGGCAGCGAGTGGGAACCCGTCGCGCGGGCGCTGCTGGAGGGCGTGCACGGACCGAATCCCGAGCGCCGCCCCGTCTGCGTGTGGGGGAAGACGCTCAAGGGCCGCGGCTATGCCTACACCGGCTACAAGTCGCACGGGACCCCGGCGAAGCAGAACAGCGAGGACTACTGGCGGGTGCGCGCCGAGTTCACCAAAAGGTACGGCATCGCCTTCGCCGGGCAGGGCGAGCCGGCGCCGGCCGATTCGAAGGCGCTGCGCGAGCAGGTGGCGGAGAACATGCGCCGCGCGCTCTCGCTCTACGAGAAGGACCCGGGGCTCGTCGACTACGTGGCCGACCGGCTCGTGGAGATCGGGGACTCCGTTCCTTCGCTCCCCGCCGTCCCCAAGTTCGACACCGCCAAGGTGCCCTTCGAGGATCCGGAGTTCTGGGACTTCGAACGCTACCCCGCGGAGATGTGGGCGAAACCCGGGGCGAAGGAGCCGAACCGCGCGGGGTTCGCCAAGTGGGCGGCGTACGTGAACGGGCTCGGTCGCAAGAAGTACGGGCGGCCGCTCTTCCTGGCGATGTCCGCGGACCTCGCCGACTCGACGAACATCGCCGGCTTCGCCAAGGACTTCGGCGACATGAAGGGGTGGGGCTGGTACGAGCGCGACACGAACACGGACGGCGCGCTGCTTCCGCAGGAGATCACCGAGTTCACGAACTCCGGCGTGTCCGCCGGCATCGCCTGCGTGAACGTCCATCCGAAGCCGTACGAGAAGTTCAACGGCTTCTGGGCCGCGCACTCCACCTACGGCTCGTTCAGCTATCTCAAGTACGGGCCGATGCGCCTGTTCAGCCAGCTCGCGCAGGACTCGGAGATCCGGGTGGGCAAGGTGCTGTGGGTTGCAGGCCACTCCGGTCCGGAGACGGCGGAGGACTCCCGCACGCACTTCGGCATCTTCGCCCCCGGCGTGACCGACCTGTTTCCCGACGGGCACGTGTGCAACGTGCATCCGTGGGAGCACAACGAGGTTCCCGTCGTGCTGGCCGCGGCGTTCCGCTCGCGGTATCCGATCGTGGCCCTGCACTTGACCCGGCCGGCCGTCTCCATTCTGGACCGGCAGGCGCTCGGCGTCGCGCACCACTTCGAGGCGGCCCGCGGCGCGTATCTCATCCGCGACTTCGACCCGTCGAGGAAGCGCGGCGGAACGGTGATCGTGCAGGGGACCATGACGACGAACAACCTGTTCGCCGTGCTCTCCGAGATCGACGCCGCGAAGCTCAACGTGCGCATCGTCTCCGCGGTCAGCTGGCAGCTCTTCGGCGATCAGCCGGACGCGTACCGTGCGAAGATCCTCCCGCCGGAAACCCAGCTCGACTGCATGGCGGTGTCCAACCGCTCGCGTCGGCTGATGCACGACTGGGTCAAGAACCCGATCGCGTACGAGTACTCGCTCACGTCGGACTGGGACGACCGCTGGCGCACCGGCGGATCGGTGGACGAGGTGCTGGCCGAAGCGCATCTCTCGCCGAAGGACATCCTGGCCGGGATCGAGCGTTTCGTCCGCGAGCGTCCGGAGCGGCTTGCCCGCGCTCGGCGGATGCTGGAGGCGGTCGAGGCGTGAGGCACCCGGCCTCCCTCGGGCTGGCGGCTGTGCTGTCGTGCTGCCTTGCGTCCACGGCCTGTGCGCAGCAGCCGCCGGATTCCTCGTTCGCGGCGCGGCGCGCCGAGCTCGTCGAGAAGCACATCGCTCCGGAAATCGAGGACGAGACCGTGGTGCGTGCGCTCGCCACGGTGCCACGGCACCTTTTCGTGCCTCCGGAGCTCGTCGGCTACGCCTACGAGAACCGGCCGCTGCCGATCGCCGAGGGGCAGACGATCTCGCAGCCCTTCGTGGTGGCGGTCATGACCTACCTCCTCGACGTTCAGCCCGGCGACAAGGTGCTCGAGATCGGCACAGGATCCGGCTACCAGGCGGCGGTGCTGGCGGAGCTGGGGGCCGACGTGTACTCGATCGAGATCCTCCCCGGCGTCGCCGAGCAAGGCGCCGCGAATCTGAAGGCAGCCGATTATGACCGCGTCCACCTTCGCGTGGGCGACGGCTATCTGGGCTGGCCCGAGGCCGCGCCCTTCGCCGGAATCATCGTGACCTGCGCTCCGGACCACGTGCCCGCGCCGCTCGAGGAGCAGCTCGCGGAGGGCGGTCGGCTGGTCATTCCGGTGGGCGAAGCCCGAGAGCTGCAAGAGCTCGTTCTGGTGGAGAAGGAGGGCGGGAAGCTGACCCGCCGTGAAGTGATCCCGGTGCGGTTCGTTCCCATGACCGGCGCGGCGGCCGAGGAGCCGGCCTCGGCGCGCTGACGCCGCCGCGGAGTCCACCCGCCGCAAGGCGCCCACGCGCGCGGCCCTTTCCCTCACCCGGCGCCGAGCGTATCATCGCGAAACCGCCACTCCAGGGCCCCGATCCACCGGAGGTTCTCGTGTCGCCGTCTTCCCGCTTCGTCGGCGAAGGGCTCACCTTCGACGATGTCCTGCTCGTTCCCGGACCGTCCTCCGTACACCCCAGGGACGTTGACTTGCGCACCCGGCTCGCGGCCGGCATCGAGCTGAACGTCCCGGTCATCTCCGCGGCCATGGACACGGTCACCGAGTCGCGACTGGCCAAGGCGCTGGCGCAGGAAGGCGGCATCGGGGTCATCCACCGTAACCTCCCGCCGGAGACCCAGGCCGGCGAGGTGGACAAGGTCAAGCGCTCGGAGAGCGGCATGATCCTCGATCCGATCACTCTGCCGCCCGACCGCCTGGTCAGCGACGCCGAGGAGATCATGGGGCGCTACCGCATCTCCGGGGTCCCGGTGACGAAGGCCGACGGTACGCTGGTGGGCATCCTGACGAACCGCGACCTTCGCTTCATCCAGCGCACCGACGTGCCCATCGCCGAGGTCATGACCAAGGACAACCTGGTCACGGCGCCCGAGGGTACGAGCCTGGAGGACGCCAAGCGGATCCTGCACGAGAACCGCGTCGAGAAGCTGCCGGTCGTCGACGCCAAGGGCCGGCTCAAGGGACTCATCACCATCAAGGACATCATGAAGCGCCAGCGGCACCCGAACGCCTGCAAGGACGAGCACGGCAGGCTGCGGGTGGGCGCGGCCGTCGGCACGGGTCCTGACCTGGAGGAGCGGGTGGAACGTCTGGCTCGGGCGAAGGTCGATGCGCTGTTCATCGACACGGCGCACGGTCACGCCGAAGCCGTCTCCGACGCCGTTCTTCGCATCAAGCGGGTGAACGCGGAGATCCCGGTGATCGCGGGAAACGTGGCGACGGCCGCCGGAGCCGAAGCCCTGATCCGCGCCGGCGCGCAGGCGGTGAAGGTGGGGGTGGGTCCCGGCGCCACCTGCACGACGCGCGTGATCGCCGGGGTGGGAGTGCCGCAGCTGACCGCGCTGCTGGACACGGCCGAAGTGGGCCGGAAGCACGGCATCCCGATCATCGCCGACGGCGGCATCAAGTTCTCGGGCGACATCGTGAAGAGCCTGGCCGCCGGAGCGAGCAGCGTGATGATCGGGAGTCTCTTCGCCGGAACGGAAGAGAGCCCGGGCGAGATCGTGCTGTACCAGGGGCGAAGCTACAAGGTGGTGCGCGGGATGGGCTCCGTCGCGGCGATGCGCGAAGGCAGCGGCGACCGCTACTTCCAGGAGTCGGGGGCCGATGCGCAGAAGCTCGTGCCGGAGGGGATCGAGGGGAGGATCCCCTTCCGCGGATCCCTCGCCGGCACGGTGTACCAGCTCATGGGCGGGCTGCGCTCGGGCATGGGCTACGTCGGCGCCGCGAACCTGGACGAGCTGGCGGCGAAGGCTCGGTTCATCCGCATCACCGCCGCGGGCCTGAAGGAGAGCCACCCGCACGACGTGGAGATCACCCAGGAAGCGCCGAACTACGTTCGATCGTAGGTCTGCCGCCCTCCCAAGAGAACGGGGGTCCCGCCACCCGGCGGAGACCCCCGCATGCTTCCAGCGAACCCCTTGTCGCTTCTAGCGGTACAGTCCCTTGATCTGACCCCAGGACGTCTGCGTCACCGGCGTCGCGCACGCCAAGTCGACGTCGATCATGAACTCCGCGTTGCACACGCCGTCGAACAGCGAGCTTCCCGGGCAGTACGGAGCGGACGTGGTGCCGTAGTAGAACGACCTCGTGACGCGCGTGTTGGGGAAGCAGTTCCCGCACGCGGCGACGCCGGTCGGCCCGACGGCAGGATGGTCCGTCGCGAAGGTGACCTGGTCCGGGAGCGTGGCGTTCGCGATGGTGTACGTGACCACGAAGTCGCCACCCGAGACGTCGATCGGACTGGAAGACCAGTCGATGGTCTGAAATCCGGAGATGGGGAGATACGGCGTGCTTCGCAGCGCAGGACCGGTCGGGCAACCCTGGCCGTCCGCCGCCCACACGTCGATCGAGCCCGTGAACCCGTATCCCGACGGGGACTGCGTACCCACGAGGAACGTGGTCGCGAGCAGCTGGTGGAAGCCGTAGCCGCCGGGGCAGCACGACGTGAAGTGCGTGCCGAACTGGTCGCCGGGGTTCCAGCTTCCCCACACCCAGATCCAGCCCTGGCAGGTGTTGTAGTAGATGACGCGGCAGGGAGTCGTTCCCCGGCTCCACTCGTCGCGCTCGGAGTCATCCAGCAGCGAAACCCGCTTCTCGAGCGCGACACTCGTCGAGGCGAACGCGAGTACCATGAGCAGCGTCGCGGTGGTGAGAAGCCGAATCCGTGAACTCATTTACAACCTCCTCGTGCATCGAATCGGTACTCGCGCGCGGAGTGCGGTTCGATCGCGCGGCGCGCGCGTTCGCTCCGACGTTCGCGAGCCTCGTCGAAGATGCGTTGTCCGTCTACTATCGACGTACTGTGGCACCGGCTTGACGATTCCGAAAGGGGCGGGGATCGTTCCTTGTAACGCGTTGTACGTCAATGGGTTGGCTGACACAGGCACACAGGGGCCCCGGCCGGCGCGGTTCGCCCGCCGCCGAGCCCCGCGAGGGGACGCTTCGTCGCACGGCGGGTGTGCAGTGCGACGCGCTGCTTCACGTCGCCGCGACACGCGGCTTGACGATCGCCGAGCGCGGTCCCTATCATCGACGTGTCGGTTTCGGCCGATGTAGTGAAGAACCCTGTGTTGCTCGATCGGACGTCGTAGAGAATTTGAACCTAATGACTCGATCAAGGGAGCTCAACATTCGGTTGGGACGTCCGCGGCCTTGCGCGTGCGGACCGAACGGACCGTGCGGGCACCCACTTTGATTCATCGGGTCAATCTCTATGGCTCCGGACGGCATCACGGGGTGACCCTTCGAGAGGGGCGCGACTCGTTCGCGCCCTTCTCACTTTCGGGCTGCCGCGCTTCGCCTCGAGCGTGAACGCGGACGAAGCGGTGAGCTCCTGGAACGCCGCCGAGGAGTCGGACGGCGTCGGCCGCGAACACTGGTCGTTTCGCCTGCCCGGCCGCGACGGCCACGAGCCGGTCCTGCTGCTTCACGGCGCCGGCGGCAGCCCCGCCGACTTCCGGCACCTCGCGGAATGGCTCTCACGGCGCGGGCGAAACGTGCTCTGCCCGCTCCTGCCGCGACACGGCCGCGGACCGGAAGCGCTCGGCGACCTCCGCTTCGCGGACCTCGTGGGCCGGAGCGTCGAGGCTTTCGACGTGCTCGCCGGGGCAGGCGGGGGTGCGGCGGTCGTCGCGCAGTCGCTCGGCGCCGTTCTCGCCGTGCACGTCGCCGCGTGTCGTCGCGCCACGCGCGTGGCGGCGCTGGCTCCCGCGTTTCGCCCCTACGTGCTCCGGCGGCTCTGGCTGCTCGCCGCGCTCGGTGCGGTCCGCCCGCCTCTCGCCTGGGCGACGTGGCGCTGGCAGTGGGAGCTCCTCCGCGGGATCCGGCAGACACGCCCGCTCGTCGCCGAGCTGCGCTGCCCGCTGCTCGTCCTCGCCTCGCGGGACGACGGCAGCGTCTCCCTTCGCGGCGCCCGGGAGCTGCACCGGCACGCGGCCACGGAGATGAAGCGTCTGGCGCTGCTGGACGGACAGGGCCACGTGCTGACCACGGCGCCAGACCGCGAGCGGGCGGTCTACGCCCCGGTGCTGGAGCTGCTGGAAGGCCCTGCTACTCCGGCAGCTTGAAGTCGAACGAGGGATCCGCGGCACGCAGACGCTGCACCGACTCCTCCAGCACCGCGCGAGTCTCCGGCTCGGGATTCACGTGCCAGCGCCAGTACGCGTCGAGGAAATCGTCGCGGAGCATCCGCACGTCGCTCGCGGCGATCTCGGCCGCGGGTCCGGCGGTCAGCGCCGCGAAGGTCTGCTCGCGGAAGCGCTGGTACAGGTGGAAGTACTCGCCGCGCATGTGGAACAGCACGTCGACGAACCGCTCGAAATCCTGGGACAGCCGGCAGAGGACGTCGCCCACCGCCGGCGACGCGGCCGCGGTCCGCTCGTGGAAGGCTGCGGCGTAGTGGTAGTAGGCCTTTCCTCTGCCGATGCGCTCCTGCGCCGCGCCGTCGTACACTCGGCGCCCGTCGCGGTCGGCGTACGGCGTGTCCCCGAAGATCCCGGTGGAGACGAGCAGATGATCGGCGTTGGCGCGGTAGACTTCGCACTTGAAGCGCGGGTCGGAGACGTGACGGACCTTCTCGAACACGTCCACGTCGCGGGTGGCGGTCAGCTCGCCGCGGCCGGGCGCGCCGACGAGCGACGCGAGCAAGTGCACGAGGTACACGTTCACGCTCTCGTCGTGCCGGTCCGGGTCGGACTCGAAACCGCACTCGATGCGGCTGCGGAGCAGGGAGTCCAGCACGAAGTACGTCGTGCTCTCCTTGCGGTCCGAAGGTCGGCTCAGGTCGTAGTAGGACCCGTGGTGCACCGGATCACCTCCGTCTGCGCCGTCGTCTGGAACCGGTGGCGCAGCAAGGCAAGTGCCAACGATCCGCGGTGTCGCAGGCGATCAGGTCTGATCGATTCTACCAAGAATCTTTCGCAGAAGTTCGCCTCTCACCAGCGGGAGCAGGGCTTTTTGCAAAGGTCGCGGTCGTGCGAAGCGGTCCGGGCGGCAGGACGGAGCCGGCCGCCGGCCATGGGAACGTGGCCGCTGTACGCCCGGGATCGGGCGGAAGCCGCGCCGTGATCGCCGAGAAAATCCGCGCCGGATTCGTCCAGACCGATCCACGTTTCGGCGACGTGACGAGGAACCTGGAAGGGGCCGATCGCCTCGTGCGAAGCGCGCCGGACTTCGACGTGCTCGTCCTTCCCGAGCTGTTCTCCACCGGATACTGCTTCCGCGACCGCGCAGAGGTGCAGTCACTGGCCGAGGACGATCACGGCCCGACGGTGGCGGCGTTGCTCGGGTGGGCGGCTGCGCGCGGCGGATGGCTCGTGGGAGGCTTTGCCGAGCGCGACGGGAGCCGGCTGTTCAACTCGTCCGCGCTGGTCGGCCCGGACGGCACGGTGCACGTGTACCGCAAGGTGCATCTCTTCGATCGAGAGACGCTGCTCTTCGACCCGGGCGACCGTCCCTTTTGCGCCGCCGACCTCGAGACGCGCTCCGGCCGGGTGCGCGCGGGCGTGATGATCTGCTTCGACTGGCGGTTCCCGGAGGCGGCGCGCAGCCTGGCACTCGACGGAGCGGAGGTTGTGCTGCACCCCTCGAACCTCGTGCTCGACGTCTGCCCCGAGGCGATGATCACGCGGTGCCTGGAAAACGGCGTCTTCGCCGTCACCGCGAACCGGGTCGGGCAGGACGACCGCGGCGAGCTTTCGGTGCGCTTCACCGGCCGCAGCCAGATCACGGGGCCGCGCGGCGGGCTTCTGGCGAGGGCGCCGCGCGGCGGCGAGTGGGTCCGGGTCGAGGCGCTCGACCTGACGCGCGCGCGCGACAAGCGGCTCAACGACCACAACGACCTGCTCCGCGATCGGCGGCCGGAGACCTACCGGCGCTGATCGCCCGCAACCCGTGTTGAGGGAAGTGTCGACTCGGGATTTCGGCGACAACCCTGCCCGGCGCGCGGCCGCCGTACCTCGCCGTCGCGAACACCGTGAACGGCAACGACATCGCGGATTCCTCCGAACGCGGGCGAGGCGCGGCCCGCGCCTTGCACGGCAGGGCGGCGTACTCAGAAGTCGGGCCGGTCCGGGTCACCGTGTCTCCCGTCCGCGGGGTGGGTCCGGCAGATCGAGATCCGGTGGTCGGACCGGTCTTTCAGAACGGAGAGGGGAGGGCGTTGGCCAGGCCCTTCCGGCTCATCCGACACAGGCCGGCGAACCAGCCGGAGGCGTTCCCGGGGAGGGTCCCCAGGATGGCCGCGCGTAGCCGGGGAGATGCGCGTGGACGTTCGGAACGCCTCCGGCATCGGCCGGCACGACCGCCGTGCGCCGGCACGACCGCCGCGCGGATCAAGCCGCTTCGGCCTCGCGCTCGCGGTAGGAGGCATGGAGGAGGCCGCGGAGCTTCTCCCGATCGAGGCGCCGCTGCAGGTGACCGTTCTTCGCCCGGGAGACCGTGCCGGTCTCCTCGGAGATGATGATCGCCTCGCAGTCCGACTCCTCGGTGATGCCGATCCCGGCACGGTGCCGGGTTCCCAGTGCCCGGGAGAGCCGCGGATCCTGGGTGAGCGGCAAGATGCACCCCGCGGCGACGATCTGGTCACCCTGGATGATCACCGCGCCGTCGTGGAGGGGGCTCCGCGGCGTGAAGATGGCGAGCAGGAGCTCTTCGCTCACGCGGGCCTGCAGCGGCGTTCCCGTCTCGATCACGCCCTTGAGCCCGCCGTGCGGGCCCAGGATCACCAGCAGCGCGCCGATGCGCTTCTCGGCCATCTCGAACGCGGCGTTCACGATGACGTCGACATCTTCGGCCGTCTCGGTCCGGGCCACGAAGGGCCGCACGAGCGGGTTCTGGCCCAGGTTCGCCAGGACGCGGCGAAGCTCAGGCTGGAAGACGATCAGGAAGCCGATGAGCCAGATCGTCTTCAGGCTGCCGATGATCCAGTTCAGGCCGTGAAGCCCCAGCACCTGGGCGAGCACTCCGGCCCCGATGATGATCAGGAGGCCGAGGAACATCGTCACCGCTCGCGTGGAGCGGATGAACATGTACAGCTTGTAGAAGATGACGGTGACGATCCCGATGTCGAGCACGTCGAGGAGCCAGTGATTCCCGAGGAAGCTCAGCAACGCTCCTCCACCGTCGAGCGGGCCGCGGCAATGCCGGGTCTTCGACTGAGCACGGCCTCGATCGTGCGTGCGGCGGCGGCGTTCTCGGCGACGTCGTGCACGCGGATCACCTCCACTCCGGCCAGGACCGCCAGCGCCGTGACCGCGATCGTGCCCGGGAGCCGCTCGGTCGTTTCCTTCCCGGAGTATCGGGAGAGGAAGGACTTGCGGGAAGCCCCGAGCACGACGGGCCGGCCGAGGGAGCGGAGCTCGCCGAGCCGGCTCACCACCTCGAGGCTCTGCTCCGCCGTCTTGGCGAAGCCGATCCCCGGATCGACGAGGATCCGCCGCTCGTCGATGCCGGAGCGGATGGCCGCGCGGAGGCGCCCCTCGAGGTAGCGGAGGACTTCGCCCACGACGTCGTCGTAGTCCGCGAGGGACTGCATGTCCTGGGGTCTCCCGCGCCGGTGCATGAGGATGACTGCCGCACCCGCCTCCGCGCAGACGTCGGCCATCGCCGGATCGGAGGAGAGGGCGGAGACGTCGTTGACGAGGGTGGCGCCCGCCTGGAGCGCCCGCCTTGCCACGCCCGCCTTCACCGTGTCCACGGACACGGTCACCCCGAGCTCCACGACCCGCTCCAGGACGGGTAGCAGCCGGTCGAGCTCTTCACGCTCGGACACGGGCGCGGCTCCCGGCCGCGACGACTCCGCGCCGAGGTCCAGCGCGTCCGCGCCGGCCTCGACCATGGCGCGCGCACGGGCCACCGAGTCTTCGACGGACGCGTCGCGGCCGCCGTCGTGGAAGGAGTCCGGGGTGAGGTTCAGGATGCCGAGCAGGCGCGTCCTTCGTTGCGGATCGCGCGGGGGGATGATGTCGCGGAGCTCGGCCTCCACGGTCGCTCGCTAGCTGGAGGGTTTCTCACCGACCTGGTTCGTGGGAGCCTCGGCTTCCTCGAGGATCCGCCGCGACGGAGCCGGCAGCGGGTTCCCGGTGACG
Organism: Candidatus Eiseniibacteriota bacterium; assembly: GCA_052390515.1. Lineage (GTDB taxonomy): Bacteria > ARS69 > ARS69 > ARS69 > ARS69 > JBQTGV01. Next base: position 13,010 of record JBQTGV010000119.1, on the reverse strand, counting down.
AGGAGCTTCACCTCCTCCTCGTCGATCGTCTCGCGTTCCAGCAGCGCCATGGCCAGCGAATGGAGGATCTCGCGGTGCTCGGAAACGATCTCGTGAGCCCGTCGCTTTCCGGCCTCGACGAGACCGCGGACCTCCTGGTCGATCACCTCCGAGGTCTCCTCGCTGACGTGCCGGTTCTGGACGATCTCGCGGCCGAGGAACACCTCCTCGTCGGGGCGGCCCAGTGCGATCGGTCCCAGCCGATCGCTCATGCCCCACTCGCAGACCATCCGCTTCGCCAGGTTCGTGGCCATGTCGATGTCGCCCTTGGCGCCGTTGGTGATCTCGTTGAAGACGAGCTCCTCGGCGACCCGCCCGGCCATGAGGATGGCCATCTTGCCCTGCAGGTACGTGCGGTTGAGGTTGTGCTTCTCGTCGATGGGCAGCTGGTACGTGGCGCCGAGCGAGCGCCCGCGCGGGACGATCGTCACCTTCTCCACCGGATCCGCGCCGTGCGTCTTCATGGCGACGAGCGCGTGACCGGCCTCGTGATAGGCGATGACCTCCTTCTCCTTCTCGGAGAGGATCAGGCTCTTGCGCTCCGCGCCCATGGCCACCTTGTCCTTCGCGTCGATGAGGTCGAGCATGGTGACCTCGTCGCGGTTGCGACGAGCGGCGAGGAGCGCCGCCTCGTTCATCACGTTCGCGAGATCCGCCCCGGAGAACCCCGGCGTGCCTCGCGCGATCTTCTCCAGGTCCACCTCGCCGGCGAGCGGGATGGGCCGCGCGTGCACCTTCAGGATGCCGAGCCGACCGCGCACGTCGGGCATGTCCACGACGATCTGCCGGTCGAAGCGCCCGGGCCGCAGCAGCGCCGGATCCAGCACGTCCGGGCGGTTCGTCGCCGCGATCAGGATCACGCCGTCCGAGCTGTCGAACCCGTCCATCTCGACCAACAATTGATTCAGCGTCTGCTCGCGTTCGTCGTGCCCGCCACCGAGCCCCGCCCCGCGGTGCCGGCCGACCGCGTCGATCTCGTCGATGAAGATGATGCAAGGCGCGCTCTTGCGTCCCTGCTCGAAGAGGTCGCGCACGCGGGAAGCGCCCACGCCCACGAACATCTCCACGAAGTCCGAGCCCGACATGGAGAAGAACGGCACGCCGGCTTCCCCCGCCACGGCCTTGGCCAGCAGCGTCTTGCCTGTTCCCGGAGAGCCGAGCAGAAGCGCACCCTTGGGGATCTTGCCGCCGAGCTTCTGGAACTTCGCCGGTTCCCGGAGGAACTCGATGATCTCCTGCAGCTCCTGCTTCGCCTCGGTGGCGCCGGCCACGTCCTCGAACGTGATCTTGGGGCGATCGCCCCCGGTGAGGAGCCGGGCCTTGCTCTTGCCGAAGGTGAACGCGCGGTTCCCGCCGCTCTGCATCTGGCGCATGATGAAGATCCAGATGCCCAGGATCAGCAGGATCGGGAGCCACGCGGCCAGCAGGTGCGTCCAGTTCGTCCCGCGGCGTCCGTAGCTGATCTTCGCTTCGGGGTTCTTGGCCGCGATGCGGTCGTCCAGGTCGTCGTCGTCGGGCACGACCACCTTGAAGCGCGTGTACGGCTGGCTGACTCCCTGGTACTCGGTCACCGACGCGCTCTGCAGCTCCCCGCGGGCCTCTTCGCCCACGATGATGTGCAGGCTCTTGATGTTGCCGCCGTCGACCTGCTCCAGGAACTCGCTGTAGATGATCTGCGCTTCCCGGCCCGGATCGTTGTACACGGTGTGGAAGACGACCAGGAACAGCAGGATGAGGACCGCCCAGAAGGCCATCGTCTTGGTGGCGCGGCCGTATCGCGGAGGCTCGCGGCGCGGAGAGCCGCCTCCCGAGTCCCGCTTCTCCTTGGACTGCCGGGGCGGGAAGTCCTCCTGCTCGGGCCGATCCCCGCCGAGGCGATCCCCGCCCGGCCGATCACCGCCGCCGAAGCCGTCCTTGCCGTGGGGGTCCGTCATCCGATCACTCTCCCGCGCCGCGCACGGGCGGCAAAGCGCTTCCGTCCAGTACGGTGATGTAGGGAAGGTTGCGGAAACGCTGCGCGTAGTCCAGCCCGTAGCCCACGACGAACTCGTCGGGGATCTCGAAGCCCACCCAGTCGATGGGGACGTGCAGCACGCGTCGCGCCGACTTGTCGAGCAGCGTGACGATCTTGAGCGAAGCGGGGTTGCGCGCGATCAGCAGCTCCCGGATGTACTCCAGCGTGAGTCCCGTGTCGACGATGTCCTCGACGATCAACACGTGCCGCCCGGCGATGTTCAACCCCAGATCCGACAGGATGCGAACCACCCCGCTGGACTCGGTCTTGTCCTCGTAGCTGGTGACCACCATGAAGTCCATCTCGCACTCTACGTTCATGGCCCGGACGAGGTCCGCCAGGAAGATGAAGCCGCCCTTGAGCAGGTTCACGAGCACCGGGTTCTTGCCGTCGTACTCCCGGGCGATCTCCCGCCCCAGCTCGCGCACCCGGGCGCGGATCCTCTCCTCCGAGAGGAGCACGTTACCGATCGGCGCCTTCGCTCGAGTGTCCACGCTGGTCATGCATTCCCCGGCGTTGGAGGAAGCTCTCCCCCGACCTCGAGGCGCAACGCCGTCCTCGTTCCTTCGGTCACCCGGCCGCGCTCGTCCACGGGAAATCCGGGGACCCAGAGGATCCCGCGCCCGTCGACGATGACCGGAACGGCATCCCGCCGAGCCCGCTCGATCTTCCGGTCCACGAAGAGATCCTGCAGCTTCACCGATCCTCCTCGACCGACCGGGCGGTAGCGATCTCCCGGCATCCGGCTGCGAACCCGAAGGCCGCCTACGATCCGCTCCGCGTCGACCCACGCACACCGCGGCCCGCAGACGCTGCCCGGATCCAGCGGCGGCTCGGCGCGCTCGACCGTCAGATGCACGCCGACATCGCCCGGTTCGCGGTCCTCGTTCACCCAAACGACGCCGCCGGGGACCGGAACCTCGCGTTCCGGGAAGCGCGCGGCTGCCCGCCCGGCGCGCGCGACCACCACGCGACGCGCGTCGACCGTCATCCGGATTCGCCCCGGAAGGTCGAGGGCGAAGCTCTCGCCCCGCTGCCAGCTCGCCACCAGTCGATCGAGCGGCTCGAGAGCGACGGCTTCGCCCGAGCCGAGGGCTCGCGCGGCCCTTCCCAAGAGACACGAGAGGACGATCCGATCATAGGTGCGGCCCTTCGGGCCATCAAGCGCGATCTCCCCTGGGTTTCCCGGGGTGCGAAGCTCCTCCAGCGCCCGGTCCGCGGCGCGGTCCAGGAAGTCCGCCCCGTCCGCAAGCAGCCGGCTCGCCCGGGCGATGGCCGCGACCGCCTGGGGGTTCTCCCGCTCGAGCAGCGGCACGACTCCCTTCCGAATGCGCGAGCGGAGGTTCGAGCCGTCGGCGTTGGACGGGTCCGTTCGCCAGGGGATCCCGCGCTCCTCCAGGAACGCCGCGATCTCCGCCCGCGTCCGGTCCAGCAGCGGGCGGATGACGCCGTCCTCCCGCCGGTACCGGGGAAGGGACAGACCCCGCGGACCCGCCCCGCGGACGAGCTGGGCGAGGAACGTCTCCGCGCGGTCGCCGGCGTGGTGGCCGACGGCGAGGCACCCGCGCTCCTCCCGCGCGACCCGCGACAGGAACTCGTAGCGCAGGGTCCGGGAGGTCGCCTCGACCCGCGAGCGGGGCACGCCGCCGTGCCGCTCCCAATCGATCCGGTCCCGGCGGAAGGGAACCCCCCACTCCGCCGCGAGCGCTTCGCAGAAGCCGGCGTCCGCGGCGGACTCCTCGCGGAGCGCGTGATCCAGGTGCGCGGCGACGACGCGGCACCCCAGTTCCCCGGCGAGGTCGAGGAGCACGCGCAGGAGCGCCGTCGAGTCGGGTCCGCCGGAGAAACCGCACACGACCACGGATCCCGGTGGAATCAGCGACTCGCGGTCGATCGTCTCGAGGACGCCGCGGGCGAATTCGGAGGTCATCGCCTCCGCAGTCTACCGGATCCCGGCGGTCGGCCGGATGCGGCCGAAAGAGGGTGGTAGCGGTGCAGGGATTCGAACCCCGGACACGCGGATTATGATTCCGCTGCTCTGACCAACTGAGCTACACCGCCCCGAAAGGACCCGCCAACCTACGAGCGGCCCGGAGTGGTGTCAAGGCGGGGTCCCGGAGGGTGACCGCGCCACGGCCTTCCTTCCCGTTCCCGACTCTCCCGGGCCGTCCCAGTACCGGGGTCGGGCTCTCGAGTCGGTCGACCGGACGCGGTCGCCTGCCGGATCGACGAGGACAATCCGTCGGAGCACGATGCCGAACGCGACTCACTTTCCCCACGGTTTTCGGGAACGTCAACCGAGGCGCGGTGTGTTCGGAGCGCCAGCGGCGAACGCGGGTAGCCGGGTCCGAAAGCCGCTGTTACACTGCCGCGCTCTGCAGCACCCCTCCGGAAAGGAAGCACCGGTTGAAGCTCCGTTCGCGCGGACGCGGCGCCGCGTCGATCCTCGCGCTCCTCGCCGCCGGTGCGCTGGCTTCCTGCGGCACGCGGGAGGACAACAGCCTCGGCGTCGCGCTCATCCGGGACCGCGGCGAGCTGCAAGCAGTCCGTTACTTCGCTTCGCAAGCGGACTCGTCGGACGACTTTCAGGGTCAGCTACCTTCCACGAACCTGGGCTCGTCGCCCGCGATCACCGTCGGATCCCGCCCCGGCTACCTGGCGCGCGCGCTCGTGCAGTTCGACGCCGCATCGCTTCCAGCCGCGGGCACCGTTCTGGACAGCGCCGTCGTGCGCTTCCTCTACGAGGACGGACTCGGCGCGGCGGACTCGCTCCCGGTCGGCCTGCACCGGGTGACCGCGCCCTGGGGCGAGTCGTTCTACGACGCGGCGCTGTTCCCGCCGTTCCTTCCCGCCGCGGACACGCTCACCCTGTCGGCCGCGGACATCGGCGACACGCTGGCCGCCTCCCTGGTCTCCTTCGCCCAGACGTGGGTCGACCGGCCGGATTCGAACTTCGGGCTGGCGCTCGTTCCGCTCGACTCGACCGACCTGATGCTGGAGTACGGAGCGCGTACCTCGGCGCGCGTTCCATCGCTCACCCTGCACTGGAAGACCGGGGCGGGCGCGGACACCAGCAGCACCGCCGCGGCCTCGCAGGACAACTCGCTCTACTCCAAGACCGCCTCGTTCGTGCCGCTCGATGGGCAACCCGGCCGTCTCACGGTCGGGCGCGGCTTCCCCACCAGCTCGTTGATGGCCCTTCCCGTTCCCGATCTCGGCGAGCGCGCCACCGTGAACCGCGCGACCCTCACGCTGCACGTCGACCAGGCACAGTCGAGCCTCTCGAGCGTGCTGATCCGCCTCCAGCGCGTGGCGGACAGCTCCTGGAGCGCCGACTCGACGCTCCTGGACGTCGTGGCGCACGGACTCAAGACCATCACCTCGGCCACGGATTCCGTGGACATCGACGTGGCGCAGCTCGTGCAAGACTTGAGCAGCGAAGGGAACTACGGGGTGCTGCTGCGCGCGCACGAGGACCGGACCGACACGGACTACGTCCGCTTCCACGGGCCGGACACCGAGGTGGCCGGGAAGGAGCCGACGCTGCGTGTCTGGTACACGCCCGAGGACGAGGTGGAGCCGTGAGCGGGTTCCGTGCGGCGGCGGTCGCGGCGGCGGTCACGGCGCCTGTCACGGCGGCGGCGTTGCTCGTGCTCGCCGGCGGGGCGCGGGGCGAATCCCGCTACTCTCTGCGCGGTGACGGCGAGCCGGTCGCGTCCATGCGCGCGGACGCGCGCGCGCGCGGCGGCACCGAGGCGGCCACGAACACGCCCGCGATCTCCGGCAATCCCGCGTCCCTCGCCTTCGCCCGGCGCACGCTCTTCTACGGCACGTACGACACGGAGTGGATCCGCACCGAGGAGACCCAGGCCGGGACGAACGCGGTCCGCAAGGAGTACGCCGGTCTCGTTCCCAACCTGGGGCTCGTGTTCCCGCTGCCCAGAGGCCTCGCGTTCGGGACCGGACTGCTCGTCGCGCGGCGCCGGGGCGGGACGATCGAGCAGACCGCCACGGTTGACGACGGGGGCGGCGGCTCGCTCGTGTACCGCCAGGAGTTCGAGGGCCGCGGCAGCGAGATCCAGGTGCCCCTGCTCCTCGCCAAGGATATCGGCGGCGTGCAGGTGGGCACCGGGTTCGAGCTGTTGCTGCTGAACGTCGACGAACGCTTCCGCAACGACTTCACCGGCGCGCAGGAGGAGCTGGGGTTCGTCGACAGCGAGGACCGGGACGAGCTGGGCAGCGGCGGCCTCTCCTGGCGCGCGGGCGTCCGCGTTCCGCTGGGCGACACGATCGCGCTCGGCGGGTGGCTGCGCTTCCCCGGCAAGCTCAACGGCGAGCGGACGCTCGAGAGCGATCAGGCCGGCGAGGAGAGCGACGTGAGCTTCGACGCGGACGTGGATCTGCCGCGGTCGTACGCCGCCGGCTTCGAGCTTCGCCCGAGACCTTCCCTGCTCCTGGCCGGCGACTGGGTGTACGAGGCCTGGGAGGACGCCGATCCGCTGACCCCCGTGGACCGCTTCGTCGACGTGAATCGTTTCGCCGTGGGTGCGGAATGGAACCGCGGCGGCGAGGGCCTCTCCTGGCCGCTTCGCCTCGGCTGGCGTACCGAGAACCTGCACGTGCTCGACGCCAACGACCTCGAAGTCCGCGAGCACGTGCTCTCCGCCGGATCCGGCTTCGGCATCGCCGGCGGACTCGGGACGGTGGACTGGTACGTGGAGTACGGCTGGCGCGGAACGAAGGACGAGACCGAGTACCTGGAGCACGTCGTTCGCTTCGGCGTGACGCTGACCGGCGTCGAGCAGTGGTCGCGACGGCGTCCGCCCGACGAAGACAACGACTGGTAGAAACGCAGGAGGGGAGACCCGGTGGCCTCCCCTCCGCGAAGGACGGGCGCCCCTGTTCGCCCGCCCCGTGTCTCTCGAGTCCTACTCGCGCGGACCGTCGTTCGCGCCCTCGATCAGATAGAGCATCCCCCACGCGACGTTGTCGTAGGGCGCTGCGTCGTCGAACAGCGTCCCGTCGGAGAGAACGTCCACCGCGAAGCGATGCGGCCCTGGGCGCTCGGAGGTCGTGAAGCGGCCCTCGAACGTGCCGTCGCCGTCGGAGTCGACCATCGCGGTGCGGTGCGCGCGGTGCAGGTGCAGGTACACCGCATCGGTCGGGTCGTCCGTCTTGGCAAACACCAGGACCTCGGTGTTCGCCGGCAGGCGCAGCAGGTCGGCGACGCGCACCAGCTCGGCCATGTCGGTGAACGTACGGTCGACGTCCCCGGAGACCACGCGCACGGAGAGGATGTCACGCGTCGTGCCCTCGGACGCCAGCTCGATGCCGGAGACGGCGGCGAGCTGCCAGCCGCGGTGCCGGCGGTCCTCCCGGATCGGCCGCACGCGCTGGAACAGCATGTGCAGGGAGCCGGAGTCGTCGAAGCGCTTGTCGACAGGACTCTGCAGGTCGGGCTCGCAGGCGAAGAGGTGCAGCGTACCGGCGATGAAGACACTCGCCGTGACCTGAGCAGTGGCCGCCTCGCCGGACGGCTCGTTGATCACGATCTGGATCCGGCGGTCGATGTCGCTGGGCTCACGGAACCAGCGGCAGGTGTTGATCGGCGCGAGCGCCGCGCCGCCGTCGCTCGCCTCTTCGTTCATCACAAGCACGTCGGTCGTCGACATTTCGGAGTTCGCCTCGTCGGACTCCATCACGACTTCGATGGCTTCCTCGTCGGTCGCGGGAATGACGTCGTCGGCGCCCAGGGAGCCGTCGGAGCCCAGGCAGCCCTGGAGCAGGCTGGCGGCACCGAGCAGCAGGGCCGTGGCCGTCGTGCGGGTGCGGAACATGATGGTCGCCTCCTCGTTGTTTCGTGGGTCCGGGCCGGTTGGGCCGGCCTCTTCCGGGGGCGCCCTCACGCAGGGGACGTGCCAGGACGGGACGAAGGGCGGAAGTGGCGGCCGGAGCGGCGGTTGGCGGAATCGTGGGCGAAGGGATTCGCCCCGAGGGCCGTGTCGATTGCACCCGCGGGGACAGGGGATGGCCCGGGTGGGACAGGGGGTGGTGGCGCCTATCCAACGCTGCGGTGCTCCGGACCGCAGAGGGCGTTGAATCCGACATCGGTGGGGAGCTACGAGAGCATGCCGCGTACTTCGGCTCCCGGTCGGCTACCGCCGCTCCAGGAACGGCTCCACGTCCGCCGTGTCCGGCACGGCGCCCGAGTCGGCGGCTGCGCCCGCCGGTCCCGCCACACCCTCCCGGCGCAGCACCTCCCGGATGCTGTCCTGCCAGCCCGCCTCGAGCTCGCTCGTGGTGAGGCGGGTCCGAGCGAAGAGCGCGTCCCGGAACGTAGCCCCACCGGCCATGTCGGCGCGGACGGCCGCCAGCACTTCCCTGCCGTGCACGAAGACGATCTGATCGACCACCGACCGCGCGAGCAGCGGCCCTTCCGGCGTGACGAAGATGCGGTCGTCGAGCAGCCGCTCGAAGCTCGGCACGCCGTCCCTTCGCAGCATCGCCCGGTACTCCTGATCCAGGCGCGGCGTGAGCGGCATGGCTGCCGCGTGCGCCAGCCCCTCGATGAACCAGCGCGGGCTGCCCTCGATTCCCGGCACGAACGGCAAGTGCATCAGCGCCATCCAGCGGACCGCCTCGTGGATCCCGTCGACCTTGGGCATCGCGGCGCTTCGCCCCGGCATCTCCAGAAAGAGCAACTCCCGGCCACGGATCGACCCGGTGACCTTCACGTGCAGGCGCCCGCCAGCGGCATGCACCAGCTCGTCGTGGCTGCGGAAGACGTGCACGTGCACGACGCGCGGCTCGAAGTCGAACTGCTCGGCGAGCTTCTTCGTGAACCCGTCGAGGATCGTGGCCAGCTCGGCCGCGTCGGCCCCCATCCGCGGCGGGTGGCGGACGACCACGGTCTCCTTCGTGATCGTCTCCCAGCCTTCATACGAGATCGGCGCGGCCGCGGGGAGCCGTCCCGTCGTTCCGCCGGCTCCGAGGACGAAGAACGCGGTCCACGCGAGCCACGGGCCTGCACCGGCCGCCCACGCCGGGAAGCGCGGCACGTCCCTGCGGCGAAGCCCGCGGACGGACGCCGCGGCCGCCAGCAGGAAAAACGGATTCGTGAACGCCAGGGCGATGCGCGCCGCGCCGGCCGGCTGGTCGAGCAGCAAGGAGAGGTTCGTGGGCGGCTCCGGCTCTCCGGTCGCCATCACCAGCATGGCCTTCGCCACGAGCCCCGCCGCCACCCAAAGGGAAGCACGCGCGGCGACGGACAGCGCGCTGCGGAAGCTCCGTCCCGCCCGCGCGGCGCGCAGGACCGCCCACGCGGCGAAGGACGTGAGCGCCACGAAGACGACCGGCAGCACCAGCGCGAGGACCAGCACCATCCAGCGGAACGCGCGCGCGAGCTCGGACTCCGTCTCCACCGACTGCTCGACGAGAGGCGGCAGCACGCGCGGCAGCGCCGGCCCCAGCGCGACCTGCGTGTAGAGGACGGCGGCGGCCGTGAGGGCGAGCGTCGGCAGCACGAAGCTCTTCCGCGCCGCTTCGCTCAAGCGGAGACCTCGACGAGCTCCTTCGTCACCGTCGTCAGGTTCTCCGCGCCGTCCGCGGTGACGAGGATCGTGTCCTCGATACGCACGCCACCGACGCCGGGGACGTACACGCCCGGCTCGACGGTGAGGATCATTCCCGGCTCGAGCACGAGTTCGGAGGTCTCGCTGAAGCCGGGGCCGTCGTGCACCTCGAGGCCGACGGAGTGGCCGGTGCCGTGGATGAACCGCCCGCGGAACTCCGACGCTTCGATGACCTCCTTCGCGCGGAGGTGGACGTCCTTGCCGGCGGCCCCGGCGCGGGCCGCGTCCACCGCACTGGCCTGCGCGCGGTGCACCACGTCGAACATGGCGCGCTGCGCGGCGGTGGCGCGCCCGAAGAGGTACATGCGGGTGATGTCCGAGCAGTAGTCGTCGAGCTTCGAACCGAAGTCGATCAGGATCATGTCGCCGCGCGCGAGCTTCACGTCGCCGGGGGAGTAGTGCGGCTCGGAGCCGGTGACGCCGAAGCACACGATGGCGTCGAAGGCCGTCTGCGCGCCTCGCCGCTGGATGGCGCCGGCTATCTCCCCGGCGAGTTCGCGCTCGGTCATGCCCGCTCGCAACATCTTCGGGATCTCCGTGGCCACCTCGCTGGTGAGTGCGCATGCACGGCGCACGCGCCCGATCTCGTCGGCGTCCTTCACCAGGCGCGCCGCGGTGATGGCCGGACCGACGTCGACGAGCTGCGCCTGTGGGAAGAGCTCCTTCAGGAGATTCGCCTTGGCCAGCACGATGGCCGCCGCGTTCACACCGATGAGCGAGGGCTTGCCGAGACGCTCGCGCAGCCTCTCCTTCTGCTCCGCGGGCGAAGCGTAGGCGACGACGTCGCTCTCCTGGGCGGTGCGCGCGCTCTCCTCCTCCAGCCGGGAGACGATCAGCGTCGGACGCTTCGCCGGCTCGAGCACCGCGGCGCAGCCCTCGTAGCCGCCCCGCGTCACACCCGAGATGTAGCGAAAGGTCGCGTCGGTGAGGTTCGAGCCGGCGTTGGCGATGACGACGGCGTCCACCGACTCGCGCAGGGCGGCGAAGATCCGCTCGGAACGTGCTCGCATGGGGGCTCAGTCTCCTCGGGCTGTCTCAGGAATCCAGCGGGCGCGGCTCGAGCTCGAGGTGGGCCTCCCAGCGCTTCCACGTCTCGATCAGAGTGTCACCGCCGAACTTGTCCAGGAACGCGGCGGCCAGCTCGAAGCACACCACCGCCTCGGCGATGATGCCGGCCGCCGGCAGCGCGCAGATGTCGCTGCGCTCGTAGCTCGACTCCTCCGCCCCCTTGGTGCGCAAGTCGATGGAGCGGAGCCGGCGGCGCAGCGTCGAGATCGGCTTCTTCGCTCCGCGGATCACCAGCGGCTGGCCGTTGGTCATCCCTCCCTCGAGCCCGCCGGCGTTGTTGCGGCTGCGGGCGATGCCGCGGGCCGGCGTCCCCGCCGCGCTCTCGTCCCAGAGGATCTCGTCGTGCACCTCGGAGCCGCGCCGAGAGGCGGCGCCGAAGCCCATGCCGATCTCCACGCCCTTCACCGCCTGGATCCCCATGACCGCCGCGGCGAGCCGCGCGTCCAGCCGCTCGTCCCAGCGGAAGCAGGAACCCAGCCCGATGGGGAGTCCGGTGACGCGCACCTCGAAGATGCCGCCCACGGTGTCGCCGGCGTGCTTCGCGTCGTCGATGGCCTGCTTCATGGCCGTCTCGGCGCGCTCGTCCGGACAGTACACGGCGCTCGCATCGCGGCGGCGGCGCAGCTCCTCGAGCGGAACGTCCGCCGGAACTTCGGCGCCGACCCCTCCCAGGTGCACGACGAAGCCGAGCGCCTCGATCCCGAACTCGGCGAGCAGACCCTTCGCCACCGCACCCGCCGCGGTGCGCGCCGCCGTCTCCCGCGCGCTGGCGCGCTCCAGCACCGGGCGCGCGTCGTCGGTCAGCCACTTGTACGAGCCGGCCAGGTCGGCATGGCCGGGACGCGGCCGGTGCACCGGCGGCGCCTCTTCGATGCGCTGATCCCGGTTCGCGATGCGCAGCACGAGCGGAGAGCCGATCGTCCGGCCGCGCAGCACCCCGGCGAGCACCTCGACGGTGTCCTTCTCGATCTTCTGCCGTCCGCCGCGGCCGTAGCCACCCTGGCGCAGCGCGAGCATTCCGTCGGCCAGCTCCACCGGCACGGCGAAGCCGGCCGGCAGCCCCTCGACCTGCGCGGTGAGACACGGCCCGTGGCTCTCGCCGCCAGTAGTGTAGGTGAGGCGGGGCACGTCAGCTCGCCGCGCTCGTCTCGCCCGCGAAGGTCAGGTCCGCGGCGCGGACCGCCTCGACGAACGCACGGATCTTCGCCGCGTCCTTCACGCCGGGCGACGTCTCGATGCCGGTGGACACGTCCACACCGAAGGGGCGCACGTCGCGGACGGCGTCACCCACGTTCTCGGGGGTGAGCCCGCCAGCCAGCACGAGACGGCCGAGCGTCCGCGTCCGCCGCGCGATGTCCCAGTCGAAGCGCTCGCCGGTACCGCCGGCCACGTCCCTTCGCCAGGTGTCCAGCAGGAACATCGCCGGGCGCGTCTCCTCGATCTCGCGGAGCACGGTCTCGTCCCGCGCCCGGAACACCTTCACGACGCGCGTGCCGCAGACCTCGTGCACCGTCGGCTCCTCGAACCCGTGGATCTGGACGCGGTCGACGTCGGTGTGGGCGAGGACCCTGGCGATCTCCGCGGGGGTCTCGTCCACGAAGACCGCGAACCGGAGAATGTGCGGGGGAAGCTCCCGGATGATGGCGACGGCCTGCTCGACGGTCACCCGCCGCGGGCTCGCGGCGAAGACGAAGCCGAGCGCGTCCACCCCCGCCTCCGCGCACCGGAGGGCGTCCTCCAGGCGGGTCAGCCCGCACATCTTGATCCAGGTGCGGTGGGCCATGAGGTCTCCACAGGATCCGCCAAGGTAGGACGGCGCGGTATCCCTGTCAAACTTCGGCAGTTAAGGGCCTGCTGTTAATCGGGGCGCCCGCTGTGCCGATTCCCGATCGACAGGGGCTGCCGATCGATGATGCGAACCGGAAGGGTCCTCCTGGTCGAGCCGGAGGACGATCTGAGGCGAGACCTGTGTCGGCGCTTCGCCGATGCGGGTCACGACGCCGCCCAGGCCGCCGATCTCGACGCCGTCGCGCTGCTGCTCCGAGAGGGATTCGATCCGGACATCGTGGTCGCCCGGGAGGGGACGGGTGCGTCCCTGCGGGACCTCGCGCCGCGTGCCGTCCTCGTATCCTGGCTCGGGGCGGAGCCCGAGGCCCCCGAGCGTTCGCGGCCGGAGCGGCGGCGTGCGTCCGTCGGCCCGGTCAGCGGAGAGGCCCTGCTCGCCCGCGTTGAGGAAGCGTTGCTCGAGCGCCGCGAGC
>JBQTGV010000118.1:0-43360 GCA_052390515.1 Candidatus Eiseniibacteriota bacterium | reverse complement strand
GTGTCCAGGCGGCTGGACAGGTCCGCGGCGCGGCGATTCGGCCTCCGCACCGCGCGAGCGGCGAAACGCCGGGGAAGCCCCTCTCCGACACGTTTCGACGCCGTTCCCCGCGCACCAGCGAAGTGGTACGTCGATTGCGTAAAGCACAGCGTCCGTCGCTGCGAGGCGGGCCCGACCTGGACCCGGTCGGCACAGGATTCCATCCGGGGAACGCCGGATGGCGCAAGGGGTGAGGGGCGGTCGTGGAGCCGAGACCCTCGGAAACGCTGACCGCCCCTTCGCCGTCCCACTCATCGGCTTTCGGGCCGGTGAACCCTGCGCCGCCGGCGGGATGGTGTCCCTACCCCACTCCGGGGACCGCCGGGCCATTTCGTGACCAGGGGAGCGAAAGGGAAGGGCTCTCCGAAGCGCGACGGATCGAGCTCGGGGACGCCGGTAGTGCCACCTCTCGCGAGTGGTGACCGGCGTTCGCCGAGGCCTCCTTCGCCCGCCGAACCGCTGGCGACGCGCGCGCCGCTCGATGCTACAATGCCGCGATGGATCCTGCGGCTCCCCCACCCGCGAGCGATTCCCTGCTGCACATCCTGCTCGCGCTCACCGTGGTCATCGTCGTCGCGCGGCTCGTCGGCGCGGCGTTCCGGCGCCTGGGTCAGCCGCCGGTCATCGGCGAGGTCCTCGCCGGCATCCTGCTCGGACCATCGCTCCTGGGGCGTGTCGCTCCCGAGGTCCACGCCTACGTCTTTCCGCCGGCAGTAGCGCCGAGCCTCGCGGTGATCTCCCAGGTCGGGATCATCCTCTACATGTTCCTCGTGGGGCTCGAGCTCGACACGAGCCATCTCAGGCAACGCACGCGTGAGACCATCGCCGTGTCCAACGCGGGCATCCTCGTTCCCTTCCTGCTCGGGGCCGCGCTCGCCTTCTGGCTCTACCCGCGCTTCGCGGCCCCGGGCGCGTCGCTCACGATCTTCGCGCTGTTCATGGGCGTCTCGATGTCGGTCACCGCGTTTCCGGTCCTCGCGCGAATCCTGACCGACCAGCGACTGCACCGGACCCCGCTCGGCGCGATGGCGCTGGCCTGCGCCGCGGTCGGCGACGTGAGCGCATGGTGCCTGCTCGCGCTGCTGGTGGGGTTCGTGCACGCGCGGCCGGGTGGAGCGCTGCTCACCGCGGGTCTCACCGTGGCCTACATCACGGCGATGCTCGTGCTGGTGCGGCCGCTGGCGCGGCGGCTGGTCCGCACGCACGAGGCGCGCGGGACGCTCACCCAGGGAACCATGGCCGTCGTCTGCGTCGCGCTGCTCGTCTCCTCGCTCGCCACGGAGCTGATCGGCATCCACGCGCTGTTCGGCGCGTTCCTGCTCGGCGCGCTGGTGCCCCACGCCTCCGGCCTGGCGCGCGCTCTCCACGAGAAGCTGCACGACATGGTCGTGGTGCTCCTGCTTCCGCCGTTCTTCGCGTTCACCGGGCTGCGCACGGAGATCGGGCTCCTGAGCGGAGTGCGGGATTGGCTGATCTGCGCCATCATCATCCTCGTCGCTTCCGCCGGGAAGTTCGGCGGATGTGCACTGGCGGCACGCCTCACCGGCGTCCGCTGGCGCGAGGCGGTCGCGCTCGGCGTCCTGATGAACACGCGGGGTCTCATGGAGCTCATCGTCCTGAACGTGGGGCTGGATCTGGGGCTGCTCTCGCCGGCGCTCTTCGCCATGCTCGTGGTCATGGCGCTCGTGACCACGCTGGCGACGACGCCGCTGCTCGAGTTCTTCTACCGGCGGCCCTCCGGATCGGGAGCAGCACCGGCATGAGCGCGTTCTTCGGAGTCTACGGCCGGCGCAAGATGGCGGCGCTCGCCGGGATCGGCTTCGCGTCCGGCCTGCCGTACGTGCTGGTCAACGACACGCTGAGCGCGTGGCTGTCCGCCATCCAGGTCGACGTGGCGAAGATCGGCCTCTTCAGCCTGGTGACGCTGCCGTACACGCTCAAGTTCCTGTGGGCGCCGGCGATGGACCGCTGGGCGGCGTTCTCCCGGGTGCTGGGGCGAAGGCGCGGCTGGCTGGTAGTGCTGCAGGTCTCGCTGGGGGCGGCGCTCTTCGCGCTGGCGGCGCTCGGTCCCGAAGGGCCTTCCGATTCGCTGCGGGCGCTCACCATCCTCTGCGTCGCCCTCGCCGTGCTCTCCGCCAGCCAGGACATCGTCGCCGACGCTTACCGCGCCGACGTCGTCGAGGAAGAGGAGCTGGGCGCGGGCGCCGCGGTGTTCGTCAGCGGGTACCGCGCAGCGATGGTGGTGGTGGGCGCGCTGTCCTTGCTCCTGGCCCAGCACGTCGGCTGGCGGGCCGCATTCGCCTGCATGGGCGTCCTCATGCTCGCGAGCACGGCGGCGACGGCGTTCGCTCCCGAGCCGGCGCGGGCCGTGTCCCGGCCGCAAACGCTGGCCGAGGCGGCGGCGCTCCCCTTCGTGGACTTCGTCCGCCGCCAGGGTCGGAGGGCGGCGCTCGTGCTCGTGTTCATCCTGCTCTTCCGCCTGCCCGATCTGCTCGCCGCGCGCATGACGATGCCGCTGCTGCTGCAGCACCTGCAGTTCTCGCCGGGCGAGGTGGGCGTGATCCGGCAGTTCGTCGGCTTCGCCATCACGATCGTGGGCGCGCTGCTCGGCGGCGCCTTCGTGGCGAGGTTCGGGCTGTTCCGCTCGCTCGTCGTGTTCGGCGTGCTGCAGTCCCTGTCCAACGCGGGCTTCTGCGTGCTGGCGCTGCAGCCGCCGTCGAAGGCGCTGCTGCTCGCGGCGATCGCCCTGGAGAGCCTCTGCGGCGGCTTCGTGGCCGCGGGATTCGTCGCCTTCCTGATGAGCCTGTGCAACCCGAAGCACTCCGCCACGCAGTACGCGCTGCTCGCGAGCCTGGTGGCCGTGGCCGGCTCGATCGGCGGCGCGGCGACCGGCTTTCTGGTCGCGCGGGCCGGCTACGCGGCGTTCTTCGCCTGGAGCATCGCCGCCGGGGTGCCGGGGATGCTGCTCCTGCCGTGGGTGGCGCGGCGGAAGTGAGCGCCCGCCTTCTGGTCCCGGCCGGCATGCCGGCATACCATCCGGCCATGCGGTCCCTCTTCCCGATCGTCCTCCTCCTGCCCGCGCTCGCGGCGGCGCCGGCCTTCCCCGCCCCGCCCCTCGAAGGCCGCACGCTGGCTCACATCGCCGTGACCGTCGACCCCGACGAGCGCGGCACGATCCGCGTGCCGTCGCCGTTCACGGTGATCCCCGGCACGAGTCGCGTGGCGTTGCACGTCCCCGAGTCCGACGGCATCTTCGTGCTGGAGGGCGACCGCATCCTGCACCACTTCCCCTTCGGTCCGGGCGTGGCCGAAGTCCAGGACATGGCGGCCTCGGGGAGCCTGCTGGTCGCCGGGCGCCCTTCCGAGAACGGCCGCTTCACCGCCGAGCTCTTCCTCTTCGATCTCGCGACCGGCCGCGCGCTGCCCCCCGTCTCCTCCGCGAATCCGCGGCTCCGCGCGGACTTCCAGATGCTGGACCTGTGGCGCGTCGTGACCGACGGCACTCTCGCCGGGGTGTACGCACCGGCCGAGGGCGCGACCTTCCCGCTCTGGTCGCGGGGCGACGGGCTGGTCCCGAGCGCCGACCAGATCGTGCGCGCCGTCTCCGGGATCGGCTTCGGCGAAGGCCCGCGACCGATCCCGCTTCCCGACGGCTCGGTCGAGCTCCGCGACCGGGCGAAGTCGACGCCGTTGGCCGGTCCGGAGGACGGCGAGTTCCTCGACGCGGTGGGCGACGGGAC
The DNA here is from genome assembly GCA_052390515.1 of Candidatus Eiseniibacteriota bacterium. Classification (GTDB taxonomy): domain Bacteria; phylum ARS69; class ARS69; order ARS69; family ARS69; genus JBQTGV01. The sequence goes on along the minus strand of JBQTGV010000118.1, from coordinate 39,581 downwards.
CGCCGCGGTGCTCCTTCGCCCGGCCCAGACCGTGCGCAGCGACTCCGACGGCGACCTGCTCCTCCCTCACGAGCTCTCCGTCCGCGTGGTGCGGGCGTCCGGGGAGCGTACCGATCTTCGCCTCCGGTCCATCGACCGCGGCGTCGTCGCTTCGCGGCTGGTGATCTACGGGCGGCCGGTCCGCGCCTCCGGCCGGCACATCCACTGGCTCTTCCTGGGAGCCGACTTCCTGGAGATCCGCGAGGCGGACCTCTGACGTGACCTGGTTCGAGAGCGACGCACTCGTCCTCCGCCACGTGAAGCAAGGCGACACCTCCCACGTGGTGACGCTGTTCGCGCGGGACAGCGGCAAGGTCGCGGTGCTGGCGAAGGGCAGCCGCAAGCCGGGCAGCCGCTTCGGGGCGGGGCTCGACCTGTTCAACCTGAGCCGCATCCGCTACCGCGCGCGTCCCCACGGCCAGCTCGTGTTCCTCGACGCCTGCGAGCTGCGCACGAGCTTCGACCGACTCTCCCACGACGTGTTCACGTACGCCGCCGCGGGCGTGTGCGCCGAGCTGGTGGACCGCATCGTCCCCGACGGCGCGTCCTCCACCGAGATCTTCGATCTGCTGCTCGAGGCGATCTCCGCGCTCGCCGAGACCTCGCCGCTCCCCGGGGGCGAGGAGCTTCGCGCCGTCGCCCTGCCGGTGGCCTTCGAGATGAAGCTGATGGACTCGCTGGGCATCGCGCCGGAGCTCACCGGCTGCGTGGCCTGCGGGAACGCGGACCTGGGCGGGTCGTCGTCGCTGTCGGCGCGGCGGGGAGGGCTGTTGTGCCGGCGCTGTCGCGCGGCCGAGGGCGGGCGGCGGCTCGGCCCGGAGACGGTCGACTTCCTGCGGGCATCGCTCTTCGGCTCAGTCTCCGCGCCGCTGTCCGGAGCGCGCGCTCCCGGGCCCGGCGCGATCCTCGAATCCCGCGCGGCGCTCGAGGCGGTGCTGGAGTACCATCACGGCGGCCGGCCGGCGCTCCGGAGCCTCCGTTTCCTCGACGAGCTCTGGCGCTGAGGCCGCGTCACTGAACGCCGCCGCCCGGGAGGAGCCGTGGGAAAGAAGCTCGACGCGTTCCGCGAGTTCCGCACGGCGATGAACGAGCGGATCCTCGCCGAGGGGACGCGCGAGACGAAGCGCTTCTACCAGCTGGACGGCGCCGTCTACCGGGACGGCGCGCTGCCCGCGAAGACGAAGGAGCTGCTCGGTCTCGTCGCCTCCATGGTGTTGCGCTGCAACGACTGCATCACCTACCACGTCATCGAGTGTCGGAAGGCCGGCGTCACCGAGCCGGAGTTCGCCGAGGCCTTCGACGTGGCCCTGATCGTCGGCGGATCCATCGTGATCCCCCACCTCCGCCACGCCAGGGCCATCCTGGACGAGCTCTCCGAGGGGCCTCCGTCCGGCCTGGCTGACCGCTAAGCCCCTCCCGGGGGCCTGTCGATACAACGAGGAATCTCTCGCGCCGCGCATCCGGGCGGGCTTTTGCCGACCTCCGCCCCGGGGAGGAAGGAATGACGATCGACGAGCTGGTGGCGAAGCTCGAGCGCATGGTGGAGGGCGGCGACGAGTTCTCCGCGATCCTGGAGGCCGCGGTCCAGGAGCTCCACGAGATGGAGCCCTGCTTCGACTGGACCGGGATCTACGAGCTCTTCCCCGACAACACGCTTCGCCTCGGACCGTTCGTCGGCGCGCCCACCGATCACGTGTTCATCGGCGTCGGTCAGGGAGTGTGCGGGACGGCGATCGCCGAGAGGCGGAACCTGAACATCCCCGACGTTCGCGAGGTCTCCAACTACCTGGCGTGCAGCGCCGAGACCCGCTCAGAGCTCGTCATCCTGATCCGCGACCGCGACCGTATCTTCGCGCAGATCGACATCGACAGCCACACCGTGAACGCGTTCGGCGAATCCTGCGTCGACAAGGTGCAGAGAGTCGCGGACGTGCTGGCGCACGCCTACCGCGTCCGACAGGTCGCGGGAACGTGAGCTCCACCGGCCTCCGAGCCATCGCGCTGAACGGCTCCGGCAGCTCGCAGGAGCTGCTGTCATCGGTCGCGTCGGTGCTGGAGGCGGACAAGCCGGGCGTCGTGCTGACCCGCGCGGCGGCTCTCTTCGCGGGCGCGTCCGGTGGGCTGGCCGCGGTGTTCCGCCTGCACGCCGACGGAACCGTCGCCGACGAGTTCTGGCACCCCGCCAACGAGACGTTCCGCCAGGAGCTGCGCGGCCGCTTCGTCGACGTCGTGAAACGCGCGCGAGAGAGAGGCGAGCCGGTGCTGGAAGAGACCGCTCCGGGTGCCGACCGGCACCTGGTATGGTGCCACGCGTGGTCCAGCGGCTCCGCCCCCGCGCTCCTCGCCGTGTGTCTCGCCGCGCCGCGCTCGAGCCCGCTGGCCAATCCCTCGGACACGGCGGCGCTCGGCGAGCTCCTTCGCCTGGTGGGCGGTCGGTTCGGGTGCGTCCAGGACCTGGGGCGGTTGCGCGCCGAACGCGAACAGCAGGAGCGCTACTTCAAGACGCTGGACCAGCAGCTGCGCATGCTCGACCGCGAGCGGCAGAAGTTCGTCGCCGTGGTGAACCAGAGCGACACGTACACGGTCGTCGTCGACGCGAGCTACACGGTGCACTGGACCAACACCGCCACGGCGGACCGCCTGAGCGGCGCAGGAGGACCGCCGAGCTGGATCGGGCAGCCGTTGCAGGAAGTGTGGCGACGCATCGGGCTCTCCGGGCCGGACCCGGGCAGCGGGCGCTGTCCCATCGCGCGGGCCTTCCGCGAAAACGAGATCGTGCACCAGGAGTTCCAGGTCACGGTGGCGGGGGAAGGACGCACGCTGTATCTGACGGCGCTGCCGGTGAAGGGGCCGGACGGCCGACCCGACGAGATCCTCGTTCTCATCCAGGACCTCAGCAACCTGGACACGCTGCGCCGCTCCGAGGCGAGGTACCGGCTGCTCTTCGAGCGAAGCTCCGACGCGATGCTCATGGTCGAGCCGGAGGCGTGGAAGGTCGTGCTGGCCAATCCCGAAGCGTGCCGCCTGATCGGGCTCGCCGAGCTGGTCGGGCTGCCCGTCCAGCGGCTGCACGACGAGCGCGACTGGCCGGCGGCGTGGCAAGAGTACACGCGCGCGTTCGCCCGGGAGCGCCCGCCCACGTCGGAGCGCGTGCTCCGCTCCGCCTCGGGAGGCGAGCTGGTCGTGAACATGAGCGCGGCCCGCTTCGATCTCGACGGCGCGCCGGTGGTGCTGGTCGAGTTCCAGGACGTGACCGAGAAGCGCCGGCTCGAGGCCGAGCTGCGCCACTCCCAGAAGATGGAGGCCATCGGCAGGCTGGCCGGCGGCGTGGCGCACGACTTCAACAACCTGCTGGCGGTGATCCAGGGCCAGAGTGAGCTCATCATCAGCCGGCTGGACGGCCAGGATCGGCTGCGCACCACGGTGGAGAGCGTCCGCAAGGCCGCGGTCCGCGGCTCGCTGCTCACCCGGCAGCTGCTGGCGTTCAGCCGCAAGGACGTGCACAAGACCGAGGTGCTGGACGTGCGCGACGTCGTCGCCGGGATCGAGGCGATGCTCAAGAGCCTGGTCGGCGCGGACGTCGCGCTGGAGATCCTGCTGGACGAGAGGGCCTGCCGGATCGAAGGCGACCGCGGACAGATCGAGCAGGTCGTGATGAACCTGGCGGTCAACTCCCGGGATGCGATGCCGGACGGCGGCCACCTGTGGATCAAGGTGGCGCGCGCCGACGTGGAAGCACCCTCCGGCGACGCGAGCGGGCCGAACGCCGCCTCGCGACGCGTGCTGCTCGAGGTCCGTGACGACGGCTGCGGCATGGACGAGTCGACACGGAACCGACTGTTCGAGCCGTACTTCACGACGAAGGGCCAGGGCCGCGGCACCGGGCTCGGCCTGTCCTCCTCGTACGGCATCGTCAAAGAGAGCGGCGGCACGATCGACGTGGTCAGCGAGCGCGGCGTCGGCACCACGTTCTACATCCACTTCCCGCGGGTCTACGCGAAGAGCTCGTCGGGGATCCAGGAGGTGGCGCTGCGCACGGACTTCCCGCGCGGGACCGAGACGATCCTGGTGGTCGAGGACGAGATCGACGTGCGCGAGATGGCCGTGGAGGTTCTCGAGAGCATGGGCTACCGCGTCCTGCAGGCCGGATCGGGTCCGGCCGCGCTGGAGATCCTGGCGAAGCCGGAGCCCGCGATCGACCTGCTGCTCTCCGACGTGATCATGCCGGGCATGAGCGGCGGCAAACTCGTCAAGCGCGCGCAGCTCGTTCGCAAAGGCCTGCGCGTGATCTACATGTCCGGCTACACCGCCGAGGATTCCACGGTGAAGTACGGCGTCGCGCACGCCGAAGCGTCCTATCTCCAGAAGCCGTTCTCGCTGGAGGCGCTGTCCCGGAAGGTGCGCGACGCGCTGGATGGCGCGAAGGCCGCGGGGTAGGACTGGCACGCCGCGAGGCGATCTTCGCGATTCGATTCCTGAGAGGGCGGTCACGGCGCGAGTGTGCCACCGCGCTCCCGCGCCCACGCGACGAGCAGCTCCACGCTGCGCCCGTAGCTCGCCACCCCTCCCTCCACGCGATTGGTGCGCAGGAACGCGTCGTTCGTGCGGCGGCTCGCTTCCCGGGCCGGACCCTCGAACCGCGCCCAGTAGTCGCGGATGTCGTCGACGTCGCGCTGAACGCCGGGAAGCCGCTGCCGGAGCAGCAACCCGACGCGCTCCTCGTCCAGCGTGGCCAGCGCGGTCAGCAGCTGGCGCTGGGCGAAGAGGAGCGCGGAGTAGCGCGCCAGGGGATCGGGAGAGTTGACCGCGGCGAGGAAGCCGAAGAAGTTCGCCTCGTTCTCCGGGTTGAAGCCCCTCTGGTGGGCCTTCTCGTGCGCCGCGGTCATGGGGTAGCTCGCCGCCGGCAGGCCTCGGTTCACGTTCGCTTCGCCGGTGAATGGCAGATAGAAACCGGAGATCCCCAGCCAGTCCAGCGCGAGCGAGAGCACGAGCGGCCGCTTGATGCGCCCGTACTCGCCACGCTCGGGGAGTCCGCCGAGGCCGGCAGCCCGCGCCGCCCGCCGCCAGCCTTCCTCCAGCGCGGGTTCGAGGACGGCGGGGTGGTCGAGCGCCGTCGGTGCAAGGGCGTCGTCGGTGCCGTGCACGTCGCGGTACGCGTGGTTCGTCGCGTCGAGCATCTCCCGGGCGAGGCCCTCGAGCTCGCTGGGCGAAGCGGCTGCGCCCGACGGCCAGTCGAAGCGCTCTTCCAGCCGCGGGCGCGAGTACCCGAATCCCCACAGCAGGTAGAAGCCGCCGACGATCAGGCCGGTGACCTGCGCACCGAGCAGCGCTCCGCCGGCGAGCAGGTTGACGAGGCGGCGCCGGCCGCGGGCCACGTCGGCGACCCCGCGCACGAGCAGCGTCAGGAAGAGGGCGAGCACCAGCAGGATCAGGACCTCGGCGACGGACCACGGTACGAGTCCGGTCACTCGGGAGAGCCCCCAGGCCACGGCGAGCCCGGCACGTCCCCACACGGCCTCGGCCAGTCCCGGGGCCTTCGCGAGCGCGAGGTGGATCAGGAAGACGGCGACTCCGGCAGCCAGGAACGCGAGGCGGCGAGCGCCGCGTAGCGGGCGGTCCGCAGGCTTCGCGCTCAGCCCAGCACCTCGCCGTCCGGGATGGAGAGCGTGCCGGCGGCCTCGTGCACGACCGAGACCTGCTCGCCGCGGCAGACGACGCCGCGGCCGAAGCGCACGTCGCCCCGGACGGTGAGACGCCGGCAGCGCTCGAGCGACGGCGGCCCGAACGGGAAGCGCTGCTCGAGCTGGTCGACGCGGCGGAACCAGCGCGCGTCCAGATCGACCACGAGGTCCCCGACGCTGCGGCCCTCGACCGGAACGATGCGGTGATCCTCGGTCGTGCGGTAGACGTCGGAGCGGATCCCCAGCAGGTCGTTCGTGGTCTTCACCGGCAGGAAGCGCTCGCGCGGGACGAGGATGGCCCGCGCGCCCTCGAACACGGAGATGGCCGCGCCCATCGCCGTCTCCAGCTGGAACACGCGGGGGCTCGTGTCGTCCGTCGGGTCCAGCGTCTTCGCGTTGCGGATGAGCGGCAGGGGCAGGAACCCCTGCTGCTCGCCGAGCACGCGCTGCAGCGTGACGAGGTTCACCCACAGCGTGTTCGTGTTGAAGAAGCGGTAGCGGCGGATGTCCTGGAAGGAGCGCATCTCGCTCTCCGGACACTGCGCCACCTCGCGCAGCACGAGCCCGCCGCCCTGGCGCGCGGCGAGGTGGCCGCCCTTCTTGTCCGCCTCGGTGCGCTCGCAGACTTCCATGAGGAAGGGCAGGTTCTCCCCGGCGAACCAGCCGAGCACCGGCAGATCGAGCACGGCGCCGAGGTTGTCCGAGTTGGAGACGAACGCGTGCTCGAAGCCGCGCTCGAGCAGGGAGGCGAGGAGGCCCGAGGTGACCAGGGCGGTGTAGATGTCGCCGTGACCGGGCGGGCACCACTCGTGCTCGGGGTCGCCGGGCATCGACGCGGGCGAGCCGTCCTCGGCGAGGACCTTGGGCACCTTGTTCTGCAGGAAGTCGAGCGGGAGTCCGACATCGAGCTCCGGGTACGCGCGCAGCGCATGCAGCGAATCGTCCCGCGTGCGGAAGCTGTTCATGAGCACGAGCGGCAGCCGGCAGCCGTGCTCGCGGCGCAGATGCAGGATCTGGCGCGCGGTGAAGTCGAGGAACGTGGAGTCACCGCGCACGGCGAGCAGCGACTTCGCGCGGGTCATGCCCATGCTGGTGCCGAGTCCGCCGTTGAGCTTGATGACCACGGTCCCGGCCAGCGCCTCGGCGCCGCGATCGCGCCAGGCGGCGACGTCGCGGGAGTCGGGCAGATGCTCGACCGGGATGATCTCGGCTTCGGAGAGCAGCCCGGTCTCCCCGGCGACGAGCTGCTCCCAGTAGTGGCGGAACGCGCGGATGGCCGCCTCGGGCACGCCGCCCTTCCGCATCTTCGCCTCGAAGGGAACGAACGAGGGGCTCACGGCGTTCCGCGCGCGGACCGGGTCAGACGAAGAAGAGGATTCGCCCGCAGCTCTCGCAGACGACCATGATGTTGGAAGACCGGTCCTCGCCGCTCTTGCGCTTCGCGGTGGGGACGGCCATGGAGCAGCCCAGGCAGGTGTGGTCGATCACCGGCACGACGGCGCGGTCGTGCTTCTGGCGCAGGCGCTCGTAGAGGCGAAGCCAGCGGCCGTCGATCTCCGCCGCGAGGCGCGCGCGCGCCTTCTCCAGGGTCTCCAGCCCCCTGGTGTCGAAGCCCATTTCCTCTTCGTTCTTGTACTCACGGATCATCAGGTCGATGTCCTGCAGCGCAGCCAGCTTCTGCATGGCGTCAGCCACGGAACGACTCCGCCAGCGCGGACTCGACGTCCGCGAAGTCCTTCGCCGCGAGGATGCGGTCCCGGTCCTTCTTCCGCTGCATCGCGCTCACCAGGGCGCCGAGCAGCGGGAGGTACGTGTTCTGCCGCTCCTGCGGCGGCGCGACGACGAGGAAGAACAGCTTCACCGGCTTCTCGTCGGCCGCACCCCAGTCGACTCCGGCCTTGGAGCGGGCGACCAGCGCCACGAGGTTCGGCACGGAGAGCGTGCGGCTGTGCGGGATCGCCACTTCCTTGCCGATCGCGGTGGAGCCGAGCTTCTCCCGCGAGAGCATCGCGTCGAGGAGCAGATCCGGATGGCGGATGTCGCCGTTCTCGGCCATGCACACCGCCAGCTCCTTGAGGACGCCGGCCTTGCTCTTCGCGCGGAGCGCCGGGATGAACCGTTTCTCGTCGAAATACGCCAGGAGGTTCGCGGCGGGTGGGGTCATGCCGGTCGGGTTTTCCTCGCTCGAGGGAGTCTCGCAGGCAAGATAGCACGGAACCGCCGCCCCGGAAACGCGCCTGCCGGGCAGGCTCGGATGGGCTATACTTCCTGCCCTCGATTCGCCCCGCAGCGCGGCAGGCCCCGCTTCCCGGCACCGGAGACGGAATGCTCACCCTGCAGGAGATCATCCTGCGCCTCGAGCGCTTCTGGGAGCGGCAGGGATGCGTGCTCACGCAGCCCATGAACACCGAGGTGGGCGCGGGCACGTTCAATCCCGCCACGTTCCTGCGCGCGCTGGGGCCGAAGCCCTGGCGGGTCGGTTACGTCGAGCCTTCGCGGCGGCCCAAGGACGGACGCTACGGCGAGAATCCGAACCGCGTGCAGGAATTCCACCAGTACCAGGTGCTGCTCAAGCCGTCGCCGGACGACGTGCTGGACACGTACCTGGCCAGTCTCGGGGAGCTCGGCATCGTGCTCGCGGAGCACGACGTCCGCTTCGTCGAGGACGACTGGGAGTCGCCGACGCTGGGAGCGGCGGGCCTCGGCTGGGAGGTGTGGCTCGACGGGATGGAGATCACCCAGTTCACGTACTTCCAGCAGATCGGCGGGATCGAGCTGGATCCGATCTCGGTGGAACTCACCTACGGGCTGGAGCGGATCGCGATGTACGTGCAGGGGGTGAACCACATCCGCGACGTGAAGTGGAACGAGCGCTTCACCTGGGGCGACGTCCGCCTGGAGCAGGAGCGGGACTTCTCCCGGTTGAACTTCGAGGAGGCCAACGTCGAGCTGCATTTCCGCCTGTTCTCCGACTGGGAGGGCGAGGCGAAGCGGCTGCTCGCGGCGGACCTCCTGTATCCCGGGTACGATGCGGTGCTCAAGTGCTCGCATTGCTTCAACGTGCTGGACGCGCGCGGGGCGATCAGCCCGACGGAGCGCGCCTCGTACATCGCGCGGGTGCGGGGGTTGGCGGTTCGCGCGGCGAAGCTCGCGCTGGCCCGCGCGGAGAACGCGGAAGCCGGGGCCGCGGCGGCGGAAGGGGCGAAGACGTGACGCGTCACGATCTCGTCTGCGAGATCGGCACCGAGGAGGTCCCCGCGGGCTACCTTCCGCCTGCCGTGGAGCAGCTCCGCTCGGAGGCGCAGGCGTTCTTCGCCGCCTCCCGGCTGGAGCCCGCCGCGCTGGAGACCCACGCGACGCCTCGACGCCTCGTCCTTCTCGCGCGCGGGGTTCCCGAGCGCCAGGAGGACCGCACCGAGGTGGTGACCGGTCCACCGTGGAAGGCGGCGTTCGGCCCCGACGGAAGGGCGACGAAGGCCGCGGAAGGATTCGCCAGGGGGAAGGGTCTCTCCGTCGAGAACCTTCGCCCGATCGAGACGGAACGCGGCCCGTACGCCGGCGCGACCGTGCAGGTGGAGGGCCGGCCCGCCGTCGACCTGCTGGCGGAAGCGCTGCCCGGAATCCTCGCGAAGCTGGCGTTCCCGAAGACCATGCGCTGGGGGACGGAACGCTTCCGCTTCCCCCGCCCGATCCGCTGGATCCTCGCGCTGCTCGGGGACCGCGTGATCCCGTTCGCCATCGAGGGAGTCTCCTCGGACCGAATCACGCACGGTCATCGAGTCCTCGCCCGCGGTCCGTTCCCGGTGGCGAGCGCCGCGGACTATCCCGCCGCTCTCGGGCGCGGCCGCGTCATCCTCGTGGCCGCGGAACGCGCGGCGCGGATCGAGGCGGCTCTCGTCGAGGCGGCGGCGAAGGTCGGCGGGACGCTCGTACCCGACCCCGGCCTCGTGGAGGAAGTCTCGTTCCTGGTCGAGACGCCCTCGGTGATCGCGGGCACGTTCGACCGCGAGTTCCTGGAGCTGCCCGCGCCGGTCATCACCACGGCCATGCGCAGCCACCAGCGTTACTTCGCGGTCGTCGGCGCGGGCGGGAAGCTGCTGCCGAACTTCCTCGCCGTCTCCAACGGCGCACCCGAGGCCGCACCGAGGGTGACCGACGGGAATCAGCGCGTGCTCCGCGCTCGCCTCGACGACGCGCGTTTCTACTGGAACGAGGACTTGAGGACGACGCTCGAGGCGAAGGTGCCCTCGCTCCAGCGCGTCGTGTGGCTGGAGGGATTCGGCTCGCTGGGCGACAAGTCCGCGCGCGTGGCGAAGCTCGCCGCGTTCCTGGCGGAGCGGCTGCCTGCCGAGACGCGGGCCGCGGTCCAGCGGGCGTCACTGCTCGCCAAGGCCGATCTCGTCTGCGCGATGATCCGGGACGGAAAGGAGTTCACCGCGCTGCAAGGCGTGATGGGCCGCGAGTACGCGCTACGCCAGGGCGAACCGGAAGAGGTCGCCGCGGCGCTCGAGGAACAGTACCGGCCGCGCTTCGCCGGGGACGCGCTGCCCGCGACCGAAGCGGGAGCGTGCCTCGCGCTGGCCGACCGCCTGGACACGATGATCGGCGTGTGGGCCGCGGGCCAGAAGCCGACCGGATCCAAGGATCCCTTCGCGCTCCGCCGAGGGGCGCTCGGGATCATCCGCATCCTCGCCGACCGGCGCCGCGACGTGTCGGTGCGAAGCCTGCTCGCCAGAGCGGCCGAGGGGTACGGCGTCGTCGTGCCCGAGCCCGTCGTCGGCGAGTGCGCGGATTTCGTGCGCGACCGGCTGGCCGGCTGGCTCGTCGACGAGGCCGGCATCGCCGCGGACGTCGTCGCCGCGGTGCTGGCTGCGGCCGACCCGAATCCCCTGGATGCTCTGGCTCGCGCGCGGGCGCTCGCCGAGCTCCGCGACGCGCGCCGCGAGGACTTCGAGGCGCTGGCGGCGGGATTCAAGCGTGCGCGCAACATTCTCAAGAAGGACTCGGCGGAGGGCGCTCCGGAAGCGGCGCTCCTGTCCGAGCGCGCCGAGCGGGCGCTGTTCGACGCCTGGATCGCGGTGGAGAGCGCCGTGGCCGAGGCCGAGCGCGAGCACCGCTACGCCGACGCTTTTGCCGGGCTCGCCTCGCTGAGAGCCCCGATCGACGGCTTCTTCGACCACGTGCTCGTGCTGGCGGAGGATCCTCGCGTGCGCGTGAACCGGCTTCGTCTGCTCGGGCGCATCGTCGATCGCGTGCAGGGGCTGGCCGATCTCTCCCGCCTGGCCGTGCCGGAGGAGCAGCGGGTCTGAGCCGTCGACGACGCCGGGGTCGTCCTCTATGCTTGCGGGCGCGCTGGGCGCCCGCACACGAACGGCCTTGCGGCCAGGAGGTACCGAGATGAGGGTTGTCCGCGGGAGACTCGCCGCGCTGGCGTTCCTACCGCTGCTGGCCGGTTGCGGCGGCGGCGGCGGCGACGCCGAGAACGTCGAGAGCGAGGCCGCGCCGGAGGAGGCGCCGGGTGAGCGCGGGACCTATCTCCACGTGGTCATGCCCTCGGTGGTCGTGCGCGGCGAGAAGACCGAGGTCCGGCTGCGCGTGCTCACCCAGGCCGGCCTTCCCGACTACGATTTCGAGGGCGCGTTCCGCATCGAGACGAAGCCGGCGAGCGTGCAGTTCGCGGAGGACATGGCGGTGGAGCCCATGAAGGAGGGCTGGTTCCGCATCGCCGACGTGGTCTTCCCCGAGACCGGTGTGCACTTCCTCCGCGCTTCTGTGCCCGGCGACACGGTGCAGTCGCTCGCCAACGCGTTCAACGTCACGGAGAACCCCGAGTACCGCATCTTCTGGGGCGACCTCAACGGACACTCGGATCTTTCCTCGGGGATGAAGGCTCCGGGCGTCTTCTTCTGGTACGGGAAGGCAGTCGGGCTGATCGACTTCGCCGTGCTGACGGACAACGACCGCGAGGCGACGCTCGAGAAGGTCCTCGACGACGTGGCGTTCTCGGACATCACCAAGACGGTTTCGGACGAGCACACCGAGGTCGGCCGATTCATCGGGTTCGTCGGGTTCGAGTGGACGTCCAAGGAGTACGGCAACCGCCTGGTCATCTTCTCCACTCCGCCGGCCGCGCTCCCCACCGTGGCCGCGGGCATCGATACGCCGGCGAAGCTGGCCGCGGCGCTTCCGCCGGGCTCGGTGACTACCGTCGCGCATCCCTCCGGCTCGGCGATGGCTCCGGCGGTGGATCCGGCTTCGATCGGCTCCGAGCAGCTCGTCGAGATCTACTCTTCGCTGGGGTGCTTCGAAGCGCCCGGATCGACGCTGCCCACGACCCGGGAGACCGCCGGCGCCTTCTTCCACGACCTGCTCGCCCGAGGTCTGCGCGTCGGAGTCGTCGGGACGAGCGACACGCGGCTCTCCACGCCGGGCAACCCGCGCGGGTTCACCATGGAGGATCACCGCTACGCCGGCGGGCTCACCGCGGTGCTGGCCAAGGAGCTCACTCACGAGGCCATCCTGGAGGCGCTCCGCGCGCGACGCTGCTACGCGACGACCGGCCTCCGCTACCTTCTGGAATTCACGGTGGACGGCGCCCCGATGGGATCGGAGCTGCGTGTCCCGAAGGGGCACCGCGCGAACCTCTACGGCGCGCTCGGCTCGACGACCCAGTGGGTGCGCCTGGAGTTCATCGGTCCGGCAGGACCCGTCGGAACGCTGACGCCCGAAGGCCCGGACGCGGAGGTGATCGAGCTCACCGCCACGACGCCGCCCGTCGACGCGCCGACCTGGGTCTACCTGCGCGGCGTGGACCAGTCCGGCGGCATGGCCTGGTCGAGCCCGGTGTACCTGATTCCGGAATAGCGGATGTCGCGCCGCGTGCTCGTCATCGCGCTGGACGGCACGACCTTCGATCTCATCGGGCCGTGGCTGGACGACGGTTCCATGCCGAACCTCGCCCGGCTGCGGGCGGAGGGCGTGTCGGGCCCGCTCCGCTCGATCCTCCCGCCGGTGACGGCGCCCGCCTGGTGCTCGTTCATGACCGGGAAGAACCCGGCGAAGCACGGCGTCTTCGAGTTCTTCCTGCGCGAGCCGGGTGGCTTCGAGGAGATCCCGGTGAGCAGCAGCACGCGCGCCGGCGCGACGCTGTGGGAGCTGATCGGCGAGAGCGGGAAGAAGGTCCTGGTCGTCAACGTGCCGGTGACGTATCCGCCCACGCCGGTCGACGGATGCTTGGTCGGCGACTTCCTGACACCCATGGGCAAGCGGGACTTCACTTACCCCGCCGGTCTTCTCGACGAGATCGAGGCGGCGACCGGTCCGTACCAGCTGTACCACGTCGAGGTGTACCGTCCGGGACGCGGGCGGATCGTGCTGGACGAGCTGGACCGGGTGCTCGAGGCGAATCGACGCGCGAACCTCTGGCTGCTCCGGAACAAGGAGTGGGACTTCGCCATGCTGCACGTGTGGGGCACCGACCGGTACGGTCACGAGCTCTGGCACGTGCTGGACGCGGCGCATCCCGCGCACGACCCGGCCGAGACGCTGATCCTCTCGGACCGCTGCCGGGCCTACTGGCGAAAGGTGGACGAGGTCGTCGGCGAGTGGATCGCGGAGGCGCCGGATGCGGTGCACGTCGTGCTCTCCGACCACGGCTTCGGCCCGATCCACCACTTCCTCGTGTTCAACGTATGGTTGCTGCAGCGCGGATACCTGCGTTTGAGGCGCAACGCGGCGACCTTCGTGAAGAGAACGCTCTTCGAGCTCGGGATCTCTCCCGCGCTCGGATACCGCGCGGCGATGAAGCTCGGGTTCGCGCGGATGCGTCTGGCCGCGGGAGTGGGCACGCGGCGGCGGCTCCTGGACCGGGTGAACCGGGTGTTCCTCTCGCTCTCGGACGTGGACTGGTCGCGCACGCGGGTGTACTCGAAGGGGAACTACGGACAGCTCTTCCTGAACCTCGCCGGCCGCGAGCCGCACGGCATCGTGCACCCGGGAGCGGAGGCGGACGCAATGCTCGACGAGGTATCCGCGGCCCTCCGGGAGATCCGGGATCCGGAGACCGGCGGCGCTCTCGTCCGCGACGTGTGGCGCAAGGAGCAGCTCTACCACGGACCGTTCCTCGATCGAGCACCGGATCTCACGTTCCTGCCGGCGGACATGCGCAACAAGGCGCTGGGCACGGTGGATTTCACCTCGCACCGGTTCGTGGAGCGGGCCTACGGCAACTCCGGAGACCACCGCATGAACGGCATCCTGCTCCTGCGCGGCGAAGGCATCCGCCGGGGCGAACGACTGGAAGGCGCACGCCTGATCGACGTCTCGCCGACGATCCTGCATTGGCTGGGCATGCCCATTCCGTCGGACTTCGACGGCCGCGTGCTCGCCGAGGCGTTCACCGACCGCGAGCGCGCCGCCCGCCCGGTGCGCGTCGTCGAGCCGCGGGCAGTCCCCGGCCGGACCGGCGCGGAGAGTCCGCTCACCGCCGAGGAGCAGCGCGAGATCCGCGAGCGGCTGAAAAGGATGGGCTACCTTGGCTGAGGTTCCCGCGGCGGGCATCGGGCGGCGCATCTCCGTCGTGCTCCCGGCGTACAACGAGCAGGACAACATCGAGCGCCAGATTCGCGGCGTCGACGACGTGCTGCGCGACATGCGCTTCGACGACTACGAGATCCTGGTGGTGGACGACGGCAGCCGCGACCGCACCCGGGAGATCGCCCAGGCGATGACCGCGGGTGTGCCGAAGCTGCGCGTGCTGGTGCACGAGACGAATCAGGGCTACGCGAAGGCGCTCCGCACCGGCTTCACCACGGCGCGGATGCCGCTCGTGTTCTACACGGACGCGGACAACCAGTTCGACGTGCGCGAGCTCAAGAACCTGCTCCCGTCGATCGACGACTACGACATCGTCAGCGGCTTCCGCATCTATCGCTTCGATCCCTTCTCGCGGCTGGTCCTCTCCTGGGGGTACAACCTCCTCGTGCGCGTCATCTTCCGTATCCGGGTCCGCGACGTGGACTGCGCGTTCAAGCTGTTCCGCCGCGAGATCTTCGATCGGATCCACATCGAATCGAAGAAGTTCTTCGTCGACACGGAGATCCTCGCCAAGGCGGCGAAGCTCGGGCTGCGCATGACCGAGATCGGCGTTCGCCACTATCCCCGGACCGCCGGTCAGTCCACGGTCCGCCCGAGCCACGTGCTGCACACGCTCGCCGAGGTCGTCCAGATGTGGACCGACATTCACGTCCGGGGAAGGATTTGAGCCCCGCCTTCCGCTACGTCCTGGTCGGTTCGGCCCTGCTGAAGATCATCCTGGCGGTCGTCTTCGCCGATCTCCCGCCGCGCTACGACGAGACGGAGTACGTCGAGTTCGCCCGGGCGATCCGCGAGGACGGCGAGCCCCCGCGGCTGTGGCGCGCGCCGCTCTACCAGTGGTTCGTGGCGTACGCGTCGGCGCTCACCGGCGGAGGGCTGCTCGGCGTGCGCCTGCTGCAGGCCGTGCTGTCCGTCGTGGCGTCCGCGCTCGTCTACCGGATCGGGCGGCGCGTCGCCGGCGAACGCGCGGCGTTTTGGGCCGGAACGGCGGTCGCCTTCTACCCGTCGCATGTGGCGTTCTCGCACTACCTGTGGTCGGAGACGCTCTACGGCTTCCTCACCGTGCTCGCGCTGGAGCGGCTGCTCGCCGCGGACGAAGGCGGCGGCCGCGGGCGTCTGCTCCTCGCCGGGGTGGCGCTCGGTTTCGCCACGCTGACCCGTTCGACCGGCCTCGTGCTGCTCGTCACTTCGGCGGCCTGGCTCGCGCTCGGTCGCGGCCGGACCGGTGTGCTCCGCGCCGCGGTCGTCTGTGCGGCGGCCGCGGTCGTCGTGCTTCCCTGGACGATGCAGGCGTCGGTGCGCGCGGGGCGGCTCGTCGTCACGGACGTGAACGACAGCTTCAACCTGTGGAGCGGCAACAACGAGTACATCCCGGCCGACTTGCAGGGCGTGTGGGCGCTGGGGCTGCCGCTCGAGAACGGGCTGGACGCACGCTTCCTCGCCTACTACCCCGACGATGCGTTCCGGCGGGACGTGCCCGTGCGCATGGCCGAGGCCGGCGTCACCGATGCGCAGGGGCCCGACGGCGCAGCCTGGTACCGCGATCAGGCGCGGCGCGAGCTTCGCCGGGATCCCCTGGGCTTCCTGCACCGCCTGCCGAAGAAGCTCGCCGCGTTCTGGGCGCCGGACTTCTTCCTGCCGCGGCACCTGCTCCGCGACTGGTACGGTCCAACACCTCCGGCGCTCGCCGCGGGTCTCACCGTGCTGACCTGGGCCGCCTCCGCGGTGGCGCTGATCGCCGGGCCCGCCGCGCTCGTCGCGCTCTCGCGGTCGCGCTTCCGTTCGCTCGCGTTGTCCTGGATCGGTGTGTACCTGTCCGTGCACGGCATGGCGTACGGGCACAGCCGCATGCACCAGCCGCTGGTGCCGGTGCTCCTGCTCGCAGTCGCCGCGTTCCTCTTCGGCACGGGCGACTCATCGCGCGTGCGGCGGCTCGTCCGGCGAGGCGCGCCCGTCGCCGCGCTCGCCGTCGTCGCGTGGATCAGCGTGTGGCCGATCCTGGGCGGACTGTACGTGCACCCCGGTCCGCGTCACGCCGGCATGGCCCGCTTGCTGGCCGCCGGCCGCGAGCTTCCGCTGCCGGGAACGCAGCGCCAGGCCTGGATGCTCGCGACGGTGGAGGCGTCCCGCGGGAGGAACGAGGAAGCGTCGCGGATGCTGGCCGAGAGCCGCCACGCCGACCTCGCATGGACTTGGCTGCTTCGCGCCTTGATGGCGCACACGCCGGAGGAGTCGCGCGCGTTCGTGGGCAAGGCGCTGGAGCGCGACCCGGCTCTCGAGGCGGCGGAGTCGCTCTCGCGGAGACTCGACCGGCTCGGAGTTCCAGGCACCACGGAAGCGTGGTCCGAGGTTCCGGCGGATCGTCTAGAATCGAAGGAATGACCCGGACGCGCTCCGCCGCGCTCTTCGCCGCGCTCTTCGCCGCGCTCTCCGCCTGCCTCGTCGCCGCGGGCTGCGCCGGCCGCGAGCATCCGCCGCGGGTGCTGGTGATCGGACTCGACGGCGCGACCCTCGACCGCATCGATCCGTTGATGGCTGAGGGGCTCCTGCCGAACCTCGCCGCGCTCCGCGCCCGGGGCGCGGGGGGCGTGCTGGAATCCACGCTGCCCTCGGTCTCCCCTCCCGCGTGGGCCACGGCGATCACCGGGGTGAACCCCGGGAAGCACAACATCTACGACTTCTACCGCATGGCGGTCTCGTCCACCGAGGGGATCCTGAACACGTCGCGGGACCGCCGCGCCCATCCGGTGTGGCGCTTCCTGAACAACGCCGGCTACCGCACCGGCATCATGAACATCCCGATGACCTTCCCGCCCGACTCCGTGAACGGCTTCTTCATCTCCGGCTTCCCTTACGGGGCGAAGTCGACCGGGTACACCTGGCCGCCGGAGCTCGAGCGGGAGCTGCAGCCGTACCCGCTCGATCCCTTCGGCGAGGGCATCGTGGCCGGAAGCGAGCAGCCGTTCCTCGATCAGCTGGTGCACACGTTCGACCGGCACGCCGCCGAGGCGAAGCGGCTGCTGGTCGAGGAGGACTGGGATCTCTTCTGGGTGGTGTTCACCGGGATCGACAAGTCCCAGCACTTCTTCTGGAAGTTCTCCGACCCCGAGCATCCCGACTACGACGCCGGTCTCGCCGAGCACTTCGGACCGGTGATCCGCGACTTCTACATCCGCGCGGACCGCGTGGTCGGCGAGATGCTGAAGATCGCCGGTCCGGAGACGAACGTGATCGTGATGTCCGATCACGGCATGGGTCCGGTGTACCGTGAGCTGCGCATGTGGAACTGGTTGCGCCAGCGCGGCTTCTTCCGTCCGGACACCTCCGGCGGCGGCCGGCACTGGCTGGAGGCGTATCCGCCGGGCCCCTTCGCCGACGCGCTGCGCGTGTCCATCGCCGGGCGCGATCCCAACGGGCAGATCCCGCGCGGTGAAGCGTCGGAGGTGCGCGAACGGCTCGTCGCCGATCTGTCCGCGCTCGTGGATCCGGTGTCCGGCGGGAAGTTCGTCGAGAAAGTGTGGATGCGCGAGCAGCTCTACGACGGACCCTGGGTGGAGAACGCGCCCGACGTCGTCTTCCTAGAGACGCGCGGCGGCTTCGCCGGACGCGGCACGATCGAGCTCGGCAAGCCCGAGCACCCCCTCTTCGGTCCGGCCAGCTACTCCTTCTCCGGCTACCACCGGCCGGAAGGGTTCCTCATCGCCGCGGGGCCTGACTTCGCCGCGGATCCGGAGCGGCGCACCTTCTCGCTGCTCGATATCGCGCCGACGATCTACTGGCTCTTCCGCGTGCCGCAGCCCGCGGACCTGGACGGAGCCGTGCCCGCGGAGCTCGTCGGGGGCGAAGCGCTCGCCGCGCGCCCGGTGCGCCGGAGCGAGGAGCGCGCGGTGATGGGAGCGGAGGAAGCCGCGGAGATTCCCGAAGGGTCGCGGGAAGTGCTGGAGACGCTGGGCTATGTCCAGTGAGCTGAGGAGCCGCTGGCTCTGGCTCGCGATCCTCTTCGGCGTGCTCCTTCGCGCGGAGTACCTCCGCGAGCTCTCCGGCACGCCGATCGGGCGGATCCTCGTGCTCGACGGCGTATTCTACGAGCAGGCCGCGAGGCACATCCTGGACGGGAACCCGCTCCAGGCCGATCCGGGGAGCTTCCGCGCGCCGCTCTATCCGTTCTTCCTCGCCGCGGTCCGCTTCTTCTTTCCGGAAGGCCTGCTCGCGCCGCGGCTGGCGCAGATGCTGCTCGGCCTCGTCACCGTCGTGCTGGTGAGAAGCATCGCGCTGCGCACGCACGGGCAGCGCGTGGCCGACGTCGCCGCGTTCCTCGCCGCCGGCTACGGGATGCTGATCTACCACGAAGGCGAGATACTCGGTGTCGCGCTGGGAGTGACGTTGCAGACCGCGTCCGTGCTGCTGCTGCTCGACGCCGGCCGGCGCGAGTCGACGGCCCGGACCATCGCCGGCGGGCTGGCGCTGGGTCTGACCGCGGTGACCCACGCCACGGCGCTCGCCGTGGCGCCCGCAGCGTTCTTCTGGATGTGGTGGGTCGGCCGCGCGGGTCCTCGCGGTCCGCTGGTCACGCGGCTCGCGGCGCTGACCGTGGCGGTCACGCTGCCGGTGGCGCTCACCACCTGGCGCAACTGGCTCGCATCCGACGACTTCGTGCTCATCGCCACGCAGGGCGGCATCAACTTCTACGTGGGCAACAACGCGGAGGCCGACGGCCGCACGTCGCTGGTTCCCGGCAGGGTCGAGGCCGACTACGTCACCGCGGAGTATCGCGACCTCTTCGAGGTGGCGGCGGAGGAGATCGCCGAGCGCGAGACCGGACGGGATCTGTCCGCGTCCGAGATCAACGGCTGGTGGGTGGACAGGGCGAAGGCCTGGATGCGCTCCGATCCGAAGGCGGCGGCCGTGCTGATGGCGCGCAAGGCGATCCTGTGCTGGAGCGGCCTCGAGAACAGCAACAACGTGGACCTCGAGGATCAGGCCGAACGTTTCACTCCGATCCTCCGCGTGTTCCTGCCGCAGCTCTCGATCATCATGCCGTTCGCGATCCTCGGCCTGCTCCTCTTCCGCGGCGTGCCGCGCGAGACACGACTGTTGGTCGCCACGATCCTCGTGTACCAGGTGTCCATCACCGCGTTCTTCGTGTGCTCTCGCTTCCGTCAGCCGGTCACCGCCCTCCTGCTGCCGTTCGCCGCGGCCGGCGTCGTCGGCCTCGTGGATCGGGTTCGCTCCGCGCGGGGAGGCGCCCTCGCCGGAACGGTCGTGCTGCTCGCCGGACTCTTCGCGGCGACGAACGAGCGGCTCCTCGATCGGATCGGCGTGCTGGACCTTTCGCTCCCGAACGCGCCCTTCCACCGCTACAATCTCGGCGTGATGCTCGAGCAGGAGGGCGACCTGGAGGGCGCGATCGCGGAGTACCGCGCGGCGGCGGCGGAGCATCCCGAGGACCCGCGCGTGGGACTGAATCTCGGCTCGCTGCTCTCCCGACTCGGCCGCAGCGACGAAGCCGCCCGCGAGTTCGACCGGGTGATGGCCATCTCTCCCGAGCTGGCTCCGCGAGTGCACTGGGTCGCGGGAATCGGCGCGATCCAGACCCGGGAGTGGACCGAGGCGATCCACCATCTCCGCGAGGTCCTGCGGCTCGACCCGCATCATCCCGACGCGGGCTTCGCGCTCGGGTCGGTGTACCTGTCCGCGGGTCGATTCGAGGAGGCGGTGGCCGTGCTCGAGCCGCTGGCTGCAGCGAAAGAGGGTCCCGAGCCGCTGCTGCGCCGGAACCTCGGCATGGCCCTGCTCGAGCTCGGGCGGCTCGACGCGGCCGAGCGGGAGCTGAGCGAAGCGCAACGTCTGGCGCCGCGTGACCCCGCGGTCGTCTCGGCGCTGGCGCGGCTGCGGTCGCTGCGAGACGCGGCGGCGAGCCAGCCGAGCGCGGACCGCGGCCGTTGAGGTTCCCGCTCGGCGCCGCCGGAATCGTGGCCGTATCGGCCGTCTTCTTCGCGCCCGAGCTCGTCGGCGGGCGTGTCGCCGTGACCGGGAACATCGCGCGCTGGCGGCCGTGGGCCGAGACGGTCGGCGCCGAGGCTCGCGCTGCGCCTTCCGTCAGTCTGGACTGCAACCTCTCGTACTGGCCGCGTCGCGCGGTGATGCACAGCGCGTGGCGAGAGGGGATCCTGCCGTTCTGGAATCCCTACTCGTTCTGCGGGACGCCGTTCCTGGCCGACGTGCAGGCCGGCGTCCTCTATCCGCCGAACTGGCTGCTCCTGCCGCTCGAACCCGCGCGCCAGCTCGGCTGGTTCCTCTTCCTGCACGCGGCCTGGGCCGGCGTGGGCGTGTTCGTGCTGGCTCGCGGCTTCGGTGTCCCGCGCGGCGTCGCGTTCCTCGCGGGCGTGGCCTGGTCGATGAACGGGTACTTCGCGAAGCACTACGGGCAGCCGACCTTCCTCGCCACGGCGGCGTGGATGCCGTGGGTCGTGCACCTGGCTCTGGACGTGTCCCGGCGTCTCGGGCCGGGGCGAAGCGCTCGTCTCGCCCTGGCCGGCGCCATGACGTTCCTCGCCGGACAGCCGCAGCTCGCGCTGCACGCGGCGTACGCGGCGGCGCTCGTCGTCGTGGTCGAGCGAGCCGTGGCCAAGGGCGCAGGGAAGCGGCCGCCCCTCGGTCGCGTAGCGCTCGCGCTGGGCGGAGCCGGCTCGCTCGCGGTGATCCTCGTCGCCGCGCAGCTGCTGCCGACGCGGGCGCTCGCGGAGCTGTCGTCGCGCGCCGATCTCCCCTACTCGTCGGTCATCTCCGGAGCGCTCCATCCGGTCGAGATCATCCGCTTCGCCGTGCCGGAGTTCTTCGGCTCGCCGCTCACCGAGGACGAGTGGAGCGTTCTCTTCCCGCTCGGGGACGGCTTCTACATCAGGAATCAGCTGAACTCGGTGTTCGCGGGAACCCCGGTCTTCCTGCTCGCGCTCTACGGCATGACGGCGCGAAAGACGCGCCGGACCGCCCTCCCGTTCACCGCGCTCTTCGTCGTATCCGCGCTGCTCGCGTTCGGCTCGCCGCTGGCGCGCGTGGCGTACGAAGTGCTCCCCGGGTTCCGCATCGCGCGCATCGATCGCGTGGGCAGCCTCGCGATCCTCGCCCAGATCGTCCCCGCGGCGCTGGCCGCGGCGGAGCTCGCGCAGGCCGGCGGCCGGGCACGGCGCGTGTTCGGCGCCGCGGTCATCGTGCTGACCGCCGCCGGCGCGGGATTCGTCGCCGTCTCCGCCGCGAACCTGCCCGCACTGCTCGGAGCGGATCTCTCGCTGCTGCCGGGCGGAACGCTCGATCCGGAGACCGCCGCGCGCGTGGTTCGCCGCACGGTGACCGCAGCAGCCTTCGCCGCGGCGGGCGGGGCATCGTTCCTGCTGCGGCCCTCGCCGCTCGCGGCGCGCCTCCCGCTGCTGTTGGCCGCCGCACAGCTCTTCCTCTTCGCGTCGCCGTACCGGCTGGACCGCAGGCCGGAGGACGCGTTCCCCAGGGCGGCGGGCGTCGACCGCCTCCGCGAATTGCTGGACGCCGACGCGGCGGCCGGCGGGGGCCGCTTCGTGCGCTTCGGGCGCGACATGCCCATCCGGCCGTACGCGCTCTCCAGCGTGCTGCCGCCGTCGACGAACGTGCCGTACGCGCTCCGCGACCTCCAGGGATACAACGCGCTGGCCGACCGCAAGCTCGGCGACGCGCTCGAGACCGCGTGGGGAGAGAACGTGTTCTCGCACGGCATCTGGACGGGGCGGAGGATCGTCGAACCGGAGCGAAGCGAATCGATGGAGCATCCGCTGCTCGACGCGCTGGCGGTACGGGCCGCGGTGAGCGGCGAGCCGTTCCACGCGGACGGCTGGGTGGCGGTGCCGTCGTCCGGGTTCCGGCTCTGGCTCAACACGGAGGCGCAGCCGCGCGTGAGGCTCGCGGCCGCGGGGCGCGGGGTGAGCGCGGGGGAGATGGCCGCGCATCTTCGCGGAGGCCGGATCGATCCGAGTGGCGAAGCGCTGTGGGTGGGCACCGGTACGGCGGGCGGGGCGGCCACGGCGGATCCGGGGAGCGCGCGCGTGGTCACCGACTCGTGGAACGAGCTGGAGGTCCGGGTGCGGACCGGCGCGGAGGCGGTGCTGGTGGTCGCCGACTCCTTCGACGCCGGCTGGCGCGCCTCCGTGGACAGCCGTTCGGTCGAGATCCTTCCCGTGTACGGCGTGGTGCGCGGCATCGTGGTGCCGCGCGGCAATCACGTCGTGCGCATGCGTTACGTTCCGCCGGGTTTCGAGTGGGGGGTGGCGCTGTCCTGCCTCGGTCTGGCGCTCGCCGGGACGGCGCTCGCCGTCGCCCGGGAGGACTGAGGGCCGACGCGCGGTGCGCCGCGGTTTCCCGCCGCGACGCAGCGCCCCGAGGACGGGGCCCGGGCTCAGACAGTCCTCGCGGGTGCGCAGAGGTTCCTCTTCGCGCGTCGTCGTTTCGCACGGCCTGCGCACCCGCTGCGGAACTCGCGCGGGCCCCATCCTCGGGGCGCTGCGTCGCGAGGGTTGTTCTAGCCCGGTGCCCCGGCCCTCGACCTCGCACGGCGCGCACGTCCCAAAGTGACTCACCACCCCCGCGGCGCGGAACCTTGTGGCCCCGGAACCGGTCCTCTACACTCGAAGGCCTTGCCCCCGACGAGGTCGGCCAGCCCTCGGAGCCCGGATGTCCCGCGTACGCAGCTTCGCCTCGGTCTTGCTCGTGCCGCTCCTCGGCGGCTGCGCCGCGGATCCGCGTGAGCCGACCGTGGCCGAAGCAGCGGCGCCGCGGCCCGTCTTCATCTTGGGCTTCGACGGGATCGATCCCGGCATCCTCGCGCGCTTCGAGAACGAAGGTCTGCTGCCGAACTTCGCCGCGCTCCGCCGCGAGGGCGCCGTCGGCGCCGTTCGCAGCACGATTCCCTCCATCTCGCCGCCCGCCTGGACCACGGTCGTCACCGGCGTGCCGCCGTCCGATCACGGCATCTGGAGCTTCTGGCTTCCCCAGGGCGACGATCCGCGAGGTCGCTACGTCGATGCGACTTGCCGCCTCGCTCCGGCGATCTGGGAGGACCTGACCACGACGGGCCGCACGGTGGGGATCGTGAACGTCCCCGTGACGTCGCCGCCCGACTCGGTGAACGGCTTCCTGATCTCGGGATTCCCCTACCCGGAGGGAGCGCCGCTCACCTTCCCGCCGGATCTCGAGGCGGACATCCTGCGGCGCGGGTACCTCCGCGACCAGTACGGCGGCGCGCCCGAGCCCGGCCGGGAGGAGCAGTGGCTGCAGCAGGTGCAGGCCATCGCGCGCGCGCAGCGCGAGGTGGGTCTCGACCTGCTCTTCGAGCGTCGGCCGGATCTCTCGTTCATCGTGTTCACCGCGCCCGACCGCATCCAGCACCACCTCTGGAAGTTCCACGATCCCGAGCACCCGCGGCACGACGCTTCCGCTCCGGCGGTTCTCCGCGAGGCGGTGCGCGAGAGCTACGTGTTCTGCGACGACGTGCTCGGCGAGGTGCGGGATCGCCTGCCGGACGAGGCGGTGCTGTTCGTCCTCTCCGACCACGGGTTCGGTCCGGCCTACTGGGGGATCTCCAAGGCACGCGTGCTCGCGGACCTGGGGGAGGCCGTGCCCTCGGGCGCGGGCACGCGCAACGTCTTCGGTGGCGACTTCTGGCTCGGCGGCGCCGACTCGACGCGCCGCGCGGCCTTCGCGCGTGGACTGGAGGGTCTCCGCGATGATCGCGGCCGGCCGCTCGTGCAGCGCGTGCACGACACGCGGAGCGAGGCGTCGCGCGGATACGGGCGGGATCTCGGCCCCGAGATCGTCGCCGAGGAGGCCGAGGGCTTCGTGTTCGTTCCGGGGAACTCCGCCGCCGACGCGCTCACCGGCGTGATGCCGGCGCGGAGCTTCTCCGCCTATCACCGCCGCCTGGGCTACTTCGCGGCGTGCGGTCCGCCGATCGTGGCGGGTCCGGTCCGCGACCTGGACCTCGCCGACGTACCCGCCGTGGCGCTGCACGTGCTGGGCGAGAAAGTGCCGCGCCGCTACCTGCACAACTTCCCGCGCAAGGTCTTTCCGGCGACGTACTTCGTGGAGCGCCCGATGCTGTTCAGCGGCGATTCGCGGGTGGAGCTGCGCCGGCCGGGCACGACCGCTCCCGTGGGAGTGGACGCAGGCGTCGAGGAACAGCTGCGCGCGCTGGGCTACGTGCAGTAGCGATGAGCGCCGTCCCCGTCGCGCCCTGGACGATGCTCGAACGCAGGTTCCTCGCCGGCGCGCTGATCGTTGCCTGGGCGATGCGTCTGCTGCACTGGAACAGCTTCGCCCCGTACGCCTGGTTCGACTTCCTCGGCCTCGACGCCCTGTATTACGACGAGTGGGCGAAGCGTATCCTGCGCGACGGCCTGCAGGCCGAGGATCCCTTCTTCATGGGGCCGCTGTACCCGTACCTGCTCGCCGCGGTCTACAAGGTCTTCGGTCCGAGCCTGGACGCCGTTCGCCACCTGCAGGTCGCGGGATCCGTCGCGTCCGTGGCGCTGATGCACCTACTGGCGCGTCGCCTGGCCGGACCGACGCTCGCGATGATCGCGTCGGGAGCCGCGGCGGTGTACGGCCCCTACGTGTTCGAGTCGGTCTCGATCCTGTATCCCACGTTGCTGATCTTCCTCTCGACGGCGCTCCTCCTGCTGCTCTTCGAGGCCGCCGATCGGCGATCGAGCCGCTGGGCCTTCGCCGCAGGGGCGGTGCTCGGCACCTACGCGCTGGGCAACGCCGCTATCCTCATCTTCGCCCCGCTCGCGTTCTTATGGCTGCTGGCCGCGTGGGGGCGCGTGCTCGAACCGACGACGTCGAGGGCGGAGTGGCGGAAGGCGCTGCCGGGAGGCCTGGCGCTGGCGCTCGGGACGCTCCTCTTCATCCTGCCGGCGACGATCCACAATTGGAGAGCGGGCGATCCCGTCCTGCTGACCACCAACGGCGGACTCAACTTCTACATCGGCAACGGTCCCATGGCGAACGGCGGACACCTCACGCCGGTCCTGTACCTGGAGCGTCCCGACGGATCGGTCCAGGCCATCGAGGCCGACCTCACCAAGGACGTCGAGTGTCGCACGGAGGCGGAACTGGCCACGGGACGCGCCATGAAGTACAGCGAAGTGTCCTCGTTCTGGTTCGACGAGACGATGAAGCACGTGCGGCGGCATCCGGGCACGTTCGCCGCCGGGCTGGTGCGCAAGTTCGTGCACTTCTGGAGCACGTACGAGATTCCCCAGATCGATCACTTCGAGTACTTCCGGCGCTGGTCGATGCCGCTGCGTGGTCCGGCGCTCACCTTCGGCGTGATCGGGCCGCTGTCAGTGGTGGGCATGGCCCTGGCGCTTCGCCGGGCGCGGCCCTGGCTGCTGCCCTACCTCTTCACCATCGCTTACTCCACGTCGATCGTCCTGTTCTTCGTGGTGGCGAGGTATCGGCTCCCCATCCTCCCCGCGCTCCTGCTGTTCGCGGCGTTCGCCGCCCTCGAGATCGTGTCGGCGGTGCGCGCGCGGCGTTGGAAGCTCGTCGGAGGGGCGGCGGGTTCTGCGGCGGCGTGCGCGTGGCTCATGCAGGCGAACTTCTACGGAATCGACGAGTCCAAGGGCATCGCGCAGATCATCTACCGGCAGGGAATCGTGGAGGACTCGCGGCAGGCCTGGGACGCGGCCATCGCGAAGTACGAGGAGGCGCTCTCGCTGAAGCCGGATTACGAGAAGGGACACCTGAACCTCGGCGTGGATCTGGCGCGGGTCGGACGGCACGAGGAGGCGCTGCTGCATCTGGCGGAGGCGGAGCGTCTCGATCCCGCGTACTCGCGGGCGCCGTACAACCGCGGCGCGGTTCTCGAAGAGCTCGGGCGGCACGACGAAGCGCTGCTGGCGTACGCGCGTGCGGTGGAGATCGAGCCGCGCTACCTCGTCGCGCGGCTGGCGCTCGGTGAGATGCACTTCGTCGCCGGTGACACGGCGAGCGCGGCGGCGCAGTTCTCGGCAATTCTGGAGTACGACGGCCGCTGGGACCCCCAGCAGCACGAGACGGTGCGGGCCCAGAGCGGGAAGTGGGCGGCGTACCTGGAGGAGCGCCGGCGCCTGGCTTCGTCGGGTCGCGGCGCCTGCTTCGAAGACCGATTGTTCCGCCTCGCGGAGGTGTCACGGATCCGCGCGCGGATCCCGGAAGCGCTCGCGGTGCTGCGCATGTACTTCGAGGCCGGCGGGCACTGCGCCGAGGCGTACGCCGTGCTGGGGCGCATCCTCTCCACGATGGACGAACGCGAAGGCAGCGAGGACGCGCTGCGCCGCGCGCTGGCCGAGGACGAGGGCTTCCCCGGCGTGCGGATCACGCTCGCGCAGATGGCCGCGAGCCGCGGCGAGGTGGACACGGCAGTGGCGCAGCTGACCGAGGAGGTTCGCCGCCACCCCACCCATCCGGATGCGTACCTCGAGCTCGGCCTCGTGCACGAGCGGCTGCGCGGAGACGCGGCGGAAGCGGGGCGCTGGTTCGCGCGGTTCGGCGAGGTCGGGGGGGACGCCGCCGTCCTGCAGGCGCGACGCGCGCACTGG
Organism: Candidatus Eiseniibacteriota bacterium; assembly: GCA_052390515.1. Lineage (GTDB taxonomy): Bacteria > ARS69 > ARS69 > ARS69 > ARS69 > JBQTGV01. The sequence goes on along the minus strand of JBQTGV010000118.1, from coordinate 12,661 downwards.
ACCGGACGGGCCGGCGGATGAGCATCGCGCGCGGGACAGCGTCGTTCCTGGCGTTCGCCCTGCTGCTCGGCCCGGGCTGCGCGGGGCCGGAGCGTCGCGCGCCGCCGCGCGTCGTGATCATCGGCATCGACGGTTTCGACTGGAATCTGGTGGATCCGCTCGTCGAGCGGGGCACGATGCCGGTGCTCGCGGACCTTCTGCGCCGCGGGACGCGGGCCGACCTGCTCACGCTCGTCCCGCTGGAGAAGTCGCCGGTGATCTGGACGACGATCGCGACCGGGCGGCTGCCGGCGGAGAAGGGGCGCGGATTCCTGGTGCCCGCGCAGGGCGAGGACGGAGCGGCGCGGCAGGTCTACACGGCGTGGCACCGGACGACGCGGGCGTTCTGGAACATCGTGTCCGAGGCCGGACTGAGCGTGTCGGTGCTGGGGTGGCTCGAGACCTGGCCGGCGGAGGAAGTGAACGGCACGATCGTCACCGACTACGTGAAGTACTTCGTCGCGCAGGGTGCGGAGGGCGCGGGAACGACGGGGCGAACGCATCCCGCGCAGCTGGAGCAGGAGATCGAGCCGCTGGTCGTGCGCGCCGACTCCATCGCGGACGAGAGCCTGCGTGTCCTGCTCGGCGAGGGAATCGGCGCGGAGCCGCCGCGCGGCGCGCGCGAAGGAATGGACGCGCTGCGTTGGATCTGGGCCGGCGACCTCACTTTCGCCGCCGTCGCGAGGGAGTTCCTGCGGAACCGCCCCGAGGACGTGATGGCGGTGTACCTGCGCGGACCCGACGCGGTGTGCCACCAGTTCTGGGGCGATCGGGAACGCGTCGCGCAGGGCGACACGACCGCGTCCACCCGCCTCTTCGGGCAGACCGTCGACCGCTACCTCGAAGAGACAGACCGTCTGCTGGGCGGGATCCTCCGGGAGATCGATCTTCGCCGGACGTCGGTCCTGCTGGTCTCGGATCACGGCTTCCAGGGGCCCCGGGTGGGAATCGACCAGTCCGCGCGGCAGGGCATCTACATGCACCGCGAGCTGGGGACGGTGCTCCTGGCCGGTCCCTGGGCGGCCGCGGAAGGGGCGGTGGTAACCGGAGCGCGCGTCCAGGACATCCTCCCGACGCTCCTGCACGCGCTCGACCTTCCGGTCGGGGAGGATCTGGACGGCGAGGTGGCGATCGCTCTGCTGGGACCGGAAGGCGGGCGCGACCGCGCGCCCCGGACGGTGCCGACCTGGGAGACGACGCCGTTGCCGCGCGCGGGCGAGGCTCCGGAGTCGCCCGTCGCGCGCGAAATCCGCGAGCAAGTCGAAGCTCTCGGATACGTCGAGTGAGCCGCATCGATCGGCGCAAACGATTGTCGCGAGAAAAGTTAGACGACAAGTCGGTGGCGCCGGTCCGCTTGACACCCCCGGGGGGCCTGCATATAGTCAGGTCCGCTTTTCCCGACCCTGGTCGCTTCGATCCCGCCATTCTTCTCGCAGCACGGAGGGAGACGGTATCCCCCCCATGAGCCAGGTTCGCTTCCACCGTCGGGGCTGGGAAAGGCTCGCGGCGCTCGTTCTCCTGGTCGCCGCCGGCTGCGCGACGGACGACGAGGTGCCGATCTGCGAGAACTGCGAGTTCTGGAGCCAGGTGAGTCCGGGGCTCGGCCGCTTTCCCGAGGCGCATCCCACCAGCTCGACCTGGATGCTGTTCAGTACGGTGGAGAAGACGCCCGGGGCTCCCGACGCGGACCGCGACACCGACGAGGACGTCTGGCTGCTGGAGAGGGGCGCGGATCTCGCTTCCAGCGTGAAGTGGCAGGTCACCGACGACGCGCTCGGCACCGGAGACAACTTCGGCGCCACGTGGTCTCCGTCGGGTACGCAGATCGCGTTCGTGCACACGACGGCCGGAGGGGCGTACGAGGTCTGGCGAATGCCGGTCACGCTGCCGGCGGCGCCGGGTGGGGCGCCGGTGCTGGGCCTGCCGGAGCGGATGGCCCGCAACGGCCGCGACGTGACCTGGGCGACGGAGACCACCCTCGTCTTCTCCGGAGACGACAAGTTGTTTGCCCTCGACATTCCCGCGGCGCCGGGACCGCCGACCGGCGCGCCGAGGCAGCTGACCTTCGATCCGCCGCCGTTTTCGTCCACCGAGACCTTCGTGGACCGACACCCGTTCTTCGCCCCCGATGGAGGGGGGGTCTTCAACACGATCGGCCGGCAGAACGTGGCGGACGCCCTGGTGCGCGCGTTCGAGGTGGACGACAGCGTGTTTCCGCCGGACACCGCCTCCACCGCGGCGTGGCTGAGCTACCAGAGTCCCACGGCCGACGATCCGACGTATCCGGTCTTCATCGGGATCGACACGCTGCGGACTCCGACGCTGCTTCGCTCGCTGCCGGTGGGGAGCGGCGGGACGTTCCGGATCGGCGTGCGGCTGGACTCGAGCCTGCTCCCGGCGGGAACGGAGACCTACTGCGACACGACGATCGTGATCGCCGCGGACCTGCAGCCCGGCGATTCGGACACGCTCTCTTACTACTTCCACCTCATCCGCGGCAGCCTGCTGATCGAGTCCGGAGTCTCCCAGACCGACGTGTTCTGGACCCGGAAGGACGTGCGCGAGATCATCACGGACTACACCTCGGACACGCGCCTGGACAACATCGGCGAACAGATGCTCTTCGAGTGCCTGATGCCGTTCGCGGTCAACCCCGACGAGTCGATCGACACCGCGGTGCAGGAGACGCTGATCGTCTCGGGCGCGCGGGCCTCGCTACGCGACACCGCGCGGGTGGTGGTCGCTCCGGGCAAGACGACGCGGGTGAGCCTGTTCCCGCCGGGGACGGTGTCGGGCACGTTGAGCTTCTCCGACAACCCGCCGATGCTGCCGCCGGCGCTCGTCGAGGTTTTCCTGCCCGGCACGGCCGACCTGATCTCGTCGACGGTTTCCGACTCGACCGGTGCGTTCCGGGTCTTCAACGTGCCCGCCGGCACCTTCGACATCGTTGCGGGCGCGACCGGGTACACCGACGCGGTCGTGAGCGGCGTCGCGGTTACCGCGCTGGTGGACAACCCGCTGGGCGTCATCACGCTCATGCCTGGGCCCGCCCCCGCGCGCGCGCGCTCCGTCGCGGCGGCTCCGGTGGGCGGGCGCGCATTCCTCGTCCCGGACGTGCGGGTCGCCAGACGCGAGGCTGCCCGGGCGGGCACGCCTGGCGCGCTGGCGTCGCCGTTCCGCGCCGAGGGCGACCAGGGGACCCTCTGGCGGATGGACTTCGACCCGGCCAGCGTGCAGCGTCCGCCGATTTCGGAAGTCCTGGGATCGGAGGCGCTGCTGCAGAATCCCGCGCTGACTTCGGAGTTCGCCGGGGGCGTGCGTTACATCGCCTACGCCGGGAACGAGACGGGAAGATGGAAGATCTACGTGCAGAGGCTGGTGAGCTGGCAGCGGGACGGCGCGCCGCTCGAGGTCGCCACGCCCGGAACCACGGTGAACCTGGACTGCGACCGCAGCGTGTTCCACCCGCGCTGGGCGTCTGGTTCGGTCCCGGGGGATCTTCGCCTTCTCGTCGCCCTGAGCGCCTGCCCGGACAACGGCTTCGACCAGATCGGCTTCGACGACGACCCTTGGGCCGTCGGTGAGATCCGTATCTGGGAGGTCGAGCTGCCGGCCGGGCTGTGAGGCCGGCGCCGCTCAGCTGCTTGTCCGGATCGGTCTATCTCTCGAATCCACAAGGAGTTGCGTCCTGCCGAGCTGAGGTTGCCACGCTTGACACCCTGGGGTCCTCTTGGTAAGGTACGTAGGCTCTTTTTCACCAGTCCCCTAACTGACGATTTTTCATGGAGTTGTGGCGCGTCGCCGGCCCGGGTCGCCTCCACTGGGTGGCCTTTTTCGTTCTGCTCGCGCTCGCCCTCGCGGCCGGGTGCAGGCGGGATGACACGATCGCCGTGGACCGGAACCGTCCCCCGGAAACTTTCGTCACGCTGGGTCCGGATGTGTCCGCCAACCCCGACGATCCCGTGGACCTGTACTACCGCGCGCATCTCTATTGGCGGGGCGAAGACGTGGATGGCACCGTTCGAGGGTTCCGCTGGGCGGTCGACGACACGACCGACCCGGGCGCGTGGAAGTGGACCACGGAGACCGACAGCATCTTCCGGTTCGAGGTCGGGGACATCGGGGCGAAGGAGCATCTCTTCCTGATCCGCGCGGTGGACGACCTCGGCAAGCAGGATGCCTCGCCGGACACGCTGCGCTTCGAGTCCTTCACGCTCGCGGCGCCGCTGATCGACCTGGGCTGCGTGACCGTCGACGCCGTCTCCCCCACGCTGGGCCAGATCAACGACCTGACCTCCGGGGACACGGTGGAGGTCTTCAGCGACATCGAGGTCTGCTGGTGCGGAAGCGACGAGGACGGGTTCATCGTCGGGTGGGAGTCGAAGTTCGACAACGAGACGGCGTGGACGTTCCACGAGGCGGACGATGTCTGCCGTTCGTTCGACGACCTGAGCCCCGGCCTGCACGTGGTCACGGTGCGCGCCGTCGACGATGCCGGGGCGAAGTCCTCCAACGTGGCCCGGATCCGCGTCTTCTCGAACTTCGATCCGTTCACGACGATCGACGTCAGCTCGATCATCGCCCGCGCGCCGAGGCCCTGGCTCGGACCCTCCCCGGACAGCGACCTGGTGGTCGGACCGGGGCTCGCCGAGCTGGATTCGCTGCCGATCAACTCCACCCTCGAGATGTGCTGGACGGCCACCGACATCGACGGTCCGATCATCCGCTACAGCTGGACGTTCGGCGAGCTGAACGGACAGACCGCCGCGGGCTGCGTGAGCACGGACACGACCGGGCTGCCGGATCCGGGCGCGCCGTGCCCGACGTGCCCCACGCCGGAGCGCCTCAACGTCACCGATACGGGCCGCGGCATCCCGTTCCTGGTCAAGGGCATCGACGTCTACGAGAACGCCGAAGGGCGCCCCGACACGGTTTTCATGTACGTGAACTTCCAGCCGACGGTGCAGTTCACCGGACCCGACCAGCAGAACGTGGTCACCGGTGCTCCCGTCGACTTCTGGTTCGACGGAGACGACAAGGACAGCGATCCTACGAGCCTGCGCTACCGCTGGAAGTTCAACGACCAGATCTCCGGGACCCAGCCGGCGAGCCTCCATCCGGACAGCCTGTTCGTGCGTAGAGCGTTCACGCCCTCGGAAGCCGGCGTGGTGACGCTGCAGGTCTGGGCGCAGGACGTCAGCGGCTCCGTGCGGGAATCGGCGCCGGACATGATCACGATCACGGTGACAGTTCCTCGCTCGCCGGCCGCGCGTCGAGAGGAGGCAACTCCATGATTCGGCCTTTCGCGCCGCGGCTCGCGGTGCTCCTCCCCTGCATCCTGCTGTGGTCGTCCTGCGGCGACGAGCCCACGGACTTCACTCCCAATCTGGAACCCAACACGCGCATCTCCGCGGGCCCGCCGGAGGCGACCGACACGGGATACACGGTGAACCTGTTCTGGTTCGGATGGGACGACGACGGGTTCATCGACCACTACGAGATCGCGTGGGAGACACCGGACGAGTGGCTCACGCCGATCTTCACGAATGACAGCCTCTTCATCGTCCAGGCCGCGGATAGCTGCTGCGTCGACCCCCTGCCCGACTTCGGCACCGACTACCGGGACTCGATCTACGAGCAGTTCCACACGTTCTTCGTGCGCGCCGTGGACAACGACGGCATCGAGGATCCGACTCCCGCGGTCCGCAGCTTCAACGCGAAGACGATCGCTCCGGTCACCACGATCGACTTCGGACCACGCAGCGGTGGATCGTGGGGGACGTCGGTGGAGTTCGAGTGGACCGGCGAGGACGATGACGGAGTGGTCGTCTCGTACAGGCGCGCGCTGGCCACCGCCCGGCAGTTCGTGTGGGACGGGCAGAGCCCGTACACCACGCAGAAGTTCCTGCGCTGGATCGACACCCTGACCTACGTGCCCATCGGTCCGGGGCAGTACAAGGACTCGCTGATCTGGGAGGCGACCCCGGTCGACTCCGTCGTGTATCCGGAGATTCCGATCTTCGACGACACCGGGGCGCAGAACCTGTACGTCTTCGCGGTGCGCGCCGTCGACGACGCCGGCGCCGAGGAGCGCATCATCACCGTGCCGGAGAACGCACGGATCTTTTCGGTGCAGACGAACCTGAACGGCCCGCGCATCTTCCTGACCTCCAACACCGCCGGGCGGTGGGGGTCGGGAAGCCCGGCCGACGCGCGGGGGGTCATCGCCGGCAGCGGCCTCCGGTTCCGTTGGCGCGCCGTACCGGGGCAGAGCGGCGCACCCGTCGCCGGCTACAGCTTCGCGGTCGAGGACACCTCGGAGTGGTCGCCGTTCTCGCTGAGCTCGACGGAGTGGCCGCCTCAGATTCCCGGCGATCCCGAGGCGCTCTGGTTCCCGGACAAGGGGCCGCACGCGTTCTTCGTCCGCGCCATCGACCTCGGCGGCTTCGTCACCGCGCTGGCCGCCCGACTGGAGATCTTCGACGGCCCGCAGTTCTGCGATGAGACCGCTCAGTTCCTCCTCGTGGTGCTGGACACCGAGGTGGGCTCCCTCGAGCAGAGCAGCGTGGTGCCGATCAACTACTCGATCGTCGAGCGGGCATTGATCGATTACTGGTTCGAGGGGTACAGCTACCAGGTGTTCGAGACACGGGGCCAGGAGGAAGTGGCGGTCTCCTACCAGAACTGCGCGACGTCCACTGTCTGGCTGCTCAGCGGCGCGGTCAACGACGCGGACGCGGCGGTCATCAACAGCTACCACCAGGATCCGCCCAACCCGCTGCCTTCGTACGTGGCCAGCGGCGGGAATCTGTTCCTCGTCGGCGTCCAGCCGTCGCAGGCGCTGCGCTACTTCGAGCGCGTCGAGGAGCCGGTCCCCTCGCTGCAGAACTATCCGGTGGTGTTCTCGATCACGCTGACGGACACCACCTATGCTCCGCACTGGATGGCGACGCACTTCGGAATCGCCCGGGTCAACGAGTCCATCGGCAACACGAATACGGGCGGCCTCGCGTCAGTCCGGCTGGCGAGGGCCCGGTCGCAGGTGCCCGAGTATCCCGACCTCGTCTTCGACCCGCTGACCTGGCCGCAGGGGCCGTCGCTGCGCGGCTTCGGGTACTATGACCGCGACATCGTTCCCATGCCGAACTCCGGCACCGAGGTGATCTACACTGTGAACGACACCAACCTAGCCTGCGGCGTTCGTCGACTGACCACGCCCGGCCCGAACGGGAACACCGTGTTCGTCGGTCTGCATCCGTACTGGGTGGAGCGGCCTGCCTTCCGCGAACTGGTTCGCGCGGTGCTGACCCAGTTCGGCGAAGTGATGACCCCCCCTTGACATAGCGACGGAAGTCGTTCCCACTAGCCAGCCCCTGCCGGGAGGTCCAGGCTCGGAGGCTTCGATCGGATGAGTCCAAAGTCGGCGTCCACGGTGTCGCTCGCGCGCGCGATCTGCGTGCTCCTGCCGCTGCTCGCTCCGGCGGCCGGTGCGCAGAACATCGAGCTTCCCGTACCCGAGATCTCCCTGGTTCCGGGGAGCCGCACCGCGGTGCTCACCTGGGGCGAGATCCCGGCAGACGCCGGGCGTGCCGTCACCGGGTTCACCCTGGCCGGGTTCGACTCGCTGAGCCCCGCAGTGAGCCTCACCGGGATCTACCAGTCGGACTGCGACTACCTGCTGCGCGTGACCAAGGAGCCGACCGGCGGCTTCGACCAGCTGCCCACTCCCACGCTGCCCGGCGGCCGCGACGTCCGCGTCATCCTCAAGTACCAGCTGTGGACGAACACATCCAACATCGGTGCGCCTCTGGTGGAGGCACTCGTTGATATCCGACAGCCGAACGTGTCCGTGCCCCTCGTTCCGCAGGTGGTCGGCGCGCTCGGTCTGTCCGTCACCGTCACCGGCTCCAACATCGACGCGCCGAGCGGACCGCTCGGCACGATCCCGGTGACGATCTCCGGACTCAACACCGGCGCATCGCCCATTCGCAACTACATGGTGACGGCGGAGTCGAACGGCTCGCTCAGCGCCGGCGGAGGGGACTCCATCGCGGTGCGCGTCACCGGCCCCTTCGACGCGTTGCCGCCCGGCGTGACCGCGTTCGACTCCCTGATGACGGTGCACACCGCGAACGTGCCCGTGAAGATCATGAACGGGATGTTCCTCACCTTCGGATTCGGCTCGACCGCTCCGGGAGACACGACCACGTGGACCGCCCGCCACGTGTTTCCGCTCGGGTCGAAGATCGAGGCGAACCTGGAAGCCTTCGAGGGCTACCATGTCTGGCGTTCCGATCTCCCCGACGTCGAGGACTTCACCCTCCTCGGCGAGATCCGCCAGTGCGCGTCCAAGTTCGACTTCAATCTCCTCGACCCCGACGAGGTCGACGAGTTGAGCATCGTGCTCGACTACGATCCCGCGGGGCGGTCCTTCCGGATCATCGATCGGGACCTCCACGACGACTTCCCGTATCGCTACGCCGTTTCCACGTTCGACATCGGGTTCCTGGGGAACCGGCAGAACCTCGTGTTCGAAAGCGCGCTGGCCAAGGTGGAGCAGAACGTGTATCCGGCGATCCCGGTCCGGGATTCCTCCCGCGTGGCATACGCGGTTCCGAACCCGTACAAGCGGTCTGCGGCCTGGGAGGAGGACGAAGCGAAGATCGTCTTCGCCAACCTGCCGCCGACCTGCTCCATCCGGATCTTCTCGGAGGCGGCCGACCACGTCGCGACGCTGCAGCACGGGCCGGGTCAGTCGATCAGCACCTCGCCCACGAGCGCGACCTGGAACCTCGTGTCGGACGCGGGTCAGCATATCGCCCCGGGCATCTACATCTTCTATATCGAGTCCACGGACGGGTTCCAGCAGACCGGCAAGATGATCATCGCGCGGTAGGCGCGAGGGGTTCTCACATGGCCAAGCACAGGATCGCATGGATGCCGGGCGACGGCGTCGGAGTGGACGTGATGAAGGCGGCCCGGCTCGTACTCGACGCGGTCGGCCTCGACGCCGAGTACGTTCCCGCGGACATCGGCTGGGAGTTCTGGCGCGCCGAGGGGAACCCGCTTCCGGAGCGCACCCTGGCGGTGCTCCGCTCGACGGATGCGGCTCTGTTCGGCGCGATCACCTCGCTTCCCAAGGAGGAGGCGGAGGCGGCGCTCGACGCGAAGCTGCGCGGCAAGGGGCTCGTGTACCGCAGCCCGATCGTGCGCTTGCGGCAGGAGTTCCACCTGCGCACGAACCTGCGCCCTTGTTTCGCGTTCCCGGGGAACCCGCTGAACTTCCGGGAGGGGATCGACCTGGTCGTGTTCCGGGAGAACACCGAGGGAATGTACGCGGGAGTGGAGTTCCACCCCGTTCCGAACGGTGTCCGCACCGCCCTGCGCGACGCCAGCCCGGCGATGAAGAAGTTCGACGCCGTGGCGGCCGGCGACATGGCCATCACCTGTCGCATCATCACGCGTCAGGGGGCGGCGGCCATCGTGCGCGACGCGTTCCGTCACGCGAAGGAGCGCGGGTACCCCACGGTCACGCTGGTCGAGAAACCCAACGTGCTGCGCGAAACCTCGGGCCTCATGGTCCGCGTGGCGCGGGAGGTGGCCAAGGACTTCCGGGGCATCGAGCTGCAGGAGACGAACATCGACGCCATGGCGATGTGGCTCATCAAGAACCCCGAGCACTACGGCGTCTTGGTGTGCTCGAACCTGTTCGGTGACGTGATCTCCGACCTCTGCGCGCAGCTGGTCGGCGGCCTGGGGTTCGCCGCGAGCGGGAACATCGGTGACGAGTACGCCGTGTTCGAGCCCACGCACGGCTCCGCGCCGAAGTACGCCGGTCAGGACAAGGTGAACCCCACCGCGATGATCCTTTCCGCCCAGATGATGCTGGAGTGGCTGGGCGAAGAGGAGGCGTCCGAACGCGTGCGCAAGGCGGTCGCCGACGTGCTCGCCGAGGGCAAGGTGCGGACCTACGACATGGGCGGCTCGAGCAGCACCACGGAGATGGCCAGGGCGATCGCGTCCCGCGTGCGGTCCGCCGCACCCGCCTGAAGCGGCGATTGGCCGGCACCAGGATCCAGGCCGCCGCGGCTTCCTTCCTCGCCGCAGCGTGCGCGCTGCATCCCGTCTCCACGCCGGACCTGTGGTGGCATCTGGCCTCCGGCCGGTGGATCGTCGAGCACGGCGAGGTTCCGAGGCACGACGTCCTCTCGTACACGACCACCGCACACGAGTGGATGAATCTACAGTGGCTGACCGACGTCGCGCTCGTGCGGCTCTGGGAATGGGCCGGACCGGGCGCCCTCGTGCTGGCCGCGGCGGCCTGCGTGATGCTCACCGCCGTCGCCCTGGTGTACGCCGCACGGGCCGCCGGCGCCGCCGCGGCCGCCGCCGGCTTCGCCTCCTCGCTCGCGCTTCTGGCGGGCGCCGAGCGGATGGAGGTCCGCCCCGAGATCCTCTCCTGGGCGGGACTCGCGGTCACTCTGCTCGTGGTGCACCGCGTCCGCTCGGGCCGGAGGCGCTTGCTCTCCGCTCTTCCGCCGATGCTCGCGCTGTGGGCGAACCTGCACTCGCTGGCGTTCCTCGGGGCGAGCGTGCTGCTGCTGCACGCGCTCCTCGACGCGCTGGAGCCGCGCCTTCCGGAGCGCCTCCGCGACCCCGCCGTGGTGCCCGGAAGCACCGGCGCGCTGCTGCTCGTCGGGGTGGCCGGAACCGCGGCGATCCTGGTCAACCCCTGGGGCTGGCGCGCGCTGGAGTTCCCGCGCACGCTGCTCGAACGGATCCGCGGCGACGTCGACGTCTTCGGGCGCATCCTGGAATTCGCGCGCCCGCTCGATTCGCCGGCGGATCCGGCGCTGCTCTTCGCCTGGATCTTCGCCGGCGTGCTCGCGCTGTCGTTCGCGGCTCTGCTCCCCCGCGTGCCGCTGACGCGCCTGCTCGCCGTCGCGCCGTTCCTGCTGCTGGCCCTGCTCGCGCGCCGCAACGTCGCTCTCTTCGCCGTCGCCGCTGCGCCGGTCCTCGCCGTGAACCTCACCGAGGCGGCGCGCCGATTCCGCGTCTCCCTTCCGGGGGCGACGGCGGGGTTGGCCACGGCGGCGACCGCGGCCGTGCTCGGCACCGCGGTGCTCGGCGGAGCCGCGCCCACGCTCTTCGGGATCTACCGCGATCCGGGACTCGTGATCGAGGCCGGCCTCTTCCCCGAGGAGAGCCTGGCCGAGCTCGACGAGTGGGGCGTGTCCGGGCCCGTGTTCCACGATCTCGACTTCGGCGGCTACCTGACCTGGCGCGAGCCGTCGCGGCCTTCGTTCATCGACGGGCGGCTGGAGGTCGCCGGAGCGGAGTGGCTGGAGACCTACGTGCGTGCGCACGAGGATCCCGCCGTCTGGGAGCGCGTGCTGCAGCGCTGGAGGCCGCGGGCTCTGCTGCTGCAGCACACTGCGCGGGGGAACGCCGCGTTCCTGCTCGTGCACCTGCGCGACCGCAGATGGTCGCTCGCCGACGTCTCGCCCGAGGCGGTGCTGTTCGTGGAGAGCGCGCTCGGGCCCGCGCGCGCCGACCTCCGCCCGGCGGACTCGACGTGGACGCGGATCCTCGCGGAAGATCGCGGTCCGGCGCCGGGGGCCGGGAACGCGCTCGCCTTCGTGGTGGAGCCGCTGCACCGCATGGTAGCGAAGGATCCGTCGATGGCCGCGGTGCGCCGCGCGGTACGCTACGCGAACGCGTGCGTCACCTTGGGGTGGATGGCGGAAGCCCGCAGGGGATACGAGCGCGTGCTCGAGGCGGCGCCCTTCGACCCGGAGGCGCACTTCCAGCTGGGCGTTTGCGACGTGCGGGAAGGTCGTCCCGAGGCGGCGCGCGAGCGCTGGGAGCGCGCGCTCCTCCTGCCCCGGCTGGATCGGGAGAGCCGCGACATCCTTCGCCGCGCGCTCGAGGAGCTCGGTCCGAGCCCCTGACTCAGGCGCCGTCGTCGGAAGCCGCGCGCGCCTGCGCTTCGGCCTGCGCTTCCTCCTCGGTCTCCTTCAGGAGCGGCGGTGTCTGGTCCCCGGCCTCCTCCGGCGGAGGCGCCGCCTCCCCCTTCGCGAGCGCGCGCTGCAGCTTCTCGATCCGGTAGTGCAGTTCCTCGTTCTCGGGCTCGATCGCCAGGTACCTCTCCAGGAACGAGATTCCCCCGGCGATGTCGGGGACGGTCTCCATGGAGAGCATCACGTCGCTGTAGCCCATCGCCGCCTCGACGTTGCGCGGGTTGATCTCCATCGCCTTCCGGTAGTACGGGACCGACCGGTTGAAGTACGTGCGTCGCTTCCAGATTCGCGCCATCTGGTGGTGCAGCAGGTCGTCGTCCGGGGCGAGGTCGATCGCCTGGTTCGTCACCACCAGCGCGTAGTCGAAGTCCTCGTTGTCCATGAGCAGGAGCCCCAGGTTGGCGAATCCCTCGGCGTACGTCGGGTCGGTCTCGACGGCGCGCAGCATCTGCGAGTACGAGGCGGTGAACGAGCCCTTGCTGGAGTACTCGATGCCCAGGACGGTGCGGAGCGTGGCCGCGGCGCGGCGGAGCGATCCGTCGCGCGGGTTCAGCGCCAACGCGTCCTCGTACAGGTGCGCGACCTCCAGGGTACGGTCCAGC
>JBQTGV010000117.1:0-2627 GCA_052390515.1 Candidatus Eiseniibacteriota bacterium | reverse complement strand
ATGAGGATCGAGAACGGATCGAGCTCGGTCGCAGCGGACGTGCATACATCCATCGGGTCCCTCCTGGTCTGGCGGCACTGCCAGACCGAAGAGACCACGCGGGATTATGCCGCGTCAGGCACAGCCGGACTGCCGCGGGCCGCCCAGATCGGCCTGCACCTCGAACCGACGCGGCATAATCCGGGACGCGGCATTCCGTCTGTTATGCCGCGTGCGGCATAACAGACGTTGTTGTCGAGCGGAATGCGCGGATCGTCGAGGAAGCGCGTCAGCCCGCACCACAGCCCGAGCATGTAGGCGATCGCCTTGCCGAGGGCGCTCTCGGGGAGCGCGCGCTGCTGATGGGCCCACGCGTGGATGGCCTGGACGATCGCCGTGGACTGCTCCGTGCGCGCCGGGCGCGGCGCGCGAGCGCGTCGGCGTGGTCCTCGTCACCGGCCGCCAGGCCCGGGAGCGGACACGATCGCTCGACGGCGTAGAGCTGGCCGATCGGCGCCAAGACTTCCGCGCAGGGCACCGCGTAGTGCGGCTCCGCCTCGACAAATTTCCGTCGCACGTGTGCCCTATGCCGAGCTCCACATAAGGATCAGATCGACGAACTGCGCCGCAAGATTTCTAACGCTGGAGTGTCCCGGCGCGATCCGCCGCGGGAAGCGTGATGTTTCATTCGCCTGGAACCGGCGACCGTCCTGGCAGTCGGCAGCGTGGCAAAAGCTTCGCACTCCTCGGCCGCCAAGAGGTTGATGTCTTGGTGAGCGAGACGCGCTTCCATGGGTCGAGTGGATACAGACTTCTTCGCTGGGTAAGGAAGGCCGAGGGCGACCATCCGAGGCGGGTGGGTGCCCTCGCTCTGAGCGGGTTGAGCGCTGCCAAGGCAGGCGTTGAGGCATTCGCCGCTGGCTTCGACGCACTCATGCTGAAGCCGTCGCGTGCTGAGGAACCCCTGTCCACGCTGGCGGAGCATGCCCGACGCCGCCGAGCGCAAGCGCATGGAAGCTCGTGGATTTGAACCGGCGCCTTCCGATTACGAGGCGCCCTTGGCCCCCTTCGACAGCGGGATAACGTTTCGGGTCGTCGGCAGCGTGTCCACGTAGAGGCTCGTCTTCTCCACGGCCGCGCGGAGGTCGCCTTCGGAGACGATGTTGTAGCGGTCGAACATGCTGCGGGTCCGATGGCCGGTGATCTCCATCGCGACGCGCTCGCGGACGCCCGCCCGGATCATGTTCCGCGCGCCGTCCGGCGCAGGTCATCGAAGAACTTGTCCGGCACTTTCTGCTCGTCCCCGGCGTCGTCTTTGACGACGTGGTACAGCCCGGCCTCGAGGCAGGCCGTCGTCCACGCCTTGCGAAAGTCTCCGACCGGCTCGCCGTCCCGATGGAACACGAGGTCGGTCATGTGCACCTCGCCGGCGCGGTCGATGCGGCGAGCCTGCCAGCGCCGCTCGATGAGGGCGCCGAGATCGCGGTCGAGCGGCACGACCCGGCCCTTCCCGTTCTTCGAGGCCTCCGGCCGAAGCCGGATCGCACGGGCGTCGCGGTCCACGTCTGACCATCGCAACGAGATGATCTCGCCCTTGCGCCAGCCGATGAGGTACGCGAACCGGGTGAAGTCCTTCAGGTAGGCTGGAAGCGCGGCGACGACAGCCTCGAACTCGGGCGGCTCGAAGAACCCCTGCCTCGCGTTGTTCTCCCGCAGGTGCCGGATCGGGTGTCAGCGATGATCCGATGCCGCTCCCACGCGAGTCGGAGCGCCTGCCCGAGCAGCTGGGTCTCCCGGTTCACGGTGGCCGGGGCCTTGTCGGCCTCGAGGCGCTCCTCGGCGCTCCTCGATGTAGGTGTCGACGGCGCCGGCGCTGACGTCCCCGGCGCGCCAATCGCCGAAGTGCTCGCGGATCGGCAGCAGGTGCGACTTGAACTGCGCCCATGACTTGATCCTGCGGAGCCGATAGTCCGTCTCGAGCTCGTCGAGCAGTTCGCCAACGCGGACCCGCTGGGCGGCGGGACCGACGAACTTCCGGTATTCCACCGCCAGAGGCTTCCCGTCTAACAGATTTCTAACAGACGGGCCCGCCATAGGCGCCCTGGCCAACGTGCCACGAGGGCCGCGCGCAGGGCGCCACCGTTTCGGCACGGATCATCCTAGCTTAGCTAGCTAGGCCAAGGAACTGACCCCAAATCGGCGTGCAGAGTTGCCGCGCTCCCTCCTACGCTGATCGTGTGGGCAGGAGAGGGACCAACCAGGAGACAACACAAGCGGGCAGCGATGGCGGTGGTGGCGCCACGTCTCTGCCAGCCCGCCCGCGCGCGCCGGAAGATGCGCGCCTGGTGAACTGCGCCGTCACATATCTCGAACGCCCGCTCCGTTTCGCGACGATCTCCTGGAGCAGGCCGCCTGCGGCGCTTGCGGCCGGACTCGGACCCATCGCGGACATCGACCGCACCGAGGGACTCCTCGCGATCCGCGTCGAGCGCCAGATGGGGTTCTGGCTCGAGCAGAGCGAGGGCTACGCCGAGCTGCTGATGCGGCTGGCCACGGAAGACGCGGCACGCGAGGCGTTCGTTGACGTCGTGGATAACGGCCAGCAGGATCTCTTTACCACAGAGGCCGCATTGGTGGACCAGACGGCG
>JBQTGV010000116.1:0-1739 GCA_052390515.1 Candidatus Eiseniibacteriota bacterium | reverse complement strand
GTACGATGGCGGTGTGCGGCACCGGCAGCCCTTCCACGGGGAGCCCGTCGACGAGGAGGTGTGCGGGGAGAGGATGGATCCGCGCCGCCGCACGGGCCATGGCCAGGTGCGACGCGCGCAGGATGTTGCGCCGATCGATCTCGCCGCTCGTCGCCCAGCCCACCCCGATGGCGACGGCGGCGTGGCGGATCGACTCGAACGCCGCCTCACGCTCCTCCGGGGCGAGGATCTTGGAGTCGGCGAGACCCGGGATGCGCACGTCCGGCGGGAGCACCACGGCCGCGGCGACGACCGGCCCCGCGAGCGGACCGCGGCCGGCCTCGTCGACCCCGGCCACCCGACCGGAGAGCCTGCGCGCGAGCCGCCGTTCCCGGCGGTACGGATCGGGCGCTCCCAAGGCTCACTTCATGCGGCGTTCGCGGATCCTCGCGGCCTTGCCGGCCAGGCGGCGCAGGTAGAAGAGCCGCGCCCGGCGGACACGCCCCTTCCGTCCGACCTCGATCTTCGCCACCGACGGCGAGGAGAGCGGGAAGATGCGTTCCACGCCGACACCGTCGGAGATCTTGCGCACCGTGATGGTCGCGCGCGCGCCGGAGCCCTTGCACTGGATCACATCGCCCTTGAACAACTGGATGCGCTCCTTGCCGCCTTCGCTCACGCGGACGTGCACGGTGATGTTGTCGCCGGCGTTGACTTCGGGGATGTCGTTGCGGAGCGCCGCGGCCTCCGCCATCCGGATCAGATCGGCCATGTTCGTCCCCTCCTAGGACTCCTCCGACTCTCGGCGCAGCTCCGCGAGGAGTCTGCGGTCTTCCTCGGTGAGCTCCGCGCGGTCGAGCAGCTCGGGCCGGCGGTTCAGCGTGCGCGCGAGTGCTTCCCTCCTCCGCCACCGGCGGATGTTCTCGTGGTGCCCGGAGACGAGGACTTCGGGCACCTCGCGTCCCCGGAACTCGCGGGGCCGCGTGTACTGCGGGACGTCCAGGAGTCCCGTGTGGAACGAATCGCCCGTGGCGCTCTCGAAATCCCCGAGCGCACCGGGCAGGAGCCGCATCACCGCGTCGATCACCACGAGCGCCGGGATCTCGCCTCCCGACAGCACGTAGTCCCCGATGGAGATCTCGTCCGAGGCGTACTCCTCGACCACGCGCTCGTCGATCCCCTTGTATCTCCCGCACACGAGAAACAGCGACTTCTCGCGGGCGAGCTCCCCCGCCAACCGCTGGTCGAACGGCTTCCCGGCGGGCGACAGGAAGACCGTCCGCGGCCTGCCGCCCTCCTGGGCGCCCGCGTGATCCAGCGCCAGGGAGAGCGGTCCGGTCATCATCACCATACCGGCGCCGCCCCCGAAGGGCACGTCGTCAACGGTACGGTGCCGATCCCCGGCGAACTCCCGCGGATCGACGGTACGAACTTCGAGGATCCCGTTCTCGATCGCCGACCCCAGAACCGAGGGCTTGCACGCCTCCCGGATCAGCTCCGGGAAGATCGTGAACACGGTGATCCTCATCGGCGCCTCCCTCGCGCCTCAGCCCCTCACGCTCCCGGCGGCTCGTCGAGGAGGCCGGGCAACAGGTGCACGACGACGCGGCGTTCCACCGGATCCACCGAGCGAAGCACCTCGTGGGTCACCGGCAGCAGCACCTCGCCGCGCTCTCCCCGGACCACGAGGACGTCGTTCGCGGGCATTTTCAGAACATCCTCGAGCACCCCGACCTCGATACCGTCGTCGCTCACGACCG
>JBQTGV010000115.1:0-6589 GCA_052390515.1 Candidatus Eiseniibacteriota bacterium | reverse complement strand
CAGATCGCCCGCTGCCTGCGCGACGAGGACCTCCGCGCCGACCGCCAACCGGAGCACACCCAGATCGACCTGGAGATGAGCTTCGTCGACGAGGAGGACGTCTTCGCCCTCGTCGAGGGACTGATGTCGCACCTGTGGAAGGAGATGCTCGGAATCGAGGTGGCCACTCCGTTCCCGCGGCTCATGCACGACGACGCCGTGGAGCGCTACGGCTCGGACAAGCCGGACCTGCGCGCCGGACCCGCGTTCTTCGAGATGGGTGATCTCGCCGAGCGGTCCAGCTCGGAGCTGTTCCGCGGAGTGCGTGCGCGTAGCGAGCGCATGAAGGGGTTTCGCGTGCCCGGCGGAGGAGACTGGTCGCGGAAGTTGATCGACGAGCTCGGCGAGATGGCGAAGGGCGCGGGCGCCGCGGGCCTCGCCTGGATGAAGGTGGACGAGAGCGGAGCGCTGTCCGGCGGCGTCGCCAAGTTCTTCGAGAGTGTCCGCCAGGATCTGCTGGCGCGCGCGGAAGCGGCGAGCGGCGACCTCCTGCTGTTCGTGGCCGGTCCGGCGAAAGTGGTGCGCACCTCCCTCGATCTCGTGCGCCGCGAGGTGGCGAAGCGCCGGGGCTGGACCGAGGGCAAGCCGCCCGCGTTCCTGTGGGTGAACCGCTTCCCGCTGTTCGAGCGCGACGAGGAGAGCGGCGGCTGGGCCGCGTGCCATCACGTCTTCACCATGCCGCACGACGACTCCCTCGCGACTTTCGATCGGGATCCCGGGTCCGCTTACGGCAAGCTCTACGACCTCGTGCTCAACGGGACGGAGCTCGGCTCGGGCAGCATCCGCATCCACCGCCGAGAGCTGCAGGAGCGGGCGCTCGCCGTCATCGGCATCGACCGGGGCGAGGCCGAGCGCCGCTTCGGGTTCCTGCTGCGCGCGTTCGAGTACGGCGCTCCGCCGCACGGCGGGATCGCGCTCGGCCTGGATCGCATCGTCATGCTCATGCGCGGCCTGATCAACCTGCGCGACGTCATCGCCTTTCCCAAGACGAACCGCGCGGTCTCGCCCATGGACGAGTGTCCGTCGGAAGTCGAGCCGCAGCTGCTCGACGACTTGCACATCGAGGTCCGCGGGGAGACCGCGGAGAGACCCTGAACCGGAGGAGGTGCAAGGTGTCCGCTCGTTCGCCGAAATGGATCGTGCTGGCCGCCCTGGGCTGGGCGGCTGCAGGGTGCGGCAGCACGAATCCGCCGTGCCCCATCGACCTGACGGAAGTCGACTCCGCCCGCAAGACGGCTGCGGACGCGGAACGGCAGCTCGAGACGTTGACCGCGCGCCGGGATCAGCTGGAGAGCGAGATCGCCGCGGCCGAGGCGGAGCGCGCGGACCTGGAGCGCCGCAAGGCCGCGCTCGAGGCGGAGATCGAGGCAGTGGGAGGTGGTGCGCGATGAAGCCGATGGTGAAGCGGTTCCTGATCCTCGCTCCGTTTCTCGCGCTGGCCGCCTGCTCGAGCTCGCCGCCGCCGCCGCCGTCCTACGACATCGAGGAGGGGCGGTACCTGACTGCGGAGGAGTACGCGAAGCTCTCCCGGGACGAGGCCACGACGTACTGCGAACAGCTCGCCGCGGAGATCGACATCCAGAAGGACAACGCCGCGGTGGCATCGGAAGAGGTGGCGTCGACACAGCCGCAGATCGGGGAGGTGGAGGCGCGGCTGGCCGAAGCGAAGGCCGCGACGGCCGCGCTTTCGCCGGAGATCGAGGAGCTGGAGAGGCGGCTGCGACCTTCGAAGGACCGACCCGAGTCGTACACCGTGCGGCAGGACGACTGGCTCTGGAAGATCGCGCGGAGCTCGGTGGTGTACGGAGACGAGAAGGGCTGGTCGCGGATCTTCGAGGCGAACCGGGACAAGATCGAGGACCCGAACCTGATCCACCCGGGGATGGTGCTCACCATCCCGCGTTGAGAGCGCCGATCGGAGCCGCGGGACCCGGGATCGAGCCTCACGCCCGTCCGGGTCCCGCGCCTGCTTCCCGGGAGATCCGCGCCTACGACTTCTTGCGGATGTACTGGATCTCCATCGCCTTGTGCATGTTGCCGTCAGCCCCCGACATCCACATCTCGAAGTTGTGGTGATCGGCATCGACGATCGTCACGACTTCCTTCATCTGCGTCGCGCCGCCGGTGATCGGATCATCCATCGTTCCCGTGAACGTCATCGTCTTGCCGTCCGCGCCGGCCGTTCCGGTGGTCATCATGCTGGACGTGCTCGCCGTGTCCATCCACATCCCGATGTACTGCTTCTTGAAGTTGTCGTAGCCGGTGAGCCCGATCCCGGAGAACGGGCCGCCCATGAACGTTCCCTCGTAGCGCTGCTCGAGCCAGCGGCCGCCGAGCACCATGCGGTTCTCGGAGACGCCCTCGGACTCCTGCGGGGGCGCCGCCGGGTCCATCCACATCTTGACCTTCGTGGTCCAGGTGCCGGCCATCATCTCGAGCTTCTTGTGAGCTTCGCTCGGGGCGGCCATCGCCATCATCTGTTCCATCATCTTCGCTTCGTCGCCGGCCGCTTGCTCCTGGGCCGACGCGGCGCCTGCGCCGAGCGCGAACACGAACAGGGAAAGCAACATCCTCTTCAAGACACGACCTCCTGAGTTTCAGGGAAAGCGGAGCGATTCTGCACGCGCCCCGCCCCGGGCGTCAAACCGCCGGAAGCGATCCATCGGCACGCGCTGCGTCCCGGCGTCGATCGGCCTCGGACCCGGCGCCCCCCTGCGCCGGATCGGACCGGCGCACCACGACCCGCCGGGCCGGATCGTCGAAGGAGTTGACAGGAGCGGGATGATCCTCCTAGGGTCGTTCCCAGCCCCCCGTAGGGGGAGCGCCGCGGCTCCGGTCACGGCGAGCAGAGGGCCCCGCGAGACCGATTCCAGGCGGCGGGGCCCTTTCGCTTCCGAGGTCCCGCCCGTTCGCCCCGGCGGCCTCCTTTTCGTATCATGAGGGCAGCCCGGGGGATCCGACCGCGGGACTCGAACGACGCGGCCGGCGTGCCGATGGGATCTCGAGAGGCGACGGAAGGGCACGCGCAAGCCTCTTCCCGCACCGCAAGGAGACTGATTGAGCGAGCCTTCTGCCCGGCGAATCGCGCTGGGAGACCTTTCGCCCGTGAACCTCTTCGGGCAGAGCGACGCGAACCTCCGAATCATCCGCGATCAGTTCGGCGCGCGCGTGGTCGCGCGCGGAAACGAGATCCTGCTCGAAGGCCCCTCCAAGGAGGTCGAAGCGCTCGCGGAAGTCTTCGACCACCTGCTGCTCGTGGCCCGGCAGGGGCGGTACGTGACCACCGCGGACGTGAGATACGCCGTGAGAATGGTGCGAAACGAGAACGGGCATCGGCTGGAGGCGCTGAACGGGTCGGGAGGCCCGCGGCCGTTCCACGGCCTGCGCAAGGACATCGTACCCAAGACGGCGATGCAGGCGGACTACCTGAGCGCCATCGAGCGCTACGACATCGTGTTCGGGATCGGACCGGCGGGAACGGGCAAGACGTACCTGGCCATGGCCGCGGCGCTCTCCGCCTTGAACCGCAAGGAGATCGAGCGCATCCATCTCGTGCGCCCGGCGGTGGAGGCCGGCGAGAGCCTGGGCTTCCTGCCCGGCGACTTCTCCGACAAGGTCGGGCCGTACTTGCGTCCCCTCTACGACGCTCTGTACGACATGCTGCCGGTGGACCGGGTGGAGAAGCTGCTGGACAATCAGGTCATCGAGGTCGCGCCGCTCGCGTACATGCGCGGGCGAACGCTGCACGACTCGATCGTGATCCTCGACGAGGCGCAGAACACCACGCTGCAGCAGATGAAGATGTTCCTCACCCGGCTGGGAAACAACTCCAAGGCGATCATCACCGGCGACGATACGCAGATCGATCTCGTCAAGCGAGAGGACTCCGCGCTGCTCAAGATCCGCTACGTACTGCGGTCCATCGACGGGATCAAGTTCCTCCGCTTCGGCGACGAGGACGTCGTTCGCCATCATCTCGTGCAGGAGATCGTGCACGCGTTCGACGATTACGACGGTAGAGCCGACGGCAAGCGCCGCCGGGACGCCGCACCGCACGAAGGTGGTGAGTCGCCATAGGCGAGCCTCCGAGTACCCATTCCGTCTCGATCCGCGGGCTGCAGCGCCGTCTGGGAATCGACCGCGCGCGGCTTCACGGCCTGCTGATCGACACCCTGGCCGCCGAGCATGCGCCTTCCGGGGAGATGTCCGTCGCCTTCGTCGGAGAGCGCACCATGCGCCGGCTCAACCGCGACTACCGCGGCATGGACCACTCCACCGACGTGCTCTCGTTCTCCTACGTCGACGACGCCCACGCCGGCGACACGCTCGGCGAGGTGTTCGTGTCCCCGGCGGTGGCCGCGCGCCAGGCCCGCGAGGCCCGCTGTCCGCTC
Source organism: Candidatus Eiseniibacteriota bacterium (assembly GCA_052390515.1). Lineage (GTDB taxonomy): Bacteria > ARS69 > ARS69 > ARS69 > ARS69 > JBQTGV01. Next base: position 2,159 of record JBQTGV010000115.1, on the reverse strand, counting down.
CGCGAGGAGGTGGCGCGGCTGGCGCTCCACGGCCTGCTCCACGTGCTGGGCTACGAACACGACACGCCCTCGGACCGCAGGCGCATGCTCGGCAGGCAAGAGCGCTACCTACAACGTCATTTCCGGAGGCGGCGATGATCGGCACCGGACTCGATCTCGTGCTCGGCGCCGCGGGTACCGTGATCTTCGCCGCGCTGCTCGCTTCGATGTCGGCCGCGGAGCAGGCCTTCCTGTCCCTGACCGAGGCGCAGATCCGCCGGCTCAAGGACAAGGACGACGATCGCGCCGCGCGAGTGCTGGAGTTCGTGCGGCAGCCGCACCGGATGATCGTGACCACCAACGTCGCCGCCGGGACCTTCGCCGCCGGGGCACTGCTCTGTCTCCTGGTGGCCGTGGGGAGCGCGTTCCCGCTCACCCCGCGGAGGATCCTGGGGCTGGGGCTGCCCACCGGTCTGTTGCTCGCCGTGGGCGGGCGCGCGCTTCCCCGCGCTGCCGTCTCGGCCCACCCGGAGAGCGCCGCGTTCCACCTCGTTCCGATCTTCGCCGCGGTCGATGCGCTGTTCCGGCCGGTGACGTGGCTGGTGCGCCGACTGCTGGGCCGCGTGTCGGAAGAGGCGCAGTCGGAGCTCGTCGCCGTGGCCGAGTACAAGGCCGTCGCGGAAGAGGACGAGTCCGTGCCGCGTCTGCAGGACGAGAAGCGGGAGCTGATCCACTCCATTTTCGAGTTCGGAGGCACCACCGCGAAGGAGATCATGGTGCCGCGCATCGACATGATCATGGCGGAGGCGGGAACCCCGCGCCGGGAAGTGCTGAAGCTCATCGAGGAACACGGGCACTCCCGCATCCCGGTCTACGACGGGTCGGTCGACAAGATCGTCGGCGCGGCGCACGTGAAGCAGATGATCCGCGACGGGACCTGGGACGATCTCGAGGAGCCGGTGCGGGCTCTCGTCCGCCCGGTCTTTTTCGTTCCCGAGACGAAGAAGATCGACGAGCTGCTGCACGAGTTCCAGCGCAGCAAGTCGCATCTGGCGATCGTGGTGGACGAGTACGGCGGCACGTCCGGCATGGTCACCCTGGAGGACGTGCTGGAGGAGATCGTCGGGGAGATCGAGGACGAGTACGACACAGCCGAGACGCTGGTCGAGCCGCTCGCGGACGGGTCCTGGCGCGTGGCGGCGAAGATCGACATCGACGACCTGAACGAGGAGATGAACCTGGCCCTGCCGACGGAGAACAGCGACACCCTCGGCGGATTCATCTACGAGCTGGTCGGCAAGGTCCCCTCCCAGGGCGAATCGGTGGAGTACCAGAATCTGCGCTTCGTGATCGACCGCGTGAACCGACAGCGCATCATCCGCGTTCGGATCCAGAAGGCCGAGCAGGCCAGCGCCTGAAACAGTTTCCTTGCGAAGGTCCCGCCCTCGGGTAGGATCGGCGCCCTGGCTCGGCCTTCCCTACCACTCGAGACGGGACGATGGACCACCTCGCCGAGGACGTCGCCCAGCGGCTGTCCCTCCTCCTCCGGGAGGAAGGCGACACGAGCGCCCTCGTCCGCCACCTCGAGGAGGTGCCGCCGGCGGACATCGCCGCGGCGGCGGCGGGCTTCCCGGAAACGGAAATCGCGGAGCTGCTGAAGCGCTTCCCCGAGGAGCTGTCCGCGCAGGTGCTCGTCGAGCTGTCCGACGAGACCCGGGAGGACGTCCTCGAGCTGCTCACTCCGCACGAGATCGCCGAGGTCGTCGAGGAGATGGAGTCCGACGACGCGGCGGATCTCGTCTCCGAGCTGGCCGACGAGAAGGCGGGCGAGGTCGTCGGCCTGCTGGAGGAAGAGGATCGCCGGGACATCGCGCAGCTCCTGGCGTACCCCGAGGACTGCGCGGGCGGCATCATGCAGCTCGAGGTGGTCTGGGTGCGCGAGGACCGCACCGTGGCGCGCGCCATCGAGAAGATCCGCCTGGCGTTCGGCGACGTGAAGGAGGACATCTACTACGTGTACGTCGTGGACGGCACGCGGCGCCTCGTCGGTAAGCTGCCGCTGGCCCGTCTCATCCTGGCCCGCGAGGACGAGCTGGTCCACGACATCATGGAGGACGTGCAATCCGTGCCCGCGGAGATGGACCAGGAGGAAGTCGCGCGGATCTTCCTCAAGTACAACC
>JBQTGV010000114.1:0-33924 GCA_052390515.1 Candidatus Eiseniibacteriota bacterium | reverse complement strand
GGGCGCGAACCGAACACGGTCCGGCCGCGTGTTCGGTTCCCAGCCCTCGTGGTTATGGGCACTCGAGGGGCGGGAAGCCGGCGGAGGCCGGACGACCCCGCCGGGAAACCGACAGGAGGGCGGACATGAAGCGCGTGGTTCTATTCGGCATCGTGACGGGATGCCTCGGCGTGGGGACGGCCGGCGCCGGCACCGCCGGCGGGACTCTGACGATCAACGAGGTGAGCAGGACCGGCGGGAGCTGTGTGGCGCTGCAGACCTGGAGACACGCCGGCGGAACGGAGTACCGGATCCGAGCGATCGGGGCGCGCGTCGAGGTGCTCGACGCCGCGAAGCCCGACGCACAGCCGCAGATCCTCGGCTCGATCACGCTGCCAGGCAAGATCAGCAGCCTCACCGTGGCCGCTCCCGGCGACGCATTCTCCGACGTCGCGATCGCGGTGGTGCCGGGCGGGGTGTACATGGTCGATCTCACCGACCCGCGCAATCCGCTGATTCCGGCGAACACCACGGACACGCACGGGAGCTACACGACGGCGAAGAGGGACGGCTCCAAGGTGTTCGTGCTGGACGAGACCGCGTTGAGCCTCCGCTCGTACCTGATGCAGGCCGACGCGATCTCAGCGGACGACCAGATCATCGTCACCGCGCCGACGTTCGACGTGGAGAAGGGCAAGCTCGTGGCTCCGCAGGGTCCGGGAATCCAGATCTTCGACACGGGGACGACACCCATGACGCCCGGAGCCTTCCTGCCCGGCTTTCCCACGGCCCTCGGGTTCTGCAACGGCTGGGTGGTCGCCGGCACGCCCTTCTCCATCAACGTGTTCAGCTCGGCGGGCGGACCGCCGGTCGGCTTCCTGCCCGCGAACTTCCCCACTCGCATGACGTCGAATGGAACCGATCTCGCGTTCGCCGACCCGTCGGCCAACGTGTGCCTCGTCGACCTGGCCAACCCCGCCACGCCGGCGTTTCGCGGAAGCGTGTCGATGGCGAACGATGCGACGTACCCACCGGAGGTCCGCGATCTTCAGATCTTCGATCGTGGCGGCGGCGCGAAGGTGCTGTGTGCTACGACCCCCGGCGGCATGGCGTCCGCTCCGTACCAGTCCATGCTGGATCCGACGAAGTGGACGACGACCTTCACCGGTGGCGACGCACTCGACGTCGCCGCGGCGAACGGCACCGTGGCCATCGCCTGGGGAGGCAACGGACTCGAGGTGTTGTGGACCGGCCCAGCCGCGGTCGCGGGCGGAAACTTCTTTCACCCCGACTTCACCCGGCGCGTGGACCTCTTGCAGGCGGCGCTCGGACTGGTCGGTGGCGCGCGTCCGGGAACAGCCGTGACGCCGATGTGGTGGGTCTTCGCCTCGGGGCTCGGGACGGAGGTGTACGAGATCGAGCGAAGCGCGACGGCGCAGGTCGGCGCGATCCTGTCCGCCGACGTGTGGGACTTCGCCGTCTCCGGATCGAAAGCCGTCGCGCTGGAGTACCCGCACGGATTCCGGGTATACGACGTGGCGGACCCGAGCTCCCCGCTGCTGCTCGGCACGGACCCGAGCTTCTTCCTGGACGGCAGGGTTTCCCTCAAGGGCGACCTCGCGTCGATCGCGACGCCGACGGCGCTGACCTTCGTGGACATCTCGGCTCCCGCGACGCCCGCGGTGAGCGCGTCGATCCCGGGCTCCTTCACCGACGTGGAGCTGTTCGGGAGCCGCGCGTATGCGGGCACCGCGACGGGCCTCGAGATCTTCGACGTGTCCAATTCAGCGCAGCCGGTGCGGCTCGGCGGCATCAGTTTCTCCGGGACGTCGCCCGTGTACGACGTCGAGATCGACCGTCGCTCGCTGTACACCAACGACACGACGAAGCACATCGTGGCTTGGCTGGCCAAGGGCGAGGACGGCATCCGCGGCATCGACGCCGAGGATCCGGCGAACCCCGTCGAGTTCCTGGACTACGACATCGGCGGCCAGGCGCGCGCCGTCGACGTGACCGGCAGCCGCATCTACTACGCGAACGGCTACGACGGCGTCGGGTGGGGGGACCTCGTGCAGACGTCGTTCCGCACGGGAGGTACGACGGCCTCGGCGGGGACGGGTTCGGCGCGGGAGATGTCGCGGCCGACGGCCGGCGTGGGGACGTTTCCGAATCCCTTCCGCGAATCGACGACGCTCTCGTTCGAGCTCCCGACCGCGGCGGAGGTCTCGCTCGACGTGCTGGACGTGACCGGGCGTCGCGTGGCGAGCCTGATGGACGGTCGTTGTGGAGCCGGTGCGCGGCAGGTGGCCTGGGACGGCCGTGACGACGGCGGCCGGCGGCTGGCCGCCGGCGTCTACTTCGTGCAGCTTCGCACGGGAGAGACGACGACGACGCACAAGGTGGTCATGGCCCGGTAGCCGACCGGGGCCGCGCCTCGTTCGGGTCCGCGGGGTCTCCATGGCGGAGGCCCCGCGCCGTCATCCCCCGCGGGCCCGCGCCGCTTCCAGGTTCCTGCGCGCTTCCCAGTAGTCCGGCCGGATGCGCAGCGCCGCCTCGAACTCCGCGGCCGCCTCCGCGTAACGCCCCATCCCGGCGAGCACCAGGCCCAGGTTGTTGCGGGCCTGCGGGTATTCCGCCCGGAGGCGGAGCGCCTCGTGGAATGCGGCCATCGCCTCCTCGGCGCGTCCGATCCTCGCGAGCGCGATCCCGCGGTTGTTGTGCGCCTCGGCGAAGTCGGGGCGGAGCCGGATCGCCTCGTCGCACGCGGCCAGCGCCTCGCTCAGCCGGCCCGCCCGCGTCAGCGCGAGGCCCAGGTTGTTGCGCGAATCAGCGGACTCGGGCTCCAGCCGGATCGACTCACGGTGGTGCTCGATCCCCGCTTCCACCTCGCCGGCCTCGACCAGCACGAGTCCGAGCACGTCGTGGGCCTTCGCGCTTTGCGGGTCGAGGCGGATCGTCTCCTCCGCCCACTTCCTCGCGTCGACGCTTCGCCCCAGACGGTGGGCGAAGGCCGCGGCCAGCCCGGCCGCGTCCGCGTTCCCCGGCTCGGCGGCCAGCGCCCGCAGCGCGAGCTCGTAACCCTCCTCCGCCTTGCCCGCCCAGCCGATCAGCCGCGCGAGATTCGCCAAGGCCCTGGCCTGGTCGCCGGGGTCCACCCGCGACTCGATCACCGCGGCCGTCTCCTCGAAGATCGCCGGGCTCCAGTCCGGCCCGGGCCGGACGATGCCGCGATCGACGAGGGACTCGAGGATCGTTCTGGCGACCAGCCCGTTGCCGCGTACGGACACGTGCACGTGATCGACGAACAACTCGTTCCCGGGGATGCCGTGCGGCGAGGCCCGCTCGACCGCCGCCGCGAAGTCCGCGACGGGCGCACCGGCGCGCGCTCCGACGTCCCGCACGATCTCGACCATGTCGGGCAGGGCGCGGAGCGGACACACGTCCTCGACGAGCGCGCGCACGAACGCCGCCCGGGATTCGTCATGCCGGCCGAGCGCGTACAGCACGGTGCCGAGGCGGAACTGCGTCGAGGCGTGGCGCGGATCGATGCGGACCGCCTCCTCCAGCGCGGCCGCCGCGTCGTCCGGCCGCTCTTCGGAGCGCGCGGCCTCCGCCGCCGTCGTGAGCACGGCGAAGCGCACGGCGTCGGCCTCTGTGAGCCCGGCGGAGGGCTCGCTCTTGAAGGGCGCGGTCCCGCGCAGGTTCACCGCCGGCGTGACCAGCACGATCTCGGCTCCGGCGGCCCGCGCCGCGCGCACCATTCGCTCCAGGTTGAAGCGGAAGTGGTTGAGCACGCGGACGCGCTCGGTGTCGTCGCGGACGTAGTCCTCCGGTCCGATGGAGCGGTCCAAGAGCGCATCGACCTCGACCGGAAGGACGTCGCGGCGGGGAGCAGCGGCGCCGGTCCGGCCGAGCAGCCGGCGCATCGCCGTGTACACCCGCGTGCGGTCGAGGAACGCGCCCGCCTCCCGGAACGCCACCGGCGTATCCAGCAGCTCGCTGTACGTGCGCCGCTCCAGGAACTCGTTGTGCCCGCTGGATACGATGAAGAGATCCGGCTGGTAGCGGCACAGCTCCTCGAGGACGAGCGCCTCGCGGTAGCTGGCGTAGCTGATGCCGCCGGCGTTGATCACCTCCCAGCGTCGCGTGGGATCGCACGCCGGCAGCAGCTCCCGAAGCCACGCGCAGAACGATCCCTCGTCGCCCCAGGGCTGCGCCCAGGTCGTGGAGCCTCCGACCGCGAAGACACGGAAGACGCCGTCCGGCTTCTCGCGCGGGAACTCCTGCGGGTTGAACCAGGAGAGCTTGCCGCGGGCCGTCTCCATCACGCCTTCGTCGCGCTCGACGAAGAGCGGGAGGCGGCCGGCGAAGCCGACGAACGGATCCTCGTCGCGAGCGCCAGGTCGAACGCCGGCCAACGCCAGCACGCCCTCGAGCAGGGCGAAGAACAGGGCGACGGCGGCGACCGCGAAGGCCGCGGTCTTGACCATCAGTCGTCGGGGAGGCGGCGGTGGATCGCCCCGGCCACGAGCACGGCCGCGGCCAGCGCGAGCACGATCACCGGCGCCGCGGGCAAGTCGAGGTGGAACGAGAAGTGCAGCCCGGCGAACGCGCCGGCGGCGGCCAGCGCCCACCCCCAGGCCAGCGCGGAGCCGTGCCCGCGCGACAGCAGCAGCGCGGCCACCGAGGGCATGACCAGCAGCGCGAAGACCAGCAGCACGCCGACCAGGCCGACCGAGCTCGTGACCACCAGCGCGAAGACGCCGTAGAACACGAAGTCCGCGAGCGGGTCACGCGCGTCGGCCCGGCTCTCCGTCACGGCGACGATGCGGCGGTGGAAGCGCGCCAGCACGAGCGCTAGCAGCGCGTACAGACCGGCGGTGAGCAGCACCTTGCTCGGCGCGACGGTGAGCACCTGCCCCACCAGCAGGTGCTTCACCTCCTCCATTCCGTGCGGCGAGTGCTCCAGCACCACGAACGTGGCGGCCATGGCCAGCCCGTAGCAGATGGCGACCACGGCCTCCTGGGGCACGCGCCGGCTGCGCACCACCGCGAACGTGGCCGCGGCTCCCAGTGCGAACGCGCAGGACAGCGCATACTCGCCCACCGTGCCGTGCTCCAGGCCCAGCACGACGCCGACGGCCGCGCCGAGCGCGGCCATCTGCGCCATGGCCAGGTCGACGAAGAGCACGCCGCGGCGGACGACGTGGAAGCCGAGGTAGGCGTGGATCCCGGCCAGCACGAGCGAGCAGGCGAGGGCCCACCGCATGAACGGGTAGGTCCAGGGCTCGACGAGCCAGGAGATCAGCTTCGTCCTCCGTCCGCGGCGCCGAGGACGGCCGCGACCCGATCGAACAGCGCGAAGTACGACTCCGCCGTCGGCTCCTCGCAGCTCGATCCGAGAACCACCGCCCGCGCCCCGGTCTCGCGCTCCAGGAACTCGGTCGGCGAAGGGCTATGGTACACGTCGCGGACGACGACGGTCACGTTCCGTTCACGGACGATCCGGGCGAGCGCGGCCAGGTGCTTCGCGCTCGGAGGGATTCCGGGCAACGGCTCCACCCGCCCGGCGATGTCCACGCCGAAGCGCGCCGCGAGGTAGGCCCACGTCCGGTGGTACTCGATGAACCGGCGCCCCTCGAGCTGCGAGCGCCACGCCGGCATGCGTCGCTCGATCTCCGCGGCGAACGCCTCGGCGCGCGACGCGTAGTCCGCCGCGTGCGCGCCGTCGACGACGCCGAGTCGGTCGGCGAGGAGGCCGGCGACCTTCGCTCCGTTCAGCGGATCGAGCCAGTAGTGCGGATTGCCCTCGGGGTGCACGTCTCCCTGGGACGCGTCCACGCGCCCCACCGGCACCTCCATCGGCTCGACGGCCTCCGCGCAGTTCACCACCACGAGGCTCCGGTTGCGCGAGCCGCGGACGACGTCGGCGGACCACGTATCCAGCGACAGGCCGGCTTCCAGATAGACGTCGGCCTTCGCGGCGAGGCGCATCGTACCCGGACTCACTTCTAGGGCGTGTGGGTCGCGGTCGGGTCGGGCGACTACGTCGATCTGCGCCTCGGGCGCGACCGCGCGTGCGATCGCGCCCAGATCGGTCGTCGCCGCGACGATGCGCAGCGCCTCCGCCGCTGTAGGCCCCGCGAGGACGAGAGCGGCCATGGCCGCGGACAGTAGACTTCGCATGGCTGCCTCCTAGTAGCGGTGCGGCTTGTGGGGACCGAGGCCGAACAGCGCCTGGGCGATGACGCCGACCTCGGAGCTGCCTTCGTCCGGCTCGGTGACGTGGCCGACGAGGCGGAACATCGTCGTCTCCTCCATGAGTCCGAGACCGATGAAGCCGCCGTAGCGGTTCGTACGGATCTCGTCGTCGGCGCGCTCAGTGGCGGACTCGACGAACCCCCCGAGATTCCAGCGCCGGTTCGCGCGGACGTCGGCGGAAACGAAGAAGCCGCTCGGATCGGACTCGGCCGCCTCGTCGGTCTCCTCCAGGGAGCCGAAGACGCCCTCGGCGTTCAGCACGAGCGCGCGGTAGGGCCCCAGATCCCAGCGCGCCTTGGCATCCGCGCAGATCCACGTGGCCATGGCCGCATCGTGCGTGTCGTGCTCGCCGTGCAGGACCGATCCGCCGAGCAGGAAGGAGAACGCCTCCGTCGGTTGGGCGAAGAGATCGAGGCGCCCGGTGACGCCGAGCTCCGGAGCTTCCTCCTCTTCCTCCGTGCTCGGCTCCTCCTCGTGATGGTGGCCACCGAGGAACAGATCGCCGCGCACCGCGCCGGCGCTCGCGCGGAGCGTCACCTCCTCGGCCGGCGCGATCCAGTCGAGCCGCACCGCCTCGTCGACGACGCCGTCCTCGCCGAAGAACTCGGCGTGCATGAGCGGCCGCTCGACGAAGGGATACGCGTGCGAGTGAAGCTGGTTGAGCTGTCCGAAGTCCTGCAGGAACCGGCCGATGGTGAGGCCGAAGCCGCCGGGCAGGTAGCGGTCGAGCAGGAGCTTCGCCTCCTCGATCTCGACGGTCTCCGCGCCGTGGAAGCCGACGTACACCTCGGCGCTCGCGTAGGGGTTCAGCGGACCGACGAACGCGACCTCGACCTCGTCGAGTCCGATCTCGACGTCCTCGGTAGTGTCGTTCCACGTGGCGCGGGTGTCGCCGATGACTGATATGTTCGGGTTGAGCTTCTGGGCGCGACTCTGCGTGGTCGCGGAAAGCAGCACGAGCACGACCGCTGCGAGCGGCCGGACGAGTCCGGACATGGGTTGCCCTCCTGAATGGATTGAGGAACGAATCCGATCAGGTGGACAGAGGAGGGGAGCGACCGCGACGCGCTGCGGGGGCGAAGTGCGCGACATGCTCCGCGTCCGGAAGCGGTGGCGCGTGGGACGACAGCTCCGCGCCGAGCGCGGGGGCCTGCGGAACCACGTCCACGGCGAGCGTCTTCGCCGCGACGCACAGCGGGCAATCGTCGTCGGGGGACGCGGACGACTCGTGGTGCGCGTCGTGCGCGACGGCCTCCAGGCCCATCGGCCCGGCGAGCAGGGCGAGCAGCGACAGCAGCCCGATCCAGCGCGACCTTCGCATGGCGAGAATTAACGGATTCGGACCCTCCGGAGTCAAGCCCCTTCTGTGGCGACGCTCCGCAGTTCCGCCACGGCGCGGGACAGCTCGTCCAGCAGCGGATGACTCCAGCCCTCGCTCAGCGCGGCGGCCACGGCGACGTAGTACCAGAGCGATCCGTCGCGTCCACCGCGGAACCGGGACCACACCGCCGGGCCGTGCACGCGCAGGTCCCGCGCGAGAGAGCGCACGTTGTGCAGCTTGTCGGCGGCGACCACCAGGCGCACGTCCGGACCTTCGCCCGTGAGCCGCGCGATGAATGCCTCCTTGCGCTGGCGCCACGGCGGCTTCGGCGTGACGTCCGTGTCGGAGGCGGCGTCGATCAATCGCGCGACGGGCTCGCCGAAGCGCCGGGCGATCTCCGCGCGGACCGGCGCCCCGCCCGCGTCCTCCACCACGTCGTGGAGGAGCGCCGCGACGATCTGATCCTCGCTCCCGCCGGAGTCGGCGACGAGGCCGGCCACGGCGAACGGATGGAAGACGTACGGCGCGCCCGATCCACGCCGGCTCTGACCGCCGTGCAGCTCCACGGAAAGCTCGATCGCGGAACGGATCCGCTCGCTGGTCATCGCTTTGCCCCCATGTCCTTCCACACGAGCATCGCTCCTCCGCCGAGCTCTTCGTCCGGCTCGAGGCCGCGGAGCCAACTCCAAGTCGAGGAATCGCTCCAGGCGATCTCCGGTTCGAGGAAGGGCCGCTCCTTGAACCGTACGACGTAGGGCCGTCCCGCGGCGAGCGTCGCGCTGACGGCCACCGGTCCGGAGACCGGCTGCGAGGGCAGGGACCTCCAGGAGATACCGTAGATCGACGGGTCGATCCGCCCGAAGTACGCGAGGCGGACGCTCTCGATTCCCTCGCGCGCCATCCAATCGCGGAGGTCGGGGAGAGCCTGCCCCCAGTCCAGGTTGGAGTCGACGAGCACGGCGCGCTTGCCGCCGAGGAAGCGCTCGACGCCGTTGAACGCGGCCAGCGGGGCGGCGCTCGCCGCCACGCCGGAGACGACGGCCAGACCGACGAGCGCGAAGGCGGCGCGGCGCAGCCGCGGGCGCGCCGAGGCCAGGGCGGCCGTGGCGGCCACGTAGAGGAGCGGAAGGACCGGCAGCAGGTAGCGCACGCCGATGTTCTTCTTCGCGCCGAATCCGAACGCGGCGAAGAAGGCCGCGGCGACGATCCAGGGAAGCAGGACCGCGGCGCGGCGTTCCCGCCACGCGGCGAGCGCGGCGAGCGCGAAGAGCAGCAGCTCAGGGAGGGGCACCTTCACCAGGAAGGCGACCGCGTAGTACCACGGCCAGCCGCCCTCGCGGTTCTCGCCGAGGAGGTACGCGGGGTAGGGCGGCTCGTCGAGCTGCGCCTCGAGCCCGGCGGCGAGCGGCGCGGGCAGCGGAGTCGGAACGCCGCGCAGCGGCCCCGGCGGCGCGAAGCCGTATCCCGCGTAGATCACGAGCAGCGCGCCGGCCGCGAAGATCCAGGCGCGCGAGGGGCGCACCGCGAGCGCGAGGACCGGAAGGAGCAGCAGCCCGCTGAACTTGGCGAGCGCAGCCGCGCCGGCCAGCACGCCGGCGGCGGCGGTGGCGGCCGTCGAGCCGGACGCCCGTGCGCGCCACGCGGCGTACGCGGCCCATACCGTGAAGCAGGCCACGCCGACGTCCGGTGTCACCAGCCTCCCGTGCGCGATCAGATTCGGCGACGCTGCGGCGAGCAGCCCCGCGCCGAGCCCGGCTCCCGGGCCGGCGACGTCCCGCCCCCACCGCCACACGCCGGCCACCGTGAGCAGCAGCAGCAGGAGCGATCCGGCTCGCGCGCGCACCAGGAGGCGGTGGTAGTCGTCGCGGTGGGCGCGCTCGAAGCGGTAGCCGAGGTCCCAGGACGTCTCGATGCCGGCAAGCTCCTCACGGGAGGCGCCGGGATCGGGGCGCTCGGGCAGCAGCGCGATGCCCTGGATCCAGCGCGTGAGCGGAGGGTTGCCGCGGTCGATGTGCATGCCGCCGCCGGACCAGTACACGACGGTGAGCGGGAGGTTGCCGAACTCGTCGACCGTGCAGGAGTCGCGGGTCACGGTGCGGGCGGCCAGCACGAGGGCGAGCAGGAGCGGCAGCGCCACCGCCGCAGGACACGCGGCGGCCCGGCGGAGCGACGCGGCCGTCACGACGCGATGCGATCCCGGTAGCGATGCCGGACGGCGAGGTACTCCGGGTTCGAGATCCACAGGAGGTCGGCGATCTTGCGAATGCGCTCGGCCTCCTCCCGGGACACGACGTGGTCGGCCGCGGCCGTGGCGAAGAGCGCGCCCAGCATCGCCAGGCGCTCGTCCATCGACGCGACGCGGTTGTACTCCGCGGCGATGCGCTGGACCGTGTCCGTGTCGCGGTCCTTCGCCTCGTCCACCGCGGCGAGGAGCGCGTCGCGCAGCTTCGCGTGGTCCACGGTCCCGTCGCCCTTCTCCTTCCGGCCGGCGAACAGCGTCTTCCCGAAGAGGCCTCGGAGCTTCTCGGCCAGGCCGTCCACCGGCGTGTGCGCGCCCAGGATGGCGCGCACGTGCTTCAGGAGCTCGCGCTCTCCTTCGGCCCGCGAGCCGGCGTCGCCGAGCAGGGCCTCGATCTCGTTCAGCAGCTCGCGGCGCGCGCCGGGCGGAGCCAGGCGCCCTGCGAAGTCCTTGGTGAGGCGCAACGCCTCGTCGAAGGGAACGGGCGAGGCGAGCAGCGCCTCCGCCTCCCGTCGCTCGGCGGGATCCGGAGAGAAGCGGTTCAGAAGGACCTTGATGCGGTTGCGCTCGTCCTCGTCGACGACGCCGTCCGCCCAGGCCATGGCGGCGAGCACCTTCACGAACGCGAGGCGGTGGGCACCGGCCGGCACGACGCGCTCAGACCTCGTCGCCTTCGCCGAAGTCTTCCTTCACGACGTCGCCGTCCCGGTCCTCGCGGAGGAACGAGACGGGGCCACCGTGAAGCTCGGCGATGCGCGCTGCCACGGCCTGGATCTGGTTCTTGGGGGTCGACGTGCCGCCGCCGATGCCGAGGTGCCGCACGCCGCCGAGCCAGGCGCGGTCCACAGCCTCCACGGAGTCGATGTGGTGCGTCCGCTCGGGCAGGTACTTGCGCGAGATGCGCGCGAGGTTCGTCGTGTTCGACGAATCGAATCCGCCGACGATGATCATCGCGTCCACCCACTGCGCCAGCCGTTCCACCGCTTCCTGCTGGTTCTTCACCGGCTTGCAGCGCGTGTCGATAGCCTTGAGCGCCGGATACTTCGTGCGCCGGATCTCGTCGACCAGCGACTGAAACTTCTCGCGGGTGATCGTGGTCTGGCAGATGGCCACGGTCTTTTCGCCGAGATCGTCCGGCAGAGAAGCGACCTCTTCGCTCGAGTAGACGACATGGATGTCGCGCCCGTACGAGCGGGAGGCGATGATCTCGGCGTGGTCCGGGTTGCCGACGAGGATGACGCGGTAGCCGTCGGCCTCGAACGTGCGGATCTTGCCGTACACCCACTTGAGCAGGACGGGGCAGGTCGCGTCGTGGAACGTGATGCCGCGCCGGTCGAGGTCCGCCTTGAGCTCCTTCGGATAGCCGTGCGCGGTGATCACGACTTCGCGGACGCCGAGCCGCTCCAGGCTCTCGAGGTCGGAGTAGCGCTCCAGGATGGGGATGCCCTGCTGCGCCAGGCTTTCCACGACGATGGGATTGTGCACGATCGGGCCGAGGATCGGCTGCTTCTTGTCCTCGGCCAGCTCGATCGCGTCCTCGACGCCGAAGCAGGTCCCCGCGCTGTGCGCGACGATGATCTGGAGCTCGGCAAGGGTCGTGGCGGACATTGCGTCCAGCATACGGTGCGTACGGACGCGGAGCAACTCGACCGATCCTCGAGGCGTCCCTCGGGTGGTGCTACTCCGGGTAGCTCAACCTTTGAAGGCGCGACTTCTCCTCCGCTCGCAGCCAGGCGCTCGATTCGTCCGCGGAGACGTCGAAGGTCCCCGGCTCCGGCATCGCCTCACGCAGCCTCTCCAGCACGTCCGGCCGGGACGCGGCCAGGTCCAGCGTCTCCCCCGGATCGGCGGTCAGGTCGTAGAGCCGCCAATCACCGGTCAGCCGATCGTGCACGGCCTTCCATCCGCCCAGCGCGACGCAGCGCTCGTTGGCGTGGGGCGCGACGACCTCCGCGTAGAGTGGCCGCTCGGAGCGGTTCGGCCCGAGAAGCCCGCGCCCCGCGGTCCGCGTCGGAGCCTGGCCGAGGAGCTGCAGCACCGTGGGCAAGACGTCCACCAGCATCGCCGGATCGGTGCGAAGCTCCCGCGCGACGCGGCCGGGCGCACCGACGAGGAGCGGCACCTCCAGCACTTCGGCGTGCGGGTTGCGCGAGCTCGGCAACTGGGCGTACCCGCCGAGCGCCTCACCGCGACTCGCCGTGACCAGGAAGATCGTGTCGTCGAGCCTGCCGGCCCGTTGCAGTCGGTGGAGGAGCCGTCCGAGGGCGCGGTCGGCGGCGCGCACGCCCTCCCGGTAGTGCTCGCGGCGCTCGGCTGGCGGCGCATCCGGGTCCGGAACTCCGACGGAGCACGCCATCAGCAGGAAGAACGGACGCTTCCCGAGAGAGTCGACCCGGTCCGCGGCCGCGCGGGCCACGGAGTCCGCGGCGGCGCTCCCGCTCCTGCCGGCGCCGACGTCATCGCCGGCGCCGAAGTCATCGCTCCAGGCGAAGCCGCGGTCGAGCCCGTGCTCGGCGAGCGCCAGACCGATGCCCGCCACCGCCCCGGCGTCCCGGCCGCTCGGCGCGATCGCCTCGGCCAGCAGCGGCACTCCCGGCGCGATCGGTCGTCCCGGGAAGTTCGCCCCGTGGCCTGAAGGGTAGCGGCCAGTGAGGATCGTGGCGAGGGACGCCACCGCCCACGGTGCCTGCGCCACGCAGCTCTGGAACTGCACGCCGCGCACGGCCAGTGCGTCGAGCACCGGCGACGCTCCGTCGGGATTGCCGTAGCAACCTAGTGCGTCGGCGCGGAGCGCGTCCACCACGATGAGGACGAGGTTCGGCGGGCGCCTGGGCTCGGCGCATCCGACGAGAAGGGAGGCCAGGGAGAGCGCGAGCGTCACGCGGATCACCAAGGCGCGACCGCATCTCCGGCACGGATCACGCCGCCCGTGACGATCTCCGCGCGCAGGCCGCCGCGGTGGATCAGTCCCTGACGGACGCCCGGCTTCGTCTTCCTCTCCAGGTAGCCGCAGGGCTCGGCCATGTCGCGCCCGAGGAACACGCACTCGCCGACGCGGAAGCGGCGATTCACCAGGTGGTTGAGCGCCACTCCCTCGGTCAGGACGTTGCGGCGCGACTCTGCTCCGGAGATCTCGATGCCGTAGTCGCGGGCCAACGCCGCGATCGCCTCCGACTCGATGAACGTGACCTGGTTATCGGGCTTCAGCGGGGCCGTCGCGGACTTCGCCCAGTAGCGGTCTCCTTCGAGGCCGCGCCCCTGGACGACGCGCACTTCGTTCAGCGCGCGCGGCTCGCCGCCCTCGTGCTCGATGATGCTGATCGAAAGAACTTTGCCGTTCGCCGCGCTCACGCCTTCCTCTGTGCTCGTCGGGGCACGGAGAATACCGCGAAGGCGATGAGCAGGGCGATACCGGCCGCGGACACGGCGGCGCCGGTGCGCAGGCTCGCCGGCCGGTAGGTCAGGCGAACGTCGCATGGACCCTCCGGGACCGGCACGGCCAGGAACAGGAAGTCCGCGCGCAGCACCGGCGCGGGCTGGCCGTTGACGGTCGCGGTCCAGCCCGGATCCCAGCTCTCCAGGACGCGGAGCACGCCGGCGGCTCCGATCTGCCACGAGACCTGGATGGCGTTGGGCGCCAGCTCGTGCGAGAGGATCTCGCCGCGCTTGGAGACGGCCGGCGACGGTGCCCGCGGCGGCGCCGCTCCGGTGACGGCTTCCAGCAAGGTCGTGTTCGCCGGATCGTGATCCGGAGCGAAGAGCGCCTCGAGCACTCCCGGACCGGGCTCGACCGTCCGCCAGTCGGCGAGCAGCATGGCGCGGCCGAGCTGCGGCTCGTGGCGGCTGGTCTCGATCCCCCGGTCGGGATCGGTGATGCGCGGGACCGCGAGCGGGTCGACCCCGGGCGCGGCGAGGTACAGGCCTGCGTCCCACAGGTCGAAGATCCGCTCCTTGATCTCCCAGGGCGTCCCCGGCGCCGCGAAGGCCTGCGCGAACGCCTCGTGCCGGCGCGGGCCGAGGGGATCGCAGCCGTGAGCCGCGCTCAGACCCGCGGGCATGTTCGCGTTGCACAGGAGCGCGCGCTTCGCCCAGCGGAATGCGTCGAGGTTGCGCGTGCCGTACAGGAAGTTGCCCAGCTGCGACGTGGAGTTCGGCACGTAGACTCTTCGCCCGCCGAGCTCTTCGCGAAGCTCGACGACCGCGGCAGGCACCTCGTCGTAGAAGCCGCTCGCGGACGGGAACGAGAACCAGCGCGACGTCAGGAAGAGGTCGGCGAGGAGCATCAACACCCAGGCGAGACCGACGCGGGAGCGGATGTCCAGGAACACGAGGGTGATCCCGCCGGTCACGAGCACGACGGCGGCGCGGGTGAGCAGGGAGCCGAGCCACTCGCCGCGCGCCGCGGCGTGCGCGTCGACTTGCCAGGGAACGGCGCCCGCGGTCTGGATCGACCCGACGAGGCGGCCCAGCGGCCCGCTGGCGAGCATCCACACGACGAGCAGCCAGGCGCCGATCGCCAGGGTCGCGAGCGCGGCGAGCCGGATTCGCCCCCGGTCCCGCACGATGGCGCGGAACCCGACGGCGGCGAGCGCGGCGAGGTGCACGGCGATCAGGAAGCCCGCGGCGGCCGGCCAGCGGATGCGCGCGAAGCCGGGGACGTGGGCATGCAGCAGCGGGTACAGCGGCGTGTGCTTGCCGAGGGCGAGCAGGAGAGCGAAGACCGCGCCGGCCAGCAGGAACCAGGTCACGACGGGCGGGACCACGGTCTCCTCGTCGGGAATGGTGAAGTCCTCGCGGCGCACGCGGCGAACGCGCTTCGGCCTCACCAGCGTTCGGAAAGCGCCGACGGCGATCCACACGAGCGGGACGACTCCGATGTAGAAGGTGCCGAACGCGAACTCCTGGGTGTCACCGCCCCAGTAGCGCTCGAAGCCCGGCAGGCCGTGGAAGTACGGATCGAACAGGGCGACGATCCCCATCCAGGGGAGCGAGCGGCTCATGGCCACGTCCGCCGGATAGGCCGCGGCCTTGGTGGAGAGCTCGGCCATGTCCGCCGCGGGCAGGAGCTGCACGGCGGCGAGCGCCAGCGCGAGCAGGACCGACGCCGGCCAGGCGAGCACGCCGGCGCGCGCGCGACCCTTCGCGCGGACAGTGCCGGGAACGAGCATTGCCGCGAGCAGCGATGCGGAGATGCATCCGAGGAACGTGATCTGCGGGTACCCGGAGAGCAGCGAGAGCGTCAGCGCCCCGCCCGCGAGGACGACCCCGAGCGATTCGGCCTCGCGCATGGCCATCCAGATTCCCGTCCACGCGAGCGGCAGCCAGACCGCGGCGCCGAGCTGCATGGGGAACTCGAGGTGCGCGAAGGTCCAGGTGCCGTACGCGAACAGCGCGCCGCCCACGAAAGAGGCCATCGGCGCGAGACCGACGCGCAGCAGGAAGGCGCGCATGGCGATCGCGGCGACGGTCAGGTGCAGCAGCATTCCCGCGGTGAGTGCCATGTCGAACGAGAGGAACCAGTAGAGCCAGTTCGGCGGATAGAAGAACCCGGACTGGAGGTTGGCGAGGAGCGGCATGCCGCAGAAGGAGTCGTGGTTCCAGAGCGGGAGATGCCCTCCCGCGACGGCGTCGCGCACCGCGCTCTGCCAGGGATGGAAGAAGGTGACCAGGTCGCGCAGCACGTACGCGCGGCCGCTCAGTGCGACGTCGGCCAGGAACCCGACGGACAGGGCGACGTAAGCGAGGGGCGCGAGGTGAGCCAGGCGGCTCGGCCTGGTCGGGGCCGGTGGCCCCGGGCGGACGTCGGGCACGGCGACTCCGGGGGTGGTTCGACTGGCCGGCTGCTGGATGATCGACGATCGTAGCGCGGAAGATGAGGGGCGAAAAGAAAGGAAGCCGGACCCATACCGCTCGGTCCGGCTTCCTTGCGTTGGTTGACGTTTCCGGGCGTTCCCGGACGCTCCGTCAGTAGGTCTTCAGCTCCTGGATTTGCTGGATCTTGTCGTTCTCGAAAACGAAAGCGACACGTTCGTTGTAGTAGTACCAGGTTTGCATCGGATCGCAGTCGACCATGTCATCGGGACGCCCGTAAATCCGGGCCACCGAATGCTGCATGGACTCGAGTCCGTGTCGATCCGCGATATCCTTGGCAAAGCTGCGGTCTTTGGTGATGTAGACCATGTGCCCGGCACGCTGCCTGCTGGATGCGAATCCAAGGTGCCGGCCGACCTGGGTGGGACCCGCCCTCCGGGCCTCGTCCCCCCGGTAGCTCCGGTGTCGGCAAGCGCAAGGATGCTAGCAAAACCGGCTCCCGGGGGTCAAGCGGCCGGCCCCTGGGGGTTGCCCGGGGGGCGCCTGCCCCGTAAGGTGCGCGGGCGATTCACGAGGCGATTCGTAAAAGGAGGCCGCGTGCGGGTCCTGGTGACGGGAGGAGCCGGTTACATCGGCAGCGTCGTCGCCGAGAGGCTCGTGGAGGAGAGCCACGAGACCACGGTCCTCGACGACTTCAGCAAGGGCCACCGGGAGGCGGTGCCTCGCGGCTGCGACGTCGTAGAGGTGGACCTGCGCGACCGGGGCGCGCTCGTCGCGGCTTTGCGCGGGCGAAAGGTCGACGTGGTGATGCACATGGCCGCCTCGAGCCTCGTCGGCGAGTCCATGCAAGACCCGGGAAAGTACTTCGAGAACAACGTCTCGGCGGGGATCCACCTGCTCGAGGCGGCGATGGCGCTCGGTGCGGACAAGTTCGTGCTGTCGTCCACTGCGGCGACCTACGGCGAGCCGGAGGGCTCACCCATCACCGAGGACTTTCCCGTCGTCCCGACGAACCCGTACGGGGAGTCGAAGCTGCTCTTCGAGCGGATGCTCGCCTGGTACTCGCGGGTGCGCGGCCTGAAGTGGATCTCGCTGCGATACTTCAACGCCGCCGGCGCGTCGGAGCAGCGCGGCGAGCACCACGATCCGGAGACGCATCTGATTCCTCTCGTGCTGGCGGCGGCGTCGGCCGGAACCGAGGTGCGCATCTTCGGGGACGACTACCCCACGCGCGACGGCACCTGCATCCGCGACTTCATCCACATCCTGGATCTGGCTGACGCGCATCTCCTGGCAATGGACGCCCTGTCCCGTGGCACGCAGGGCATCTTCAACCTCGGGAACGGCGAAGGCTTCTCGGTGAAGGAAGTCATCGCCGCGGCGGAGAGGGTGGCCGGGCGTCCGATCCGCACGGTCGTGGCGCCGCGCCGGCCCGGCGATCCGCCTTCACTCATCGCCTCGTCCGCGCGCGCGAAGGAGAAGCTGCGCTGGAACCCGACGCGCGGCGACTTGCGGGAGATCATCGCCAGCGCATGGCGGTGGCACCTCGAGCACCCGAAGGGGTACGGGCGCTAGCCTGGCCTTCGGCGCGGCACCTACGCCGCGAAGCGAAGTCTCACGTGGCGTCGCGGCCGGCCCGGCATTGACACTGCCGATCCCGTCGCCTACTCTCCACCGTCCTCCGCTCAGGGAAAATCCGGGTGGCAGGATGAGCCGGTAGCTCAGTTGGTAGAGCACAGGACTGAAAATCCTGGTGTCCCCAGTTCGACTCTGGGCCGGCTCACCATCCTGGGTCGGTCCCGCGGTCGTCGAGCGAGCTGGTGTAGCTCAGTCGGTAGAGCAACGCACTCGTAATGCGTAGGTCAGCGGTTCGATTCCGCTCACCAGCTCCAGACCGTCGACCCTCCGTTCGGAAGACCCTCCGCGAACGGCCGATGCCCGATCCTCGTGGCAGGAGGTTCCATGCAGGGCCTCATCTTCTCGGTTTCCGGGGCGCGCGGGATCATCGGCAAGGGTCTCGATCCGCTCGTCTTCACCGAGCTGGCCGGCCACTTCGGGGCCTTCCTCGGCACCGGCGCCGTGGTCGTCGGGAGGGACTCGCGGGTCTCCGGGGAGATGGCCCGGGGTGCGGTCGTCGCCGGGTTGCTCGGCATCGGCCGGGACGTCGTGGACATCGGGATCGTGCCGACGCCCACAGTCGGCCTCGCGGTGCGAAAGCTCGGCGCTTCCGGAGGCGTCCAGATCTCCGCGTCGCACAATCCCGCGGAGTGGAACGCGCTCAAGTTCATCTCGTCACGGGGGATCTTCCTCACCGAACGCGAGGGCACGGCGCTGAAGGCTCGGATCGACGCCGGACGCCCCCGCTTCGTGCCGGCGTTCGAGGTCGGCCGCCGCTCCCGCCGCCACGACTTCCCGGCGATGCACGTCGACGAGATCCTGGCTTCGCCCCTGGTGGACGCTGCCGCGATCCGCTCGCGAGGGCTCTCCGCCGTCGTCGACTGCGTGAGCGGTGCCGGTGGGCCGACCGCCCGGATCCTGCTCGAACGGCTGGAAGTGAAGGTCTCCTGGCTCCACGACGGCCCTACCGGCCGGTTCCCGCGGAATCCCGAGCCCGTCCCGGAGAACCTCGGGGAGCTCGCCCGGGCGGTGCCGGCGGCAGGGGCCGACATCGGGTTCGCCCTGGACCCCGACGCGGACCGGGTGGCCGTGGTGGACGAGCAGGGCCGCCCGATCGGCGAGGAGGTGACCCTCGCCGCGGTGGTAGACTCCGTCCTCCCCAGGGTCGGAGGCGACGTCGTCGTGAACGTCTCGACCACCATGGCCATCGAGGCGGTGGCCGCCCGGTACGGGGCGAAGGTGCACCGCACGGCGGTCGGCGAGGTGAACGTGACCGAGCGCATGCTCGCCGTGGGGGCGAAGATCGGCGGAGAGGGGAACGGCGGGATCATCGTTCCCTCGGTGAACCCGGGCCGGGACGGTATCTTGGGGATGGCCCTGTGGCTCAGCGCGCTGGCCCAGGGCAAGGCTCGCGTCTCGGACCTTGCCGCCCGGATTCCCCGCACGGTGATGCGCAAGGAGAAGATCGAGGTGGAGGGTCTTCCGGTCGATCACATCCTGGGGGAGCTGGAGAACGGCTTCCCGGGAGCCACGGTCGATCGGACCGACGGGCTCAAGCTGTCGACCCGGGGAGGCTGGGTGCACCTGCGCCGCTCGAACACCGAGCCCATCCTCCGACTCCTGGCCGAAGCCGAGGACGCCGAGACGGCCGACGAGCTCGTGCGAAAGACGCGCGCCCTCGTCGGGCGCTTCGCGGAAGCCGCGGGCGGGAAGGGATAGCATCATGTGCGGAATCGTCGGGTACATCGGGACCGAACCGATCCTCCCGATCCTGATCGAGGGACTGAAGCGCCTCGAGTACCGCGGGTACGATTCCGCCGGGGTCAGCATCGTCGAGCACGGCAAGGTCTACACTCAAAAGACCGCCGGGAAGATCACTGCGCTCGAGAAGCTCATCGCCTCGAACGGCAAGTTGAACGGGAACGGCGAGGTGGGCATCGCGCACACCCGCTGGGCGACGCACGGCGCGCCCAACACCGTGAACGCGCACCCGCACTCCGATGCCGAGGGGAAGATCGCCCTCGTCCACAACGGCATCATCGAGAACTACCGCATCATCAAGCATCAGCTCGAGGAAGCCGGCGTCGAGCTCCGCACCGAGACGGACACCGAGGTGCTCGCCCAGCTCATCGGACACTTCTACGAGGGTGACCTCGAGGAGGCGGTGCGCAGGGCTCTGAAGCGAGTGGAGGGGACCTACGGGATCGCGGTGATTTCCTCGGACGAGCCCGACAAGATCGTCGCGGCGCGGAACGGGAGCCCGCTGGTGCTGGGCATCGGCGAGAACGAGAACTTCGTCGCCTCCGACGTCGCCGCCATCCTGCATCACACGCGACACGTGATCTACCTGGACGACCACGAGATGGCCGTCCTGGAGCGGGACCGCTTCCACACCACCAGCCTGGACAACGTCTCGGTGACGAAGACGATCGAGCGCGTGGACTGGGACTTGGCCGACATCGAGCGCGGCGGTTACGACCACTTCATGCTCAAGGAGATCTTCGAGCAGCCGGACACGGTCTGCAACGCGATGCGCGGCCGCTTCGACGAGTCCACTATGAGCGCCCACCTCGGCGGCCTGGAGATGACCGAGAAGGAGCTGCGCGCGGTGGAGCGCATCATCATCACCGCCTGCGGGACGTCCTGGCACGCGGGGATCATCGGCGAGTACATGCTGGAGGAGCTGGCTCGGATCCCGGTGGAGGTGGAGTACGCCTCGGAGTTCCGCTACCGCAACCCGATCGTGACGCCGAACACGCTGGCCATCGCCATCAGCCAGTCCGGCGAGACCATGGACACGCTCTGGGCGATGCGCGAGGCGAAGATGAAGGGCGCGCGCGCGCTGGGGATCTGCAACGTGGTGGGGTCGACGATCGCGCGGGAGTCGGACGGTGGCTGCTACATCCACGTGGGCCCGGAGATCGGCGTGGCCAGCACGAAGGCGTTCACGGGACAGGTCACCGTGCTGGCTCTGATGACCCTGACCTTCGCGCGGCTCCGCGAGATGAACCGAGACGCCGGCGCCGAGTTCATCGAGGAGATGAAGAAGCTGCCCGGGCGGATCAACGAGATCCTGCAGAAGGACGCGGAGATCCGGCGGCTCGCGGAGATCTACAAGGACCACGACAACTTCCTGTACCTGGGACGCGGCTACAACTTCCCGGTGGCACTGGAAGGCGCGCTCAAGCTCAAGGAGATCAGCTACATCCACGCCGAGGGCTATCCCGCGGCGGAGATGAAGCACGGGCCGATCGCGCTCATCGACAAGAACATGCCCGTCGTGTTCATCGCTCCGAAGGACCGCGCCTACGAGAAGGTGCTGGGCAACATCGAGGAGGTCCGTGCGCGGAGCGGGCGCGTGATCGCCATCGCCACCGAGGGGGATGAGGAGATCATCGAGAAGGTCGATCACTTCATCCACATCCCCAAGACGCTCCCGCAGCTGATGCCGATCCTCTCCGTCATCCCACTCCAGCTGCTCGCCTATCACATCGCCGTGCTCCGTGGCTGCGACGTCGATCAGCCCAGAAACCTGGCCAAGTCGGTCACCGTAGAGTAGGGAGCGCGAGCCGCCGAGATGGATCGCACCGTCGTGTCCACCGACCGCGCCCCCGGGGCGATCGGTCCCTACCACCAGGCCATCCGCGCGGGGGGCTTCGTCTTCGCCTCCGGCCAGGTGGCGCTGATCCCGGGGACGAAGGAGCTCCGCGGCGCCGATGTCGGGGCGCAGACCGCGCAGGTGATGGCCAATCTCGGCGCGGTTCTGGAGGCGGCGGGAAGCTCGTTGGACCGGGTCGTGAAGACCACGGTGTTCCTGACGGACATGGCCGACTTCCCGGCGATGAACGAGGTCTACGCGAAGCACTTCCCGGCGGCGCCGCCTGCGCGCGCCACGGTCGCGGTGAAGCAGCTTCCGCTGAACGCGCTGGTGGAGATCGATTGCATCGCCGTGATCGGATGAACGTGACGACCCCGATGAACGTGACGACCCCCGGGAATGGGAAGGTTCTGGTGAACCTCGAGGACTTCAAATCCTTCCGTCGGGTGCTGAAACCATCCGAGGTGGGTTCGATTCCCACACATTCCCGCCATTCGCGGAACGGGGTGGCCGGACTCGTGTTCTGGATGGCGGTCGCGGGAGGGGCGTCGGCGGACGAGGCGGCCCCCGGCCAGGCGCCGGACCCGGTGCAGCCGCTCGCGGTGGACTCCGCGCCGGCGGATACGGCCGCCGCCGGCATCGGGGCGCCGGTCGACGGTGCGGGGGCGGATACCACGGCGGTGCCGCCCGACAGCACCGAGGCTCAGGCCGCCGAGGACCCCGAGAAGCCGGACCCGGTGCCGTTCGCGTTCACCCGGGCGGTGCAGAGCGCGGTGTTCCCCGCGTGGGGGCAGGTGGCGAACGGACGGAAGGTCAAGGCCGCGGTGCTGTTCGGGTTCCAGACCTACATCTGGACGCGCGTCGTGGTGCAGACCCAGCGCGGCAGGGAGTGGCAGCAGGAAGTGGATCGCCTGGAGGCCGCCGGCGGCTCGTCCGCGGAGGTGGCCCACGCCGAGGCGCTCGCCGAGGAGCACTTCGACACGCGCCGGGACCTCCTCTTCTGGGCGATCATCGGGTCGTTCTACGGCGCGCTGGATGCGTACATCGACGCGCACCTGGGCGACTTCGACCGGGAGCTCGAGGAAGGCCGCGGGCTCTTCGCCGAGGTCGGCCCCTCGGCCGCGCACGTGGGATACCGTTTCTGAGGAGAGCATGGCAAAGTCGAGCAAGAGCAAGCCGAAGCAGGGCGGAGTCCTCGAGACACTCAAGACCGCGGTCTATGCGCTGGCCATTGCGCTGTTCATCCGCACGTTCTTCGTGCAGGCCTTCCGGATCCCCTCGGGCTCCATGGAGGACACGCTGCTGATCGGCGACTTCCTGCTGGTCGACAAGATCACCTACGGGGCGAAGGTCCCCTTCACCGACTGGCGCCTCCCCGGATTCCGGGATCCCGCGCGCGGCGACATCATCGTCTTCAAGGATCCGCGCACGAACCGCGACTACATCAAGCGTTGCATCGCCACGGGCGGGGAGACGATCGAGATCGACGACAACGTGGTCGCGATCGACGGCCACTCCATCAACGAGCCATACAAGGTGCTGAAGCAGGTGGGCGGGCCGGTGCGCAAGGACTACGGGCCGCGCAGGCTTCCCGACGGCAGTCTCTTCATGATGGGCGACAACCGCAACAACAGCCAGGACAGCCGCTACTGGAACGAGCTGGATCCGACTCGGGTGGTGGGCCGCGCGTTCGTCCTGTACTGGTCGACCGATCCGGAACGCGCGCCGCGCTTCGTTCGCGAGATGACCGACTCCTGGGCCAAGGGCCTGCTCGAGCTGGTACTCGGCCGCCCGCGCATCACGCGGCTGGGCAAGTGGCTGGCGAAGGACTACTCGGAAGTCTACGCGCTGGAAGCCGACGCATCGGCCGGCGCGTTCGGAGCTGCGGAGGCCGCAACGCCCACGCAGACCCCATGACCGACGCAGCACGGATCCGCAATTTCTGCATCATCGCGCACATCGACCACGGGAAGTCCACCCTGGCCGACCGCCTTCTCTCGCTCACCGGCACGCTCAGCCCGGAGCAGGCGCAGAACCAGGTCCTGGATAGCATGGACCTGGAGAAGGAGCGCGGCATCACCATCAAGGCGCACGCCATCCGCATGGACTATCGGGCCGCGGGCGGAACCGACTACGTGCTGAACCTGATCGACACGCCCGGGCACGTGGACTTCTCGTACGAGGTGTCGCGGAGTCTCGCGGCGTGCGAGGGCGCGTTGCTGGTCGTCGACGCCAGCCAAGGGGTCGAGGCGCAGACCATCTCGAACCTGCATCTGGCGCTCGCCGGAGATCTGGAGATCATCCCGGTGCTGAACAAGATCGATCTTCCCGGCGCGGATCCGGACCGCGTGGCGCACCAGATCCATGACCTCATCGGCGGCGAGCCGGAGCAGATCCTGCGCATCTCGGCGAAGAGCGGCCTTGGCGTCGAGCGGGTGCTGGACGAGATGATCCGGCGGATCCCGCCGCCCACAGGGAGCGCCGACGAACCGCTGCGCGCCCTCATCTTCGATTCCGCCTTCGACCAGTACCGCGGGGCCATCGCCTACGTACGCGTGCGGGAGGGCGTGCTCCGGGCGGGCATGACCATCCGTTTCTTCTCCAACGGCAGCGAGTACCTGGTGGACGAGGTCGGCTTCCTCCGGCTGCGCATGATCAAGGCCGCGGAGCTCCGCGCGGGCGAAGTGGGTTACGTGATCGCCGGCGTGAAGAACATCGCCGACGCGAAGGTGGGCGATACAATCACGGATCGGGATCGGCCGGCGCGGGCGCCGCTCGCGCGCTACGTCGAGGCGAAGCCCATGGTCTTCTCCGGCTTCTACCCCATGGACACGGAGAACTATACGGACCTGCGCGACGCCCTGGACAAGCTCAAGCTGAACGACGCTTCGCTGCATTACGAGCCGGAGACGTCGACGGCGCTCGGCTTCGGGTTCCGGTGCGGGTTCCTCGGACTGCTGCACCGCGAGATCGTGCAGGAGCGGCTCGAGCGCGAGTTCGACTTGGGACTCATCGCCACCGTGCCGACGGTGCCGTACATGGTGCACATGCTGAACGGAGAGGTGAAGGAGATCGACAGCCCGGCGGACCTGCCGAAGCCCGCGGACATCGCGCACATCGAGGAGCCGATCATCAAGGCGGAGATCGTGCTGCCGGCGGACTACATCGGCAACATCATGAAGATCGCGCGGGAACGGCGTGGCATCCAGACCGGCATGGAGTACCTGGATCCGACGCGCCTCGTCATGCACTGGGAGTTCCCGCTCGCGGAGATCATCTTCGACTTCTACGACAAGCTGAAGTCCGTTTCCAAGGGGTACGCCAGCTTCGACTACGACTACGCCGGGTTCCGTGAGGCGGACATGGTCAAGCTCGACATCCTGCTGAACGGCGACCCCGTGGACGCGCTCTCCATCATCGTGCACGAGGAGAAGGCGTACGAGTGGGGCCGGGACCTCTGCCTGAAGCTCAAGGAAGTGATCCCGCGCCAGCAGTTCCAGGTGGCCATCCAGGCCGCGGTCGGCAGCCGGGTGATCGCGCGGGAGACGGTGTCGGCGCTGCGCAAGAACGTGATCGCGAAATGCTACGGCGGCGACATCACCCGGAAGCGCAAGCTTCTGGAGAAGCAGAAGGAGGGCAAGAAGCGGATGAAGCAGGTGGGCACGGTGACCATCCCGCAGGAGGCCTTCCTGTCGGTGCTGAAGATCGAGCGGTAGGTCGGGGCCGGCGGCGCTACCGGAGCACCGCCATCTTGCGCGTGAGCGTGTGCCCCGCCGCCTCGATTTGGTAGAAGTAGATCCCCGCGGGCAACGGTGCTCCTAGAGCGTCCGACGCGTCGAGCGTCACGCGCTGCCAGCCGCTCGCCAGCACTCCCAGGGAGCGCACGGCCAGCTTCCTCCCAGCGACATCGAACAGCCCGATCGTCACCGCCGAGGCCGACGGCAGGGCCAGCTCGAGGGAGGCAATGCCTCGGACAGGATTGGGGTGGTGCGGAAGCACAACGAGCGACGCGGTCGCCACCCCGGAGAGAGGTGCCGACACGGCGGGCGGGGACTGGACGCGCCGCGCATAGACGTCGAGATTCCCGTCGACGGCTCGGTCATCGGACCACGCGACGATCGCCCCGCCGGCGCCGTCCGAAGCGATCACCGGATCGGGGTTGGATTGAAAACGCGGTGCGTCGACGCAGACGGGGAAGCCATCGGGAGTCCAATGCGCGTTTCCGGAGGCATTCACGCGCTGGGCATACACGTCCAGGTCGCCGTTCCGCCAGTCCTCCCACGCGATGATCGCCCCTCCGGCGAGGTCGGAGGCGATCACTTGCCGAGCCTGAGTTCCGAGGGCGGTACAAACGCCGATGCCGTCCGGTGTCCAGAGCTGAGTGCCGGACGCATCGACTCGCTGTGCGTACATGTCGGCGTCTCCGGTTCGGGTGTCCAGCCACGCAAGAACGGCACCGCCCGCACGGTCGGAAACGATCACCTGCTCTACTTGCGCGCCCGACGCAGAGGAGACGATAATCCCGTTAGCGGGCCAAACGGTTTGCCCCGAGACATCGATCCTCTGTGCGTAGAGGTCCTGGTTTCCCTGGCTCACGTTGCGGAGGTCCATCCACGCGATGACGGCACCGCCAGCCTCGTCCGATGCAATGACCGGATCGAGCTGATTTCCCGCCGCGGAACAGACCGCGACACCGTCCGTGGTCCACAGGGGAGTCCCCGATGCGGTGATGCGCCGAGCGTAAACGTCGAAATTCGTAGTCCCATTGCGGGGATCCCGCCAAGTTACAATCGCGCCGCCGGTTCCGTCCGAGACGATCCGGGGCAACGCCTGAGCGTTGGTCGCGACACACAGCGCCACGCCGTTGTCCGCCCAGAGCGGAGCCCCTGACGAGTTGACGCGCCGAACGTAGATGTCTTGGCCTGCGCGGTTGTCGCGCCACGCGACGATCGCGCCGCCCGCGTAGTCGGAAACCAGCACCGGCGTTTCCTGATCGTTCACCGCGGTGCATAGAGGGACTCCATCTGCTGTCCAGAGCGTGTTCCCCTCTGCGTCGATGCGTTGCACGTAAATGTCCCAGTTTGTCCCGCTGCGAAAATCCTGCCAGGTCAGGATGGCCCCGCCCACTCCGTCCGCAACGATGTCGAGGCTGTCCTGACTATCCGCCGCGGTGCAAATGATCACTCCGCTCGGATCCCAGAGTGGAGTGCCCGAGGCATCGACACGCCGCGCGAAGATGTCGCGCCCGATGCCACCGCGGGTGTCTCTCCAGGCTACGATCGCGCCGCCCGACCCGTCGGAGGTCATCGCGAGCCGATCCTGTCCGAACACGTCGGTGGAGAGCGCGACTCCGCATGGTGGCCAGGCGGCATGCGCGTCGAAGAAGGGGGTAGCGGTTGCGAGGAGAAGCGGAACCCACATCCCGCGAGGCTTCATGATGGCACCTCTGGCGTTTCGACGGAGGACCCACGACACCACGGTGGGGTCCTCCCTCGCCGCTCGCCGAGGTCATCCACGCTACCCACGGAGAGCACCGTGCGTCAAGAGAGGGCCTTGGCGGTATCCGCCGAGGTCTACCTGCGCCGTAACGCGGCGAACACGATGACCGCGCCCGCCACGAGCACCACGGCCCCCACCGCGGGGTGGATGGCCAGGTGTTCCTTCTCCTCCACGCTGAACTCGAAGAGACCCAGGTCCGCGGTCTCCCGGCTCTTCGTGTAGCTGAATCCGCCCCAGAGGAGACCGGCGAGCCCGATGGCGACGAGGATCAGACCCACGATCATCAAGAGCTTCATGCCGGGACTCCCGTCTCCGCGGTTGTCCGGGCATCCTAAGGGTTCGGCCTAGTTCCCGCCACCGGCTCTCAGGAAGGCGCCGGTCTTCGCAACGTACCATCCGGCGCATGATTCCCTCCTCCGGGGCTGCCTGGAGAGGCGGCATCGCGAGCTTCCCGATTGAAGCCTCCCGGAGCCCCCTTGCTCGACGGGGTCCGCATCCGCGATGTTCTCCGGCATGGACGCGAGACCCCACGTCGTGATCGTCGGTGCGGGCTTCGCCGGCCTCTACGCCGCGAAGATCCTCCGCAAGGCACCCGTGCGAATCACCGTGATCGACCGCAGGAACCATCACCTGTTCCAGCCGCTGCTCTATCAAGTGGCGACCGCCGGGCTCAACCCCGCGGACATCGCTGCGCCGATCCGCTCCATCCTGCGCGGCGGCGACGTCTCCGTCGTCCTGGGCGAGGCGGTCGCGGTGGACGTGGAGAGGAAGCGCGTCCTGCTCTCCGACGCCGAAGTCCCCTACGACTGGGTGATCGTCGCCACGGGCGCGACGCACTCGTACTTCGGCCACGAGGACTGGCGCTCCGTCGCGCCGGGACTCAAGAGCATCGAGGACGCGCTCGAGATCCGCGGGCGCGTGTTCCTGGCCTACGAGCGGGCCGAGCGCGAGAGCGACCCTGCGGCACGCGCCGCCTGGATGACGTTCGTCCTCGTCGGCGCCGGACCGACCGGAGTGGAGATGGCCGGGGCGTTCTGCGAGATCGCGCACCACGCCATGGTGCGGGAGTTCCGCAACATCGACCCGAACGAGGCGCGGGTCGTGCTGCTCGAGGGCCAGGACCGCGTGCTGCCGCTCTATCCGCCGGATCTGTCGGCGCGTGCGCGCCGGCAGCTCGAAGCTCTCGGAGCGGAAGTACGCACCGGCGCTCTGGTCACCGCGATCGACGAGCAGGGGGTCATCGCGCAGGGCGAGCGCATCGCCGCGCGTACGGTGGTCTGGGCGGCGGGCGTGCAAGCGTCGCCGCTCGCGCGGACGCTCGGGGTGCCGCTCGACCGGGCCGGCCGCGTCCTGGTCACGCCGGAGCTGACCGTTCCCGGCCGATCGGACGTGTTCGTCGTCGGGGACCTCGCCGCGCGGGAGCAGGACGGCACACCCGTCCCGGGAACGTGCCCCGCGGCGATCCAGGAAGGGCGGCACGCCGCGCGCAACGTGCTTCGCGCGTTTCGCGGCCGGCCGCTCGTGCCGTTCCACTGGCTCGACAAGGGCGAGTTCGCGACGATCGGGCGCCACGCCGCGGTGGGGCGGCTGCGCGGGGGAGGACGGCTCTGGGGCGCGCCCGCGTGGCTCGCCTGGCTGGTCATCCACCTGTACTTCCTGATCGGCTTTCGCAACCGGCTCCTCGTTCTGATCCAGTGGGCGTGGTCGTACGTCACGTTTCGCCGCGGGGCGAGGCTCATCACCGGCAGGCCGCCGGCCGGGCCGTGACCGCCGCCCGGCGGAAAGCGGACCGTGCGTTGCCGGAATCACGGTCGAGCGTCCCCGGAACGGCACGACGCACTGGAACTCGCCGCCCCTCACGCGCTACGATGCCCGCGCGCGAAGGGAGCCCCTCTCTCTCCGAAGTCTTCCGCGCATTCAGCTGCGCACCCTTCTACGGAGGTTGTCTATGCGACGCACGCTACCGCTCCCCGTCGTGCTTGCTTGCGCCCTGCTGATCGCGGTACCCGCCGCGGCCCAGAACTACAATGCCATCATCGATGGCACGCAGGAAGTTCCGCCGAGACCGAGTCTCGGGACAGGGCTCGGCTGCTTCGTCCTGAACCCGGACAACACGCTGAGCTACAACGTGACCTTCGGCGGGCTCCTCGCACCGGAGACCGCGGCGCACATCCACGGCCCGGCGGCTCCGGGTGTGAACGCGGGAATCATCTTTCCGTTCGCTCTCGGGAGTCCGAAAGTCGGCGTCTTCGGTCCGTTGAACGCCACTCAGCTCGGCTATCTGACCGGCGGACTCCTCTACGTGAACATCCACACCTCGTTGTATCCCGGCGGCGAGATCCGCGGGCAGATCCTGGCCGGCGGCTGCACCGTCTCAGTGGAGGGAACTCCCTGGGGGAGAGTGAAGGCTCAGTACGCGGACTGATCCGTTCGCTGCTGCTCGATCGCACCGGAGCCCGGGTCACGCACCCGGGCTCCGCGTCTTTACCCGCCGCACCGCACCGTCGCCTGTACGTCTTGCGGGCTCGACCTTTCGCCGTTAGGATTCGCGCCCGACAGGAGACAGCTGCAGTGCGCGCCCTGCTTCCCATCGTGTGTCCGCTGATCGTCGCCGGCGCGTCCGCGGCGGCGCCAGCCTTGGCGGTCGACTTCGCCGACCGTTCGGCGGACGCTGGCATCACGGTCGTGAACCGTTGCGGCGCGGATCCCCGATGGTTCATTCCCGAGAGCAACGGTACGGGCGCGGCCTGGCTCGACTACGACCTCGACGGCGACCTCGATCTCTACGTCGTGAACGGGAACGGCCTGGAGTACCTGGAGGGTCGCACGCGCCTCCGCTTTCTCCCGGACGCGAGCGATCGCCTCTACCGCAACGACGGCGTGTGGCGCTTCACCGACGTGACCGAGGAGGCCGGCTGTGCCGAGGGCGATTGGGGGAACGGCGTCGCCGTGGCGGACGTCGAGAGCGACGGCGATCCCGACCTGTACGTGGCGAACCTCGGACCCGACCGGCTCTGGCTGAATGAGGGTGACGGGACGTTCCGCGACGCCACCACCGAGCGCGGCCTCGGCCACCCCGGCTGGAGCACCGGCGCCGCGTTCGGTGACGTCGACCGGGACGGCGACCTCGACCTCTACGTGCCGTGCTACGTCGAGTTCGATCCCGAGAACCCGCCGGACGGAGGCCGCATCCCCACGTTCGACGGCGTCCAGGTCGGCTATGGGCCCGAGGGCGAGAACCCCGGCATCAACCCCGGCGCGCCCGACGTCTTCTACCTGAACGACGGCGGAGGCTTCTTCACCGAGGCCACCGCGGAGCGCGGTTTCGCGCTGGAGAAGGCGCTGTGCTCGTACTCGGCGGTCTTCTGCGACGTGGACGGCGACGGTTGGCAGGACCTGCTCGTCACCAACGACAAGCAGCCGAGCCAGCTCTTCGTGAACCGCGGGGACGGGTTCTTCGTCGAGGAGGGCGAAGCGCGCGGCTTCGCGCGCGGCGCGGACGGCAAGGTGCTCTCCAGCATGGGGCTCGCGGTCGCGGACGTCGACGACGACGGGGACCTGGACGCGTTCGTGACGAACTTCGACTTCGAGCCGAACAACCTCCGGCTCAACGACGGGCGCGGATTCTTCACGGAGGCCGCGGATGCAGCGGGGCTGAACGCGCCCAACTTGAACCGCCTGGGCTGGGGATGCGGCTTCTTCGACGCGGAGCTGGACGGCGACCTGGATCTGTTCGTCGCCAACGGCCACGTGATCCCGCAGTGCGAGCAGATCGGCATGAGCCCGTGGAGGATGGCGAACCACCTGTTCCTGCGCGACGGGGCGAAGAGCGGCGCACCGGCGTTCGCCCTCTGGGAAGCGCCGGCGGGCTCGCCGCTGGCAATCGTGGAATCCAGCCGTGCCACGGTGTTCGGGGACCCCGACGCGGACGGCGACGTGGATCTCATCGTCATCGACATGGATCGTCCGCCGCAGGTCCTGGAGAACCGGAGCGAGCGCCGCGGGCGGTGGCTCGCCGTCGAGCTGCAGGGGACGCGCAGCCCGCGCGATGCGTACGGAGCGCGGGTGGAGGTCGAGGCCGGCGGGCGGACGCGGACCTCGTGGAAAATCCCCAACCAGGGCATCTACTCGTCGAACGATCCCGTGGTGCACTTCGGACTCGGACCGGTGGATCGTGTCGACCGCGTCCGCGTGCGCTGGACCGGCGGCGCCGTCTCGGAGCTCGGGGACGTCGATGCCGACCGGCGCGTCGTCATCCGCGAACCGGAGGAGGGTGGATGAGGATCCTGCTGATCTTCCCGCCGCAGGGCCACTTCACGCAGCCGTTCCTCGCCGTGCCCTCCCTGCGGGCGTACCTGGAGGAGCAGGGCTTCGACGACGTGCACGTGATGGATGCGAGCGTCGAGGCCTACGAGTGGTTCCTGAGCCGCGACCGCCTGCAGCGGGCGTTCGATTCACTGAAGGCCTCCGGACGGCTCGCTCGACTCGAGCGGCAGGAGGCGCTGCGGTACACCGACATGGTGGACTACCGGCGGCTCACGCAGGTGCTGGCCGCCGGGGAGTGGGTGATCGACAACGTCGAGATGGCGAAGGGCACGCTCCGTTCGCCCGAGGGCTTCTACGACCGCGAGAGGTACCTTCGGGCCGGGCGGGTGATCGAGCAGGCGCTTGCCATGATCTCCGCCGCGCGCCACCCTACCGACCTCTCCGCTCACGGTTTCTCCATGCGCCACTCCGTCCAGTCGACCGATGACATCCTGGCCGGAGCGCGGGACGAGCGCGAGAACCCGTTCCTCGACTTCTTCCGCGAGGTGACGCTGCCCCGCATCCGCGCGCTCGACCCGGACGTCGTCGGCATCTCCCTCACGTTCACGAGCCAGGTGATTCCCTCGGTGGCGCTGGCCTCGATGATCAAGGCGTGGAAGAGGGAGACGCACATCACGATGGGCGGCGGCCTCGTCGCCTACGTAGGTCCGAAGCTCGTCCATCGCCCGGACCTGTTCGACACCATCGACACGCTGGTGCGCCTGGAGGGCGAACGCGCGCTGGCGGAGATCTGTCACGCGGCGGAGGGGGGAAGCCGCGCCGCCGATCTCGCCCGGATTCCCAACATCCTCTTCCGCGACGAGACCGGCACGGTGCGGCGCACCGAGGAGATCGAGCCGCTGCCCATCGACGCGCTGCCGACGCCGAGCTTCGAGGGGCTTCCCCACGAGCTGTACCTCTCGCCGGACTTCGTCATCCCGCTGGCGATCACGCGCGGCTGCTACTGGGGCAAGTGCGTCTTCTGCACGCTGTACAAGGTCATCGGCCCCGGTTATAGGGGCCGGTCGATCGAGCGCGTGGTGGCGGACATTCGCCGCCTGCAGGAGCGATGGGGCTCGAGGTACTTCTACTTCCCGATCGAGGACCTGCCGCCGAACATGGTGCGCAAGCTTCCCGCGGCGCTGCTGGAGGCGGGGCTCGACATCGACTGGTGGTGCGACGCGAAGCTCGAGCCCGCGGTCTTCACGGTGGACACCTGCGAGAAGCTGGCCGAGGCGGGGTGCAAGCGTCTCGCCTTCGGCTACGAGTCGGCCAGCGCTCGGGTGCTGGATCTCATGTGCAAGGGATCGGAGCCCGGGCCCGGCATGGATGTGATCCGCCGGGTGCACGACGCCGGGATCTCGGTGACGCTCTACGTCATGGTGGGGTTCCCGACCGAGACGGAGGAGGAGGCGCGGCTCACGCTTCGCACTCTTCTGGAGAACCGCCGGCACTTCGAGGAGGTCTCGATCCGGGTCTTCTACCTGGACGAGATGTCGGACATGTTCACGACGCCGGAACGCTACGGCATCGCCGAGGTCTTCCCCGACGAGCTTGCGGACCTGCAGGTGTACTATGACTTCCGGACGAGCGAGGGCATGTCGCGGGCGCAGGCGCGCCGGGTGTATCTCGAGATGCTGCAGCGGTTGGAGAGCCACATGCCGGTGTTCCAGAACCGCAACGTGCTCTACCACGAGCTCAAGTCGCACTACTTCCTGTACCTGGCGAAGGCGGGAAGCGTGGCGAAGCTGCTCGAGGGCTCCTTCGCCCGGGGCGAAGAGCGGCCGGGATTGCCCGAGCGCCCGCGACGCGCCGACGTGGCGCTCCTGCGCACCCGGTTCGACCGCGAGCAGATCGACCGCGCGCTGGACGCCGCGCAGGACGGACTGGTCCTGCCGCGATACCAGTTCGACCTGATCAGCGGAGAGGTCGCGGCGAGGCTGGACCGGGACGCGCCGCGCGTCCGCCCCGCGGAGAGCATGCTCGCGCTGGACCGGGAGACGGGCGCGGTACACTGCCTGTCGCTTGATGCGGCCGACCTGTTGGAGACCTGCGACGGCGAGCGTACCGTGCAGGAGATCGTCCGTCGCTACGGTCCGGAGGACCGCGACATGGTGACGGGATTCCTCGAGGAGCTCGCCGCTGGCGGGCTGATCCGAGCGCAGGTCACGACGGAGGTGGTCGCATGAACGCAGGGGACGAGAAAGGTGTCGCGGGCCAGGATCGGGTGGATGCTCCTCGGCCGGCGGCGAACGAGGTCCGCACCGAGGGCGAAGGTCAGGGCGGCGCGCGGCGAAGCCCGCTGCTGCGGCTGGCCCGGCTGGACGGGCGAGACACCTTGAAGTACGAAGACACGGCGGACAAGTGAGCCACGGGCGCCGGCTTGGCTCCGCCCCCCCCGGTGGTTTAGTGTGCCTCCCCCGACCCCGGAACGACGAGGTGACCCTCATGCCCGACCTGCGTGCCCGACTCGCGCGCCCCACGCTGCTGCTCACTGCCCTGCTGCTGGCCTCCTGCGGTGACGACGAGACGACCGACCCGGGGCCGGACGTGAGCTCCCTCGATGTCTCGCCGGCGTCGGCCCAGGTCACCGTCGGCCACACGGCGCAGCTGACCGCCACCCCCAAGGACGGAGCCGGAAACGCCGTCTCCGACGTCACGGTCGACTTCACGTCCTCCGACACCGGCGTGGCGACCGTCACCGGCGCTGGCGTCGTCACCGGCGTCGCTCCGGGGACCGCCACGCTGACCGCGACCGTGGCCGAGGTCGCCGGCGTCTCCGGATCGGCGGGCGTCACGGTGCTCGCCTCCGATCCGACGGCCCTCGTGGTGACGTCCCTCGGCGCCGCGGTCGCCGGGCGGCAATTCGCCGTGGTGGCGGAAGTGCAGGACGTCCTCGGCAATCCGGTCCTCGGGTTCAGCGGCCCGGTCACCGTGGCCATGGGGTCCGATCCGAGCCGGGGCGGCGGCGTTCCCGCGGCCATGCTGTGGGGGACGACGACGGTGGACGCGGTGGCCGGCGTGGCGACGTTCGGCGATCTCAGCCTGAACCTCGCCGCTTCCCCGTACACGCTGGCGCTCTCGGCGTTGAGCGGGGGGCTCACCGTGGAGTCCGCGCAGTTCGCGGTCGCCTCTGCTCTGGTCGATCTGGCCATGAGCCCGACGGCCGCTCTGATCCCGTTCGTGAGCGCGGCCGACGACTCCGAGGAGGTCGTGGGCGCGAACGCGCTCGACTACCACTGGTTCGGCGCGCGGTCCACCGCTCCGGGGATCAGCGTCGGCAACAACGGCGCC
>JBQTGV010000113.1:0-13800 GCA_052390515.1 Candidatus Eiseniibacteriota bacterium | reverse complement strand
GCGGACTGGAGACCGCCGACCGCGATGCTTTCCGCCGCGCCGGGCTCGCCCACGTGCTGGCTCTGTCCGGAATGCACACCGCGATCCTCGCGCTCGGGCTCACCGCGATCCTGCGCATCGCCGGCATCCCGACCTGGCCGCGGACCGTGCTCGTGCTCGCTTTCCTCGTCGGCTTCGCCTTCCTGGCCGGCGCGCCGCCGTCGATCCTCCGCGCCTGCGGCAGCACCACGCTCGCGCTGCTCGCGTCGTCCCTCGGGCGGCGGGGCTTTTCGCTCGACGGGCTCGGCTGGGTCGGCGGCGCGATGATCCTGGCCGACCCGGCGGTGCTCGACGACATCGGCTTCCGTCTGAGCTTCGCCGCGACGGCGCTGCTGGTGATCTTCGCTCGCCGTCCGAACAGGGTGGGCCGGCCGCGCGCCGCCGCGCTCCTGGATGGCCTGGCGCTCTCGACCATCATCACACTCGGAACGCTGCCGGACATCGCCACGTCGTTCGGCCGCGCGAGCTTCCTGTCGCCGCTCACGAACCTCTTCGCCGGGCCGCCGTCCACCGCGGCGCTCGGGTGGGGAGCGCTCGCCCTGTTGCCGCTTCCGCTGGACGGAGGCGAGCGTCTCGCCGCGGCGGCCCGCCTCGCCTGCGAGATCCTGCTCGCGCTCGTCCGTCGAGCGACCCTGCTGCCGGGGGGCGAAGTGCCGGTACCCGCGCCGGGCATCGCCCTGGGTCTGCTGGCGTCCGGCGCAGCGATCGCCTGGGCGGCCGGGAAGCGCCCGCGCGGCGCGATCGCGCGGGTGGCGGCGGGCTTCGCCGTTCTCGCCGTGCTGGCGCACCTGCCGCGGGAGCGCCTCACCGTGCTGGACGTCGGGCAGGGCAACGCCGTCCTGGTGGAGAGCCCGCGCGGCGCCGTGCTGGTCGATGCGGGACTCCCCGGCCTCGAGCGGGACCCCGTGGCCTTTCGCGCCGCCGGCCACCGCGGGCAGTCCGACCTGCGCGCCGCGGTCGTGACCCACGGCCATGCGGATCACGCCGGGGGCTTCGCCCCGTTCTTGGAGCGCGCGCGGGTGTCCGGTCTGTGGATCCCACCGCGCTCCGGTGAGGAGCCCGAGATCGTGGCCGAGCTCGTGCACCTGGCGCGAGACCGTGGAACCGCCGTCGTGGCGCCGGGCACGACGCCGATCGAGGTGCTGCCGGCGCGGCTCCTCGTCGTCTCCCCGTGGCAGGCGGCCGACCTCCCCGGGGACGCCGACGAGAACGAGCGCTCCCTCTCCGCGCGATGGTCCGTGGGTCCGGCCCGGGCCTGGCTGACCGGAGATCTCGGCGAGCCCGGAGAGGCGGCGTTGCTCGCCGTCACGGATCCGGCGCTGCTTCCGGCGCCGGTGCTACTCGCCGGACATCATGGCTCCCGCGGCTCGACCGGCGAGGCGCTCCTCGCCGCGGTGCGACCCCGGCTCGTGCTGATCTCCTGCGGCACCGGGAACACGTACGGTCATCCGCACACCGAGGCGCTCAACCGGATCCGTCAGGCTTCCGCCGCGCGACTTCGCACCGACCGGGACGGGACCATCACGCTGACCGCCACCGCGCACGGCTTCCGGATCCGCTGGGTGCGGGGTTTTCCAGGTCCGCGGGAGCTCTTCCCGAAGGTTCCGCTTCCGGGTACCGCGGCCATCCTCTAGACTGCCCGCGGCTCGGGAACGGGGAGGGAATCGTCGCCGTGCGCGTCGCGGTGCTCGCTTCGGGCCGGGGCAGCAATTTCGACGCGTTGCTCGCGTCCACTCGGGAGCCGGGAAGCCCGGCGAGGGTCGTCCTGCTCGTGACCGATCGCGTCGGCGCGCCCGTGGTGGCGAAGGCGGAAAGCGTCGGGATCGCCGTCGCGTGCGTCGATCCCGGGTCGGCGCGGGGTGCATGGTCCGCGCAAGGGGTGGAATCACTGCGGTCCGCGCTGGCGGAGCATCGCGTCGAGGTGGTCTGCCTCGCCGGCTTCCAGCGGATCGTCCCCGCCGAGATCGTCCGGGAGTTCCCGTCGAGGATGCTGAACGTGCACCCCGCGCTGCTTCCTGCGTTCCCGGGGTTGCGCGCGCAGCGTCAGGCGCTCCGTGCCGGCGTGAAGGTGTCGGGTTGCACGGTGCACTTCGTGGACGAAGGCGTGGACACCGGCCCCATCGTGCTGCAAGCGGCGGTTCCCGTGCACGACGACGACGACGAGGAGACGCTCGCCGCGCGGATCCTCGAAGAGGAACATCGGATCTACCCCGAGGCGCTCCGCCGCCTTGCCGCGGGACGCATCCGCGTCGACGGCCGGGTGACGAGGAGCACGTGAGGTGAGCATGTCCGCCTACGAGACCGCGACCACGCTTCCCGTTCCGCTGCACCGCGGCAAGGTGCGCGACGTCTACGACCTGGGGGACCGCCTCCTGCTCGTCGCCACCGACCGGGTGTCCGCGTTCGACGTGATCCTGCCGCGTCCCATCCCGGACAAGGGACGGATCCTCACGGGGATCTCCGACTTCTGGTTCGCCGAGACCGCCGCCGTCTTTCCCAACCACCGGATCTCGGTCGATCTCCGGGACTTCCCCGAGCCGTTCCGGAGCGAGCCGAACCTCGCCGGCCGCGCGACGCTGGTGCACAAGGCGCGCCGCGTCGACGTCGAATGCGTCGTGCGCGGGTACCTGGCCGGCTCCGGCTGGAAGGAGTACCGGGAGCGAGGCAGCGTGTGCGGGATCGCGCTGCCGCACGGGCTGACCAAGGGCGCTCGGCTCCCTCGCCCGATCTTCACGCCCACGACGAAGGCGGACCGCGGGCACGACGAGCCCATCACGTTCGAGCAGATGTCCGCGCTCATCGGCGCCGATCTCGCTGCGACACTGCGCGACGTCTCCATCCGCGTGTACGAGCACGGCCACCGGGTCGCCGCGGCGAAGGGTTTCCTTCTGGCGGACACGAAGTTCGAGTTCGGCACCGTGAACGGCAGGCTCGCCCTGATCGACGAGGTTCTCACTCCGGACTCCTCCCGCTACTGGCGAAAGGCCGGCTATCGCCCCGGAGAGCCGCCGGACAGCTGGGACAAGCAGGTGATCCGCGACTGGCTCGACGGGCTCGACTGGGACAAGACGCCTCCGGCGCCCGACGTGCCGGATGAGATCCTCCAACGTGCACGCGAAAGGTACCTGGATGTCTACCGCGCACTCACCGGCCGTGAGCTCGACTGAGGCTCCCACGCCCGGAACCGTCCGTACCGCTCTCTTCTCGGTCTGGGACAAGACCGGCGTCGCCGAACTGGCGCGCGCCGTCGTCCGCCACGGGGGCACGCTGCTCGCGTCCGGCGGAACGGCCAAGGCGCTCTCCGACGCGGGGCTCCGCGTCACCTCGATCGAGGAGTACGCCGGGCTCGCTCCGGGTTTCGGCGGGCGGGTGAAGACCCTGCATCCCAAGATCCACGCGGGCATCCTCGCGCGCCGCGACGTGCCCTCGGACCTGGACGAGCTGGAGCGCGGCGACGCTTCCCCCATCGACCTGGTATGCGTGAACCTGTATCCGTTCGAGGACGCGGTGGCACGCGGCGGCTCCGATGCGGAGCGCACGGAGATGATCGACGTGGGCGGGCCCACCATGATCCGTGCCGCGGCGAAGAACTGGGCGCACGTCGCCGCGGTGTGCGATCCTGCGGACGTTCCCGGAATCGTCCAGGAGATGGACGCCAACGGCGGCGCGCTGTCGGCCGCGACGCGCCGCAGGCTCGCAGGGAAGGTCTTCGCCCGCACCGCGGCCTACGACGCCGCGATCGCCAGGGACTTCGCCGGAGACGCCCGTCTTCCCGACGCGGTGGCCCTCTCGCTCACCAAGGTGGGCGACCTGCGCTACGGCGAGAACCCACACCAGGCTGCCGCGCTGTACGCGCCGCGCGCGCCCCGACCCGGGGAGCTGCCCGGCGGCTGGCGTCAGCTCGGGGGCACGGAGCTCTCGTTCAACAACTGGATCGACCTCGTGGCCGCGGCCGAGCTGGCCTTCGTGCTCGGTGGCGGACGCCCGGCTGCGGCGATCATCAAGCACACGAATCCGGCGGGTGCTGCGCTCGGGTCGACGCAGGTCGAGGCCTGGAATCGTGCGCTGGCAGGGGATCCGGTTTCCGCGTTCGGAGGCATCGCCGCGTTCGACCGGCCGCTGGAAGCCATCACGGCCGAGGCGATGAAGGCGCTGTTCCTCGAGGTGGTCGTCGCGCCCGGATTCACGGCGGAGGCGCTCGCGGTGCTGGAGAAGAAGAAGAACCTGCGCGTCGTGCAGGCCCCGGAGGAAGCGTTCCGGAGGCCGCGGATCGAGTGGCGCGCGTTGCCCGGCGACGCCTTCCTGTTGCAGGAGGATCCCGGCATGGCCGCACGCACTCCGGAGTGGGAGACGGTCTCCCGGCGCGCGCCGACGGAGGCGGAGCTGAGCGACCTCGAGTTCGCCTGGAAGGTGTGCGCGTCGGTCAAGTCCAACGCCATCGTCTTCGCCCGGGGCGGACAAGTGCTCGGGGTCGGCGCCGGTCAGATGAGCCGCGTGGATTCGGTCCGCATCGCGGTGGCGAAGGCCCGCGAGCACGGCCACGACCTGGCCGGCTCGGTGGTCGGATCGGACGCGTTCTTCCCGTTCGCCGACGGGCCGAAGCTCGCGCTCGAGGCCGGTGCCGCCGCCCTCGCGCAGCCGGGCGGATCCAAGCGGGACGCCGAGACCGTGCAGGTCGTGGACGACGCCGGCGCGGCGATGGTGTTCACGAAGCGCCGCGTATTCCGGCACTAGTGTTCCGTCTCGAAAGCAGTGATCCGCGCGCCTCGCTCACGCTCGCTCGGCATCCGGCTTGACCGACCTCGGCCGCGCGCCGATGGTGGCACCATGAGACCGTCCGCCGCCCTGGCCGCGCTCGTCCTATTCGTTTCGCCCGCGCCGCTCGTCGCGGAGGAAGCCACTCCCGCTCCCGCGGATCGGGTGAGCGACCTGCTCTCCCGCGGCCTCGAGGCGGAGGCGGAGCGGATGATGGCCGAGGCGCTGGCCGGCGGCGCCGCCTGGGCGCGCGTCCCCCGGGTGCGGTTGACGCTCGCGAGGGGCGACGCGTCCGGCGCGGCCCGCCTGGTCGAGGACTGGGGCGGCCCCGACTCGCTGGCGAGCGCGGCCAACCGTTTCCTCTTTGCCCGCATCCGCGAGATGGAGGATCGCTTCGCCGACGCGGCCGAGGAGTACGCCCGCGCAGCGGCCACGGAGCCGTTGCTCGCCGATCACGCGATGTACCGTTCGGCGCTCAACCTCGTCCGCATCGGCAGGGCCAAGGACGCGCTCGCCGCGTTCGAGCAGGCGGGGGCGGCCGCGCGCACCCGCAGCCTCGCGGCCAAGGTGTACTGGGAGGCGGCGCGCCTCGCGTTCGAGCTGGCCGACGCGGAGCGGGCCCTCGCCGATCTCGAGCGTGTGCCGCGGCGGTCGGTGATCGCGCTCGCCGACCTGCTGGAGCTCGAGGCGAAGGTCGCGCGGCTCTCCGCCGACGCGGAGCGCGAGGCCCGCGTCCTCCGAGAGCTGGTCGACCGCGCCGCATCCGCCGACCAGGCCGTCTCCGCCATCGAGCGTCTCCAGGAGCTGGGTCCGCCGAACCTGGCCGACCGCATCGACTTCGCCGACGCTGCCCTCGCCAACCGACACCCGAGCCTCGCCGAGCAGCACGCCCAGGCCGTGCTCGTCGCGCTGGAGGATGCGCCGGATGCGGCGCTCGAAGGCGCCGCGCGCCGCCGCCTGGGCGAAGCGCTGCTCGCGCGCGGCCGCTTCTCGCAGGCGCGCGACGAGCTCGAGCGCATGCCGCGCGGCGCCTCGGAGGACGACCGCGCCGAGGCCTTGCTGGACCGCGCACGCTGCCTGTGGAAGCTCGGTCAGATCGACGCGTGCCTGGCCGAGTACGACCGCATCGCGGACGGCGACTGGCCGGAGGAGGTGCGCGCCGCAGCTTTCTGGGAGGCGGCGCGGGAGGCCAAGGACAATCGGCGCTGGGAGGAGGCCGCGCTGCGTCTCGGCGAGTTCCAGCGCCTCTTCCCGGCGCACGAGCAGGCCGACGACGCGGCCTGGCACCGCGGCCGCGCGCTCGTGGAACTGGGGCACTTCGACGAGGCGGCGGCCGCGCTGGAGCTCCTGCGCATCCGCTACCCGGATTCGCCGCTCGTCCCCGAGGCGACCTACTGGAAGGCGACGCTCGCGGAGCGCGCGGGGGATCCGGCCTCGGCCTGCGCCGAGTACGAGCGCCTCCTCGGTGAGCTCGCCGACAGCTTCTGGGCGGAACGCGTGCGTGCCCGCCGTGCGGACTCCTCGTGCGCGCCGGCGCAGGCGCCCGCGGCCGCCGAGGGCGAAGACCCCGTCGCCTGGGTGGCGCGGCTCGTGCCCGGCACGGACACGCGCTCGGCCGGCCGTTCGGCCGAACGAATCGAGGAGAGCGAACCGTTCCGGCGCGGCGCGCTCCTCGCCGTCGCGGGGCTCGGCGCGGATGCCGAGGCCGAGCTCGCGACGCTGCGCAGCTCGCTGGAACGGGACACGGTGGGGCTCGTCCTCTTCGCGGAGAGCGCCTCTCGCGCCGGAGTCCCGCGCGAGGCGATGCGCGCCGTGCTCGTGGTGAAGTCCCGCGTCGGCCGGCAGATCCTCTCCGGGGATTTTCCGGCGCGCGTCGCGCGGCTGCTGTATCCGGTCGTGCACGTGGACTCGGTGCGCCGCTGGTCCCGGGAGCACGACCTCGACCCGTGGTTCACGTACGCGGTGATGCGGGAGGAGAGCTGGTTCGACGCGTCGGCGGTCTCAGGCGCCGGAGCGGTCGGGTTGCTTCAAGTGATGCCCGCGACCGGCCGCGACCTGGCGCGACGAGCGGGAATCGACGGATTCGAGCGCGAGGACCTGTTCCGCCCCGAGACGAACATCCGTCTCGGCACGCGCTACCTGTCGGAGCTGCTCCGCGACCTGGACGGGGAACCTGCGCTCGCTCTTTCCGCTTACAATGCCGGGAAGGGAAACGCGCTGCGCTGGAGGAGCGACCGCCATGCACCGTTCGACACCGACACCTACGTCGCCGGGATCACGTACGCGGAGACCTACGGCTACGTTCAGAAGGTCACGCGCAGCTGGGCTATCTATCGCCACCTCTACGGAGAGCTCGTCGAGACCCTGCAGCCCGCGCCGGCCGACCCGAACTGACCGCTCCCGGCCCCGGGCTGCCGCCGCTCTCGCCGCGGCTGGCGCGCTCTTCGCCCTCCCCGCGCTCGCCACGACCCTCGTGCCGCCGCCGGTCGCGCACACGCTGGGCTTCCGTCGCGTCACCGAGCGGCAGGTGGCCATCGCGGTTCCGGGGGCGAAGCTCGTCGACCCCGCGGGGATCGCGGTCGTGCGGCTCGCCGCGACCGACGAACCGGATCGTTCCGACGACGACGAGGTCACCGTCGTGGCGGTGGATCGCGGCAGCGGCCGCCTCTTCACGAACTTCGGTCCGCTGCGCGCCGGATCCTGGTCGGGGGACGGCGGTCCTCCGGGACCGCTCGCCGCCCCGAGCGACGTGGCCATCGACGCAGACGG
The DNA here is from genome assembly GCA_052390515.1 of Candidatus Eiseniibacteriota bacterium. Lineage (GTDB taxonomy): Bacteria > ARS69 > ARS69 > ARS69 > ARS69 > JBQTGV01. Next base: position 6,237 of record JBQTGV010000113.1, on the reverse strand, counting down.
ACGCGTGGCGGTCACCGACACCGGGAACCGGCGCGTCGTGCTGCTGCGCCACGACGGCGCGAGCCTGCGGGCGGAGCGCGTCTACGACGGGTTCCTCGAGCCGCGGGGCATCGCCGCGGACGGACGGGGCGGCTTCTACGTCTGCGACCGGCGGTTCAACGCCGTCTTCCGGCTCGACACGGTCACCGGGGAGCGCACCACGTTCGGCCTGGAGACGGCCTTCGACCGGCCGGTGGCGGTCGCGACGGTCCCGGAGGGCGACCGGCTGGCGCGGGGCAAGCAGCCGCAGGTCGTCATCGCCGACCTCGACGGGGCCAGGGTGCGCTGCTTCTCGCCCTCGGGATCCCTGCACGCCACGGCCGATGCGCGCAGCCTGCCGGTGGAGGACGCTCGCTTCGATGCGCTGGAGATCGATTACTACGGCAACGTGTACGCGGTGGACACGGGACACCATCGCCTGCACAAGCTGCGCGACGATCTCTTCCTTCTGGACACGTTCGGCGCCGAAGGGACGGGCCAGGGCGAGTTCCGCTCGCCGCGCGGAATCGCCATCCACCGGCGGCTCGGGCAGGTGTTCGTGACCGAGGCGGACGGTGGGCAGTACCTGTGGGTCGGAACAGAGGTGCGCGACCTGCGCGTCGAGCCCGCCGAGGGCGGCGTCGAGCTCGCCTTCGTGCTCACCGAGGAGTCGACGCTGACGCTGCGCGTGCTGGACTCCCAGGGTGCCCAGGTCGCGGCGCTGGTCGCCGACCGCCGCACCCCGTGCGGTCCGTTCCACGGCGGGTGGGACGGCACGAACGCGAGCGGGGAGCGCGTCCCCGGGGGGACGTACACGGTCGAGATCCGCGCGCGAGCCACCTACGCCTCCCGCTCCGTCTTCGAGCGGACCCTGGAGCGCGCCTTCGCCTTCGACGCGGGCGCGGGAGCCAGGTGACGCGCACCCGCGGAGCCGGACCGGACCGCAGCCAGCTGGAGCGCGTGCGAGAGGAGGCGCAGGCGGCGGCGGAGCGGGTGAAGGACGAGGCTCCGCGCAAGGCGATCCATCTGGCGTCGATCGTGCTGCCCCTCGCCCTGCTGCATCTTCCGGAGACGCTGTTCCGGCGGGGGCTGGTGACCGTCGCGGTGACGCTGCTCGTGGTCGACCTGATCAAGATCCATCACCCCAAGGTCCGCAGCTACTTCACCGCGTTCTTCGGCCACCTGATCCGCCGGCACGAACGCACCGGCATCACCGGGTCGACGTACATGCTGGTGAGCGCGCTGCTCGCCTCGTACCTCTTCGAGCGCGAGGTGGCCGCCGCGGCGCTCGTGTTCCTCACGATCGGGGATACGCTCGCCGCCGTCGTGGGCAAGGCCTGGGGCCGGAGGCGCTGGTTCGGGAAATCGCTCGAGGGTTTCCTGGCCGGCTTCGCTGGATCGCTGCTCGCCTCGTGGCTGCTGGTACCGGGCATCCCCTGGCCGGCGCTGGCCGTCGCCGCCCTCGCGGCGGCGATCGTGGAGATGCTGCCCATCCCGGTGGATGACAACTTCCGCATCCCGCTGGTCGGCGGCCTGGTGCTACAGTGGCTCACGGTGGGGTTCTGAGGGAAGGGAGGGGACGGCGATGGGACACTCCGGCCACCGCGCCGAGCAGGGCGTCACGCCCGCCGGACACCACGTGCACATCGAGAACGGACGCGGCCGGGGAGCGCTCACGAGCGCCCTGGTCGTCCCCGAGCAGCCGGTCGGAGCTCTCGCCGGCGCTCTGGAGGCGCTGTACGACGCGCGCGGGCCGGCGGATCTGGACGAGCGGCTCGGACGGCTCGCCGCGCAGGCGCCTCCCGGAACCGCGTTCCTCGTGGGTCTCGCCGACCAGGTGTGGGTCTACCCCTCCGCCGTGTTCGTCGTGCGTCATCGCACGAACGGCGGCGCCGATCTTCTGACCGAGCCCCAGGTCCTGTCGCTGAGCGCGACCGACCGCGTGGAACTCGTGGACGCCGCGTCCGGCGACATCGTCGCCGCGCTCGGCGCCGGCCAGCCCGGCGAGGTCGTGCCACCGGAGCCGCGGCGTCGCGAAGAGCCGATCGACGAGGAGAAGGCGGCCCACAACGAGAGCGTGGAGGCGGCAGACTCCGAGCCGGGTCCCGTGCCGGCTCCGGCCCGCGCGCGCATCGTCGTGCCGACCGCCATTCTCGCCTTGCTCGGAGTCGCGCTCGCGCTCGGCCTCTGGAAGGGTGGGAGCGGCGGCGGGGAACCCCGCCGCGACGCGCACGTCGCGCCTCCGGCCGAGGCCGGGGTTTCGCCCGCGCCGGGCCTCCGGGACGACGAGAAGGTCGCGGAGGCGCCGGACGAGCCCGCGAAGGCCTGGCTCTTCCGCGCGTCCGCAGCGATCAGCTCGTCCCCGCTCGTCGTGCGGGACCGCGTGATCTTCGGCTCCCGCGACTCGACGCTCTACTGCCTGGATGCCGAGAGCGGCGAATTGCTGTGGAAAGCGGGCGTCGGCTCGGGGATCGGCTCGTCCCCGGCGGAAAAGGGAGGGCTTTGTTTCGTCGGAACGTACGCCGGCCGGCTCATCGCCGCGGACGTCGAGAGCGGCGAGATCCGCTGGCGCGGCATCACCGGCGCCAAGATCGTCAGCAGCCCGTGCGTCGTCGGGGACCGCGTGATCGTCGGATCCTACGACCGAGCGGTCCACGCGTTCGACCGCAAGACGGGCGAGCGGCGCTGGTCCTTCGCGACGGGCGCGGTCGTGCGCGCTTCGCCCGAGCCTCTCGGCGACGATGCCGTGGCCGTCGGCTCGAGCGACGGCGTGCTCTACTGCCTGGACGCCCGTAACGGCGAACCCCGCTGGCGCCTCGCGCTGGGCTCGCCGGTGCTGGCCGCCGCCGCCTACGACCCACGCTCCGGACTACTCGTCGCCGGGGCCCAAGATGGGACCACCGTCGGCGTGGAGGCATCCTCCGGGAGCATCCGCTGGCGCCGCCCGCTCCAGGGCGAGGTCAACGCGCAGCCTCGCTTCGCCGGGTCGCTCGTCCTCGTCGGAACCGGGCGCGGGAGGCTGCACGCCCTGGATCCGGCCAGCGGTTCCACCCGGTGGCTGGCCTCGGCGGAGCGCGGGTTCGACGCCCGGCCCGCGGTCGTGGAGGACCTCGTGGTGGCGCCGAGCTTCGACGGGGTGGTCCACTACCTGGCTCTCGCCGACGGGAGCGCCCGGGGCCGGCGGGCGCTGGGGGCCGAGGTCTACGCCTCCCCGGCCGCGGGATCCGGCCTGCTCTACGTGGGTACATTGGGCGGTGCGATGCACGCGCTCCCGCTTCCTTGACAGCGGAGAGCGTGCTTCGATAGCTTCTGGCGTTTCACCCCGCCCCCGGAAACCGAGGGACGATGGCCCTCCTCGAGAAGATTTTCGGATCCCGGAACTCCCGGACGTTCCGGCGTTACCGCCCTGAGGTGGAGCGGATCAACGCCGAGTTCGAGAAACTCGCCGGGCTCTCCGACGCGGACCTCCGCGCCAAGACGGACGAGTTCCGCCGCCGGATGGCGGAGGGCGCCACTCTGCTGGACCTCCGGGCGGAGGCCTTCGCCGTGGTCAAGGAGGCCTGCCGGCGGCACGTGAGCAAGACCTGGGACGTCGTCGGGCACCCCGTCCTCTGGGAGATGGTCCCCTACGACGTCCAGCTCGTCGGCGCCACGGTCCTCGACGAGGGACGCATCGCCGAGATGGCCACCGGCGAAGGCAAGACGCTCGTGGCGCTCATGCCGCTGTACCTCAATTCTCTCGCGGGGAAAGGCGCTCACCTGGTCACGGTGAACGACTACCTGGCCCGCCGCGACAGCGAGTGGATGGGCCACGTGTACCGCTCCCTGGGCCTGACCGTCGGCGTCATCCAGACTGGAATGAGCCCGGCCGAGCGGCGCGCGGCCTACGCCGCCGACGTGACGTACGGCACGAACAACGAGTTCGGGTTCGACTACCTCCGTGACAACATGGCGGTCCGCGCCGAGGACCGCGTGCAGCGGGGACACCACTACGCGATCGTGGACGAGGTCGACTCCGTACTGATCGACGAGGCGCGCACGCCGCTGATCATCTCCGGACCGGTGGAGAGCGACACGAACCGCTTCGACGAGCTCAAGGGGCACATCCAGCGCCTCTTCTCCAAGCAACGGGAGCTGGTCAACAACAAGGTCACGGAAGCGGAGAAGCTCCTGGAGAAGGACGATGACGAGTCCCGCACCGAAGCGGGCCGCCTGCTGCTCCTGGTACAGCGCGGCGCGCCCAAGAACCGGCGCTTCCTGAAGCTGCTGGCCGAGACCGGTGTGAAGAAGCTCATCCAGCAGGTCGAAGCCGATTACATGCGCGACAAGCGCCTGCACGAGCTGGACGAGGAGCTGCTCTACACCATCGACGAGAAGCGCCACAACTGCGACCTGATGGAGAACGGCCGCCAGCTGATCTCGCCGCAGCATCCCGAGTACTTCGTGCTCCCGGATCTGGCCGACGAGCTGACCCGCATCGACGGCGACGCCACCCTCGACGAAGCGGCCAAGGTCCGCGCGCGCGAGGACATCCACAAGGTCTTCGACGAGCGCGCCGAGCGGCTGCAGAACCTGAGCCAGCTGCTTCGTGCCTATTCCTTGTACGAGAAGGACGTGAACTACGTCGTGCAGGACGGCAAGGTGGTGATCGTCGACGAGTTCACCGGCCGGATGATGCCCGGCCGGCGCTTCTCCGACGGGCTGCATCAGGCGCTGGAGGCGAAGGAAGCCGTCAAGATCGAGCGCGACAACCAGACCCTGGCGACGATCACGCTGCAGAACTACTTCCGCATGTACCAGAAGCTCGCCGGCATGACCGGGACGGCGGAGACGGAGGAGAGCGAGTTCGTCCAGATCTACGATCTGGACGTCTGCGTGGTCCCCTCGAACCGCCCGATCGTGCGCAAGGACTGGGACGACCAGCTCTACCGGACGAAGCGGGAGAAGTTCCAGGCCGTGCTGGAGGAGATCGAGAGCGTCCACGCCACGGGACGACCCATCCTGGTGGGAACCACGTCGGTGGAGACGTCGGAGCTCATCTCCCGCATGCTGAAGCGCTCCAAGATCCCGCACTCCGTGCTCAACGCGAAGTACCACCAGCAGGAAGCGGAAATCATTTCCCGTGCCGGCCTGCGCGACGCGGTCACGATCGCGACGAACATGGCCGGGCGTGGCACGGACATCAAGCTGGGTGCGGGCGTCGCCGACCTCGGCGGGCTGCACATCGTCGGCACGGAGCGGCACGAAGCGCGGCGGATCGATCGGCAGCTGCGCGGCCGCGCCGGACGCCAGGGCGATCCGGGTTCGTCCAAGTTCTATCTGTCGCTCGAGGACGATCTCATGCGCCTGTTCCAGTCGGACCGGGTCGCCGGCATCATGGACCGGCTCGGCGTCGAGGAAGGCGAGGTGATCGAGCACCCGTTCATGACCCGCGCGATCGGCAAGGCGCAGAAGCGGATCGAGGAGCAGAACTTCGGGATCCGCAAGCACCTCCTCGAGTACGACAACGTCATGAACAAGCAGCGCGAGATCATCTACAAGCGCCGCCTCGCGAGCCTCGAAGGCGAAGATCTCGCCGAGGAGTGCAAGAACCTCGTCGGGGACATCGCCGCGGCGACGGTGGACCAGCACACGGTGGAGGCCGACAGCGACTACGCGGACGACTGGGACTGGAACGGCCTTCGCCACGTGTTCGGCCGTCGGCTCGGCGTCGACCTGGACTTCGAGAAGCTCGCTCGGGAGGGAAAGAAGCCCGAGGAGCTGCGCGAGGTCGCGGCTCAGGCGGTGATCGCCCGCTACGGGGAGCGGGAGGCCGCGACCGGGGCGGAACTCTTCCGCCAGTTCGAGCGCTTCGTGACCCTGACCACGATCGACGCCGCCTGGCGGGACCACCTCTACGCGCTCGACCGGCTGCGGGAGGGGATCGGGCTCCGCGCCTACGGCCAGAAGGACCCCCTTCTGGAGTACAAGAAGGAGGCGTTCGGCATGTTCTCCGATCTGATGGACCGGATCGACCTCCAGGCCGCGGAGCGCCTCATGAAGACCGAGATCCGCCTGGAGGCTCCCCGGCCGCCGGTCGCGCCGATGCGGCTGGACACGAGACCCCGGGTGGAGGCCGGGGCCCGCGCCGGCGGCACGGTTCCCGCAGCGGCCCTGCGTCCCCGCCCGCGAAGCGGCCCGGCGCTCCCCCCGTCACCGGTCGCCGCCGGTCCGGCCGCG
>JBQTGV010000112.1:0-6568 GCA_052390515.1 Candidatus Eiseniibacteriota bacterium | reverse complement strand
GCAATCAAAGCGTACCTCGAGCTGACGAACGCGGATCCCAAGCCCTTCGCTTGGACCAAGAGTGCCGATGACATCCTCCGACGGATCGCCAAATCTTATGCTGCTAACTAACCAAACAGGACACTAGATGAGATCGAGGTTGCGGACCCGGTCCGCCCACTCTTCGATGAACGCCCGGCGCGGCTCGACCAGCTCGCCCATGAGCGTGCTGAACGTGTCCTCCGCCTCCTTCTCGTCCTCCAGCCGCACGAGCCGCATCGTCCGCTTCGCCGGATCCATGGTCGTCTCCCACAGCTGCCCCGGGTTCATCTCGCCGAGACCTTTGTAGCGCTGCACCTGGAGTCCCCGCTGCCCGGTCTTGCCCTGCTCGCCCATCTTCTTCACGAAGCGGTCCTTCTCCTCGTCGGAGTACGCGTACGCCTCCTCCTTGCCCTTCTTCACCCTGTACAGGGGCGGGATGGCGATGTACATGTGCCCCGCCTCGATGATCTTGCGCATCTGTCGATAGAAGAACGTCAGCAGAAGCGTGCGGATGTGAGAGCCGTCCACGTCGGCGTCGGTCATGATGATGATCTTGCTGTAGCGTCGCTTCCCGAGATCCAGCTCGTCTCCGATGCCCGTCCCGATCGCGGTGATCATGGCGCGGATCTCCTCGTTGGCGAGGATCTTGTCCACGCGCGCCTTCTCCACGTTCAAGATCTTGCCGCGGATCGGCAGCACCGCCTGGAACGTCCGGTCCCGTCCCTGCTTGGCCGTGCCACCCGCCGAGTCTCCCTCCACGATGAAGATCTCGCTGTGATCCGGGTCGGTGTTCGAGCAGTCGGCCAGCTTCCCGGGCAGCGACGTGTTCTCGAGCGCGTTCTTCCTTCGCGCCAGCGTGCGCGCCTTGCGCGCGGCCTCGCGCGCGCGCGCCGCGCCGATCGCCTTCTCGATGATGTGCTTGGCGACGGCCGGATCGTTCTCGAGAAAGTCCGCCAGCCGGTCCCCGACGGCCTGCTCGACGATACCCTTCACGTCGGAGTTGCCGAGCTTCGCCTTGGTCTGCCCCTCGAACTGCGGCTCGGTGAGGTTGACCGACACGACCGCGGTGAGTCCCTCCCGCACGTCGTCGCCGGAGATGGAGGCGATCTTGTCCTTGCCCGTGTCCTTGAAGAGGTTGTTCTTCGTGGCGTAGCTGTTCAGCGTGCGGGTCAGCGCGGCCTTGAACCCGACGAGGTGAGTGCCGCCCTCCACCGTGCGGATGTTGTTGGCGAAGGACAGGATGTTCTCCAGGTACGTGTCGTTGTACTGCAGCGCCACTTCCACCACGGTGTTGCCGCGATCCACGAGGAAGTGAATCGGGTCCTTGAAGAGCGTCGCCTTCGCGTGGTTCATGTGGCGCACGAACTCGGAGAGCCCGCCCTCGTAGCGGAACTCGTGGCTCTTCCCGGTGGCTTCCTCGGCGATGGTGATGAGCACGCCGCTGTTCAGGAAGGCGAGCTCGCGCAGCCGGCCCGAGAGCGCCCCGTAGTGCATCTCCGTCGTCTCGAAGATCTGATCGTCGGGGCGGAACCGCACCAGCGTCCCGGTCTCCGTGCTCTTGCCCGCGACCACGAGATCGCTGGCGGGCAGGCCGCGCTCGTACCGCTGGCGATACACGTTCCCGTCGCGCCGCACTTCCACTTCGAGCCACTCGGACAGGCCGTTGACGACGGACACACCGACGCCGTGCAGCCCGCCGGAGACGCGGTACGCCTCCGAGTCGAACTTCCCGCCGGAGTGCAGCGTGGTCATGATGACCTCGACGGCGGGGCGTCCCTCGGAGTGCGTCTCGACCGGAATGCCGCGGCCGTTGTCCAGCACGGAGACGGACCCGTCCTTGTGCATCACGACGTCGACGCGCGTGCAGTACCCGGCGAGCACCTCGTCGATGGAGTTGTCGACGACCTCGTACACGAGATGGTGCAGCCCGTCGGAGCCCGTGGAGCCGACGTACATCGCCGGGCGCTTGCGAACTCCTTCCAAGCCCTTGAGGACCTGGATGTCCCCCGCGCCGTAGTCCTGCTTGCTCTTGGTGCGGCTCTTCGCCGCGCCTTTCGGTTCCTGGACGGTCACGTCGTCTCCCACCGGTTCATCTCGTCTCGCGCGGCCCGCCGCCGGCGATCCGCTGCAGCTCCCGCCGGTACGCGGCCGCGTCGAAGGGCTCGTACATCGCGCCGGTGTCGAGCACCGGTCCTTCCCCGGCCTCGCTCTCGGCGTCCTCGCTCCCGGTCTCGCCGGCAGCGGCGCCGCTGCGCTCACCGTCCCCCGGCTCGCTGCGCAGCGCGAAAACCGCCTGTTCCCTGCGAGCGGCTTCGTCATAGTCCAGCGCGTCCGCTTCCAGGAACACCACGGTCCGCGCGAGCCGCCGGCCGGCGAAATCGTTGAACCGCTGCAGGATCTTGCGCTGGTGGAACGTCAGCTCCTGGCGCAGGGCCGATCCCGGTGCCAGAACGAAAAGCCGCCCGTCCGCCAGCCGCAAGGGGCGGGTCCGGTCGGCCAGCTCACGACCGACGATTCCGGACCAGTTCACGAAGGCCCGTGCTTCGGCCAGCCGCTGATGGAGGTTGGTCCGTCGGTCCAGCTTCCCCAGCACCGTCCCCACCCGTTCCACCCGCTCCTCCTCAGGCGCGCCCGCAGGGCGCTCGGCCGTTCCCGGGGACTGGCTAAGATACGAGATTTCGGGCTGACCGGGTGCCCCTTTCTTGCACCGTGGCGGGCGCTGCACCCGTGCCATGCCCTGATGTCCGCTGCACCGAGGCCGGCGTAATCCGCGGTTGTCGATCGCCCCGCCTAGGACGCCCCACGGGCGCCGGCCGTTTGCTCGCCGACCTGCCCACCGCCCACCCGGTGCACCACGAAGCTCCGGCCCCGCAGCTCGCCGAGCCAGCCCTCCTGTGCGGTGGCGAGGAAGATCTGGCCCTCACCCTCCACCCGGGCGAGGAACTCCTCCGCCGCCCTCCGGTCCAGGACGGCGAACATCTCGTCGACGAGCAGCAGCGGGCTCGCGCCGGCGCGCGTGCGCACCAGCTCAGCCTGCGAGAGCTTGAGGAACATCGCGCCGAGGTGCTGCTGGCCCAGCGAGCCGTAGCGGCGCAGCGCCCGTCCGCCGAGCCGGATCTCCAGGTCGTCGCGGTGCGGACCGGACCCGGTGTGCCCCATCGCTTCGTCCCGCTCGACGGTCCGCGCCAGGACCTCGCGCAACGCGGGCCGCGGGTCCGCCCCGATCCACGGAACGCCGGGCTCGTAGGTCACCTCCAGCCGTCCGGCCTGTCGAAACGCTTCGCCCGTCAGCCCGCCGAGTGCTTCGCCCAGCTCGAGGACGAGATCTCCGCGGCGCACGAGGAGACGCGCGCCGAACTCTACGACGAGATCGTCCCACGGCTCGCGGGCACGCCGCGCCTCGGTCCGGCCGCGGGTCGTCAGGTATGGCTTCGCCAGCGTCTCGTTCCTCTGGCGCAGTGCCTTCTGGTACTCGCGCAGGAGCTGCGCGTACTCGGCGGAGAGCTGCGCGCCGATCAGGTCCAGGAACCGCCGGCGCTCTTCCGCCGACTCCTGCACGAGGCGGACGTCCGACGGGGCGAAGGACACGACCTTCACGCTGCGCAGGAGGCTCGCCGCGCGCGTCGGCTCCTTGTCGACGAGGATGCGCTTGCGCGCGCCCGCCTCCAGCACCACCTCGGCGCGCAGCGCCGTTCCGTCCTCCGACTCGAAGCGCGCTCCCGCGCGGAAACCCGCCGCCCCGTGCGCGATCATCTCGGCGTCGCGGGACGCACGCTGCGAGCCGCCCGTCCCGAGCACGTGGATCGCCTCGAGGATGTTCGTCTTGCCCGAGCCGTTCGCTCCGATCAGCAGGTGGTGTCCCGCGTCGAACGCGAGCTCGAGCTCGGCGTAGCTGCGGAATCCCGCGAGGGAGAGATGGGCGAGTCTCACCGCGGTTCTCCGCTCCCGGGCTCAGTCCACGAGACGGAGCGGCATCAGCAGGCAGAGGTAGTTCTCGTCGGCCCCCTGCTCCAGCGGCTCCAGCAGCCCCGCGGCGAGCGGCGTGTTCAGGGACATGAGCACGTCCTCGGTCTCCATGTTGCGCAGGATTTCGGCGAGGTAGTTGGCGTTGTAGCCGAGGTCGAGCTCCTCGCCTCCGTACTGCGCCTCCACCTCTTCCTGCGCTTCGCCGATGTCCTGCGTCCTGGCGGAGAGCACGAGGTTGTCGCGCTTCACGGAGAGCCTCACCTGATGAGTCAGGCTGTCGGCCAGGAGACTCACGCGCCGCAGCGCGTCCAGGAATGCCTCCCGCTTCACCACGACCCGTTTTTCGTTGGTGCGCGGAATCACGTCCTGGTACTTCGGGTAAGGACCCTCGATCAGGCGCGTGAAGAGCACCGTCTTCTCGAAGCGGAAGATCACGTGATCCGCGGCCAGCTTCACGATCACGCCGCCCTCGGCCGCCTCGCCCGCCAGACGCAGCACCTGGTTCAGGGCCTTCGTCGGCACGATGACTTCGGTCCTGGCCTCGACGTCGAGCTGCACCGGAAGGCTGATGCGCGCCAGGCGGTGTCCGTCCGTCCCGACCATGGCCATCGAGTCGCCGGTCACTTCCCAGAGCACGCCGGTCAGCGCGCGCCGCGTCTCGTCCCGCGAGACGCAGAACACCGTCCGCTGGATCGCGCGCTTGAGCGTCTCCGCCGGTACGCTCATGCCCTTCTTGAAAGCCAGCGGGGCGATCTTCGGGAACTCCTCGGCACCCATACCCAGGATCCGGAAGTTCGCTCGGCCGGCGGTGATCAGTGCGTTCGCCTTGTTGACGTCGACTTCCACGTCGCTCGAAGGATCCAGTTGCCGCACGATCTCCGAGAAGCGCTTCGCCGGCAGCGTGACCGTCCCCGCGCGACTCACCCTCGCGTCCACCATCGTCGAGATGGTCAGATCCAGATCCGTCGCGACGAGACGAACCTCGCTGCCGTCGGCCTCGAGCAACAGGTGGCCCAGGACCGGCATGGTTGTCTTCTGCGGAACGACGTTCAGCACGCGATCCACCGCCGCTGCCAGGGTCCCCTGCGCCACGGCGAACTTCATGCTCCCGCTGGCCCTCGAGGCAGCGGCTTTCTCCTCGGTCATTGCGTTCGTCATGATCCGTCCTTCATCGGGAGACTGGGCGATTGCTCAACTTATTCCTATTTCTATTCTTCTTTCAGTTCAAGCTCGTAGAAGTAGTAGGGGGTGTGGAAAACCGGAGAAGTCCGGTATGCGGCCGTTCAACTCAGGCCCGATCGAGGCTTTATGTCGATCACCTGCGAGGGCTGTGGATGGGGACGACCTGCGGACGCAGCCGGGATGAAACCCGAGTTGTCCAGGGCCGTGGAGCAATGCGCGAATCATCCCCCGCCACATCCCCGAGTTCTCCTCAGTTCTTCAGGGTGGAGAAAAGGCGCTGCAGGACCCGCCGGATCTCGGGATCCTGCTCCCTCGCCTCGGTGATCTTCTCGCAGGCGTGCATGACCGTCGTGTGGTCCCGTCCGCCGAAACGGGATCCGATCTCCGAGTAGGCCATGGAGGTCAGCTCGCGTGCCAGGTACATGGCCACTTGGCGGGGGAAGGCGAGGGAGCTGGTCCGCTTCCGCACCTTCATGGCTTCCTCGGGAATGCCGTAGTGGTCGGCCACGACCCGCTGGATGTGCTCGATGGAGATGACCTTGTCGGAGTGCTTGAGGAAGTCCTTCAGCACCTCACGAGCCAGGTCCACGTCGATCTCGCTGTCGGTGAGGGACGAGAAAGCCAACAGACGGATCAGCGAACCCTCCAGCTCGCGGATGTTGGAGCGTACGTTGGAGGCGATGAACTCCATCACGTCGTCGCGGATCTGCAGGCGGTCGGCCTCGGCCTTCTTGCGCAGGATGGCGATGCGGGTCTCCAGATCCGGCGCCTGGATGTCCGTAACGAGCCCCCACTCGAAGCGCGAGACGAGGCGTTCCTCGAGAGTGGGGATCTCCTTGGGCGGGCGGTCGCTGGTGAGGACGATCTGCTTGTGGGCGCCGTGCAGGGCGTTGAACGTGTGGAAGAACTCCTCCTGGGTGGACTCCTTGCCCTGGAGGAAGTGGATGTCGTCGATCAGCAGCACGTCGATCTTGCGGTACTTGTTTCGGAAGTCCCAGGTCTGCCCGCCCTGGATCGCGCCGATCATCTCGTTCATGAAGTTCTCGGCGCTGGCGTAGTGCACGAGCGTGTCCGGGCGGGTGCGCAGGATCTGGTTGCCGATCGCCTGCATGATGTGCGTCTTGCCGAGGCCCGAGCCGCCGAAGATGAAGAGCGGGTTGTAGGTCACTGCCGGATGCTGCGCGACAGCGAGCGCCGCGGCGTTGGCGAACTGGTTGGACTTGCCGACGACGAACGTGTCGAAGATGTACTTCGGGTTGAGCGGTGGCGCCTGGCGCGGCGGGCCGGCGGCGAGCGAGCGCGCCGCACGCGACACCGCGACGACGTACTCGTCGACGGCCGTGTCGGCCGGCAGCTCGCGCGCGAACTCGGCGGGAACGCCGTGCCCGGCCCCGTTGCC
>JBQTGV010000111.1:0-18274 GCA_052390515.1 Candidatus Eiseniibacteriota bacterium | reverse complement strand
GGGCCGCGGTGTCCGAGATGCCGCCGGTTGAGGGCAGCGATGTCGCGGTTGGAGACGAACGCGATCGAGAGCATGGCGGACTTCACGCCCTCCTCGTTGAGCACTCGGCGCGCGAGCGCGGCGACGCGCTCGCGGCCAAGCGGCAGGCGTCCGGCCTCCGCGGCCACATGAACGCTGAGCGTCATACGGACGAGAACTCCGCCGTCACCCCGCCGCTCGACGCGGGATAGTCGATGCGATTGTGGTACATGCCGATCAGCACTCGGGCGAACTGCTCCTTGACGATATCGAGCTGGCGGAGCGTGATGGGCGCGTTGCGAAGCTGGCCCTGCTCCACCCGCTGGCGAACGATGTGCTCGACCACATCGCGGATCTTCTGCGGCGTCGGATCGGCGATCACGCGGGTGGCCGCCTCGACGCCATCGGCGAGCATGCAGACGGCCGTTTCGGCCGTCTGCGGCACCGGGCCCGGATACTGGAACTCCTGCGCGTTGCCGACCGCACCGTCGCGCTCCTTGGCCTTCTCGAGGAAGTAGCTGATCTCCGCCGTCCCGTGGTGCTCGGTGATGAAGGCCCGCAGCGCGCGCGGAAGCCGATGCTCGTCCGCGAGGTCCAGCCCCTCGCGGACATGGCCGCGGATGATCGCGGCGCTGGTGGACGGCTTCAGCTTGTCGTGCGGATTGCGCCCCTTCGGCTGGTTTTCCACGAAATACTGCGGCTTCTTGATCTTCCCGATGTCGTGGTAGTACGCGCCGACCCGGGCGAGCAGGGCGTTCGCGCCGATCGCGGCACAGGCGGTCTCGGCCAGGTTGGCCATCGCCATCGTGTGGGCGTACGTGCCGGGCGCTTCGATGCGCAGCTTTCGCATCAGCGGCCGGTTGAGGTCCGACCATTCGAGCAGCTTGAGGTCGGTGTCGATCCCGGTGAACTCCTCGGCGAGCGGGAGTAGCCCCATCGCCACCCAGACGGAGAAGAACGCGTTCACGGCACCGAGACCGGCCGTGATGGCGATCTCTCGCAGGCTCCAGTCGAGCGTGAGGCCGACGGCGATGGCTGCCAGCAGGTAGGCGCCGGCCGTCAGCAGGATGGAGTACGTGGACTGGTTGCGCCGACGCAGCACCCGCAGGCTGAAGGCGGCGGCCGAGCCGCCAATGAGGGCGAGGAAGAGCGCGTTCGTCCCGCGGAACGCGCTCTGCCCGCCGACGAGAACCGTCAGCACGACTGTCGCCACCATGCTGATCCGGGGATCGAAGAGCACGCTGAAGACGATCGCCGCGAGGGCGACGGGCACGAGCTCCGGGCGCTTCACCGGCCCGTGCGCGACGAACGACGCGATACCCAGAATGATCAGGTAGACGACGGCGACGAAGGCGACGACGCGGAGGGTCGCGTAGAGCTGCGGCCGGTAGAGCACCAGCGTGATGCCGACGATCGCGATCACCAGGAAGTTGAACAGCACGGCGCCGACGACGCGGCCGATCAGCACGCCGCCGCTCCCTCGTGACTGCCGTGCGTCCTGGAGCGCCCGCAGCTTCTCGTGCTCCTCGCGGCCGACCACCTCGTTCGCCCCGACGATCTTCTCGCGCGCCTGGACCTCGTACAGGTTCTCGTCGACGGTGCGCCGCATCGCCTCCCTGGCCTGCTCGGTCGCGCCGAGATTCTCGACGATCGTCGGGCGGAAGAGCGCGCTCAGCAGCTTGACGTAGACCGCGTCGCCGAGCTCGGACTCGCGATCCGGGTGGACCTGCCGCGACCGCGCGAGGAGACCCGTCGCCGTCAGCACGCTGTCGGCCGGGATCGAGATCTCGCGGTCGCCGCGGCGGAGGGTGAGATCCCCGCGCACGCTGTCCAGCGCTCCGCTCGCGGCGACGCCCTGGGCGAGCCAGCGCCCAAAAACCTGGGAGAGCGAGGCGGCCAATGCCTCACGCCGGCGCGGCACGGCCAGATAAGCCGCCTCCTCGGGCCGCAGCTGGATGCGCGACGCCTCCGCTGCCTGCTGGAGCGCGACGACGGTCTGGGAATCGGGGCGGCCGCTCGGCGCGGCACGCGCCAGTCCCTGCATGAGGGTCGCCAGCGACCGCTGCACCGAATCGAGGGCGGCCGGGCGGTAGTCGAAGACCGGCTCGGCACCCCGCGCCAACTCGGCCCGTTCGCGCGCCAGTTGCTCGGGGGGCTTCGGGACGGTGAACCCGAAGGGGGCGATCACGTTTTCCGAGGAGACCGACCCGATCTCGTAGAGCGGAACCTCGACCGCCGGCGCCGATGGAAAGAGTGCGTACGTGAGCACCGCGAGCACCAGGGCGAGCAGCACGCGCACGCCGTGGAAGAGTGCCGCGTCCGCTCGCGTCCCGGCCGGCGCCGACGCTGCGACGCGCTCGAGCTGTTGCCAGAGGGTCATCGCCGGTCAGTCTCCCGCATCCGCGGCGTACGCCTTGATGATCTGGCGCACGAGACGGTGACGGACGACGTCGGAGTCGTCCAAGTAATGGAATGCGATCCCCTCGATTCCCGGCAGGATCCGCTCGACCTGCATGAGCCCCGAGTCGGCGCGGGTCGGCAGGTCGACCTGGGTCTTGTCCCCCGTGATGACGATCTTCGAGTTCACGCCGAGCCGCGTCAGAAACATCTTCATCTGCAGGTTCGTCGCGTTCTGCGCCTCGTCCAGGATGACGAACGCGTCGCCCAGGGTGCGGCCGCGCATGAAGGCGAGCGGCGCGATCTCGATCGTCCGCGTCTCGAGCGCTTTCTGCATGCGCTCGGGCGGCATCATCTCGTCCAGCGCGTCGTACAGCGGACGGAGATACGGATCCACCTTGGCCTGCATGTCGCCGGGCAGAAAGCCCAGGCTTTCCCCCGCTTCGACTGCCGGGCGCGCGAGCACGATGCGTCGTACGCGCTTCCGGGTCAGCGCGTCGACGGCGGCGGCCACGGCAAGATAGGTCTTCCCCGTTCCGGCCGGCCCGATGCCGACGACGATGTCGTGCTCGGCGATCTTGCGGAGGTACTCGGCCTGCCCGGGCGTCTTCGCCTGGATCAGCTTGCGCACGCCCGGTAGTGCAATGCGGGGCGTGTCCGCGTCGCCGGCCATGCCGTCCGCGAGCCCATCCTCGCTCATCCGGAGCACGTCGTCGGGCGTGAGCGGAACGCGCTGGCGCGCCGCGTCGATCATACGCTGCGCGATCGGCGCCGCCTTCTCGATCCCTTCCGCCGGCCCGCTGAGCGTCAACGTGTCGGCGCGCAACCCGACCCTCACTCCCGCGATGCGCGAGAGCTCGACCAGGTTCGCGTCATTCACGCCGGCGAGGGTGAGGAGGTCCGCGCCCTCCGTGGACAGCTTCTGCGTTTCCAGGGTTTCCGTCACGCACGCGCTCCGTCGATCGAAATGTGCAACTCGCCCAGATCCGCCTCCGGCACCGGCGCCGGCGCTCCCTCGAACAGCGCCCGTGCCGCCGTCGTCTTGGGAAAGGCGATCACGTCGCGGAGCGATGCCGCGCCCGAGAGCAGCATCGCGATCCGGTCGAAGCCAAGCGCGATTCCGCCGTGCGGGGGCGCCCCGGCGCGCAGTCCTTCCAGGAGGAAGCCGAAGCGCGCCTGCGCCGTTTCCTCGTCGATCCCCAGCAGCTGAAATACCCGCTCCTGCAGCCGCGGGTCGGCGATGCGGATGCTCCCGCCGCCGAGCTCGGTCCCGTTCAATACCACGTCGTAGGCCAGCGCGCGGACGTGCTCGGGCGCGCTCTCGAGCTGCCCCAGGTCTTCTGGATTCGGCGAGGTGCAGGGGTGGTGTACGGAGGCGAGCGCTCCGGTCGACGGAGCGCGGTCGAACATCGGGAAATCAGTGACCCAGAGAAAGCGCCGCTCTCCTTCGGGTACGAGCCCCATCCGTCGCGCCACCTCCTGCCTGACCCGATCGAGCACCGGGCTCGTCACGCGGTCGGGCCCGGCGACGAACAATCCGAGGTCCCCATCGGCGAGTCCAAGTGCCGCCGCGGAACCGGCCGCAAGGAACTTGGCGGCGGGGCCCTCCAGCGTCTCGCCGGCGCGTTTGAGCCGGATGACGCCGCCGGCGCCCGCCGACTTGGCGACCGCCTCGAGCTCGTCGACCTGCTTCCGCGACAGGGCGGCTCCACCCGGAACACGCAATCCGCGCACCCGCCCCCCGGCGGAGATGGCCTGTCGCGCGATCCCGAACTCCGAGTTCGCGAACAGCTCGCTCGCGTCGAACAGCTCGAGTCCGTACCGCAGGTCGGGCCGGTCGATCCCGTAGCGCTCCATCGCCTCGCGGTAGGTCATTCGCGGGAAGGGCGTCTGGATCTCGACGCCGCCCTCACGCCAGAGCGCGGCGAGCAGGCCCTCGGTGAGTCCGAGGATGTCCTCCGGTCCTACGAACGATGCCTCGATGTCGATCTGGGTGAACTCCGGTTGTCTGTCGGCACGCAGGTCCTCGTCACGGAAGCAGCGGGCGATCTGGAAGTACCGGTCGAGGCCCGAGATCATGAGGAGCTGCTTGTAGAGCTGCGGCGACTGCGGCAGCGCGTAGAACTGCCCGGGGTGGACGCGGCTCGGCACGAGATAGTCGCGGGCGCCCTCCGGCGTTCGCTTCACCAGCATCGGCGTCTCGATCTCCTGGAATCCCTGGGAGGCCAGGAACATCCGCGCGGCGAGCGCGGTCCGCGAGCGCAGCGCGAAGGTGTCCTGGTGCCGCGCGCGGCGAAGGTCGAGATAGCGGTACTTGAGGCGAACCTCCTCGGAGACGCCCATCTCCTCCATCTGGAACGGAAGCTCGGACGGCGCGTCGTTCAACACGGTGAGCTCGCGGGCCACCACCTCCACGCGGCCGGTGGCCATCTTGGGGTTCTCCGTGCCGGCGGCCCGTTTCACGACTTCGCCGGTGACGCGCACCGCGGACTCGCCGCGGAGCTCCTTGGCGGCGTCGCGCGCGGCGGTGTTCCCGCCCTGGCTCGCGCCGGGAAACACGAGCTGCACGATGCCCCACCGGTCGCGCAGATCCACGAAGATCATGCCGCCGTGATCCCGCGACCGATGGACCCATCCGCAGAGCGTCACGGTCGACCCGACGAGGCGTTCGTCGACGTCGCCGCAGACGTGCGTGCGCAGCCGCGTGGCGAGCTTCATCCCGATGTCCCTCCTCCGAGCAGATGGCGGGCGAGGTCCGCCCGCGCCATCTCCCGCTGCTCTCCGGTGCCCAGGTGCTTCACGGTGACTGTTCCCTGCTCGATCTCGTGCTCGCCCAGGACTACCGCGAACTTCGCCCCGCGGCGATCCGCGGCCTTGAACTGCTTGCCGAAGCTGCCTCCGGAGAAGGACAGCTCGCAGCGGACGCCCTCGCGGCGCAGATCCCGCGCGAGCGGCAGGACCTCGCGCACGGCGGCATCTCCCATCGCGACCAGGAACGCGACCGGACCCTCCTCGACCGGCCCTCCCCTCACCGCTTCGAGCACCAGCGCGAGCCGCTCGAGCCCGAGCGCCCATCCCACGGCCGGCACGCTGGGGCCGCCCAGCTCCGCCACGAGACCGTCGTACCGGCCGCCGCCGCACACCGTGGACTGCGCTCCGAGCTTCTCCGACTGGATCTCGAAGGTGGTGCGGGAATAGTAATCCAGACCGCGAACGAGCGTCGGCGTCAGACGGTAGCGGACCTGCACCGCGTCGAGCAGGGCCTGCACCTCGGCGAAGTGCGCGGCCGACGACTCGCCCAGAAACTCGGTCATCCGCGGTGCGCCGCGCAGCGCCTCGCGGGTGCCGGGGTCCTTCGAGTCCAGCACGCGCAGGGGATTGCGCTCCATGCGCTTCCGGGCGTCCTCGTCGAGCGCGCCTTCCACGGAGCGCAGGAAGCCCATCAGGGCGTCGCGGTATCTCGCCCGATCCTCGGCGTCGCCGAGCGAGTTCAGCTCCACCACGAGGTCGTCGATTCCCAGCTCGCGCAGGAACTCGCACGCGACGAGGATGACCTCGGCGTCGGCGCGCGCGTCGGCGGTGTCCAGGATCTCCACGCCGACCTGGTGGAACTGACGCTGGCGCCCCTTCTGCGGCCGCTCGTAGCGGAACATGGGACCGAGGTACCAGAGCTTGAGTGGCGACGGGCGCTCGGCGCGCAGGTTCCGTTCCAGGTAGGCGCGCACGACCGCGGCGGTCCCCTCGGGGCGGAGCGTCACGCTCTCACCGGAGCGGCTCGTGAAGGTGTACATCTCCTTCTGGACGATGTCCGTCGCTTCGCCGACGCCTCGCTCGAACAGCTCGGTCCGCTCGAACAGGGGGGTGCGGATCTCCGAGAAGCAGGCGCGCCCCATCACGCGTCGGGCGGCGTCCTCCATCTCGTGCCACCGGAAGATCTCCGGCGAGATCAGATCACGCGTTCCGCGGACTGCCGCAAGAGCGGCCAACGGTATCCTCCCGGCTGAAATACCATCCGGCCGCGGCACCGATCACGTCGGCGAGCAGGTCCAGGACGTCGCGCTCGCGGCCCGGAACGAACCCCTGATAGAACTCGTCCAGCGCGCCCAGGTAGATCCCCAGGAGCATCGTCCAGGCGAAGTGCTTCCCGCCCCGCCAGCCGCGCCCGTCGAAGGACCGCGCGACGAGCCAGCCGAAGACGAAGTATTCGCCGAAATGCGCGAGCTTGTCACGGATGGCGACGTGCCCGGTCGTCGTCTGCAGCTCCTGCAGCGACGACGCCGCCAGGATCACCGCGGCCCAGATCAGCGGGGGGAGCCACGGTCTCTTGCCTGAGGCGATGACCTTGCCCTCCGTTCCCTCCGGCCGGACTTCACCGCGGAAGGGCACGGAAGCTAGCATCGGCGCGGAGTCGGGTCAACGACCGGGCACGTCGCGTGTCGGGCCCGGTTCGATCACGCGGCGAGCGCTGCGGAGGGGGTCGTCACGGAGCGCCGCTTCCGGCATACTCCGCCGATGATTCCGTTCGGGACCGCCGTGCGGGTGTGGTTGCAGATCGGGCTCTCCAGCTTCGGGGGCCCCGCGGGACAGATCGCGGTGATGCACCGCGTGCTCGTCGAGGAACGAAAGTGGGTCGACGAGCGACGGTTCCTGCACGCGCTGAACTACTGCATGCTGCTTCCCGGTCCTGAGGCGCAGCAGCTGGCCACGTACATCGGGTGGCTTCTCCACGGAGTGCGCGGCGGGCTCGTCGCCGGAACACTCTTCGTCCTTCCCGGCTTCCTCGCGGTGCTCGCGCTGAGCTTCGCGTACGTGCTGCTCCGCGGCGTCGGGACCGTCGAGGCGATGCTCTTCGGCCTGAAGGCGGCCGTCCTGGCGGTCGTCGTGGACGCGCTGCTTCGCATCGGCCGCCGCGTGGTGAAGGGCCGCGCGCAGCTCGGCGTCGCGGCGGTCGCGTTCACCGGCCTCTTCGCCTTCGGGATCCCGTTCCCGTTGATCGTCCTCGGGGCGGGGCTGCTGGGCCTCGTCGTTCCTCGCTTCGCCCAGCCGCCCGGCGACGAGGCCGACGTGCCGCTTCCCGCGGGACCGCGGCCCACGCTGGCGCGGGCGCTCCGCGTCACGCTCGTCTGGGGCGCCTTGTGGGTCGCGCCGATCGCGCTGCTGGCCACCGTTCCGGGGACGCCGCGCGTCCTGCTCGACGAGGCCGTCTTCTTCAGCCAGGCCGCGGTGGTCACGTTCGGCGGCGCCTACGCGGTCCTCGCCTACATCGCGCAGCAGGCGGTGGAGCGCTGGGGATGGCTCGCGCCGGGCGAGATGATGGACGGGCTGGGCCTGGCCGAGACGACGCCCGGGCCGCTCATTCTGGTGCTGGAGTTCGTCGGTTTCGTGGCCGCGTACCGCAACCCCGGCGCGCTGCCTCCGCTCGTGGCAGGGACTCTCGGCGCGGTGATCACGACCTGGGTGACATTCGTGCCCTGCTTCCTGTGGATCTTCCTGGGCGCGCCCTACGTGGAGCGCCTGCGCGGGAACCGGCGGCTCTCCGGCGCTCTGTCCACCATCACCGCCGCGGTCGTGGGAGTCATCCTGAACCTGGCCGTATGGTTCGCCTTGCACGTCCTCTTCGCCGAGGTCGTCCCGCTGGAGATCGGGCCGGTCGTGCGCCTGTCCGTGCCGGTCTGGTCGACCGTGGATCCCGCGGCCCTCGTGATCTCCGCGGCTGCCTTCGTCGCTCTGCTGCGCTTCAAACTGGGGATGCTGCCCGTCCTCGGCGCCAGCATGTTGGCCGGCGTCGCCGTAACCCTGATTCGCTGAGTTCGCCCTTTTCGCGCGGTGCCCGGACCGTTACGATGCGAACGTTCGTCCGCGCGCAAGGGAGGTGGGCGATGGCGGGAACGACGACGATGATCGAGCACGCGACCGAGCGCAAGGGACGCGCCGGACTGGTCGCCGACGCGGTGCAGCTGCTCTCCCTCGAGGGTATCGACGGGATGTCCATCGGCAAGCTGGCCGAGCGCACCGGCTACTCCAAGGCCGGCATCATGGCGCACTTCCGTTCGAAGCAGGAGATGATCCTCACGCTCGTCGACGAGTCGGTGAGCATCGCTCGGGAGTTCTTCCGGGAACGCCTCAAAGGGGCGGGCACGCCGACGGAGCGGTTGTCGCGAACGCTGACCACCTACGGCGCCTACTGGATCGAGGGCGTCTTCGAGGGCGGCTGCCTCTTTCTGAACCTCTCGGTGGATGCGGTCCCGCCGGCCGACGACGTCGCGTTGGCTCTCAAGAAGGCGGCGCGCACGTTCATCTCCGACTTCGCCACGGTGGTCCGCGTCGGTCAGGCCACCGGCGAGTTCCGCAAGGATGCGGACCCCGACGAGATCGCCGAGCGGATCATGGCGCTGTGCCTGGGGTGCGGCTGGATCTACCGCATGACCGGCGAGACGCAGATCTTCGCCCGGATGCAGCCGGCGCTGGACGGGATCCTGGGGGAGATCGCGCGGAGGAAGGCGCCTCGGCCGGCGGCGGCGTAGACGCGCGGCACGCAGCGGCCGCCTGCTCATCGGAGCAGGACGATGTCCTTGTGCTCGCACCGTCCCCCGGCCTCCAGCCGGACGAAGTAGACGCCGGAGGGGAGCGGCGCGCCGGCGTCGTCGGTTCCGGTCCACGTCAGGCGATGTTCACCGGCGGACAGAACGCCGTCATGAAGGCGGCGAACGACCCGGCCGGCCACATCGTGCACGACGACGCGCGCCTCCCCCGCTTCGGCGCGGGCCAGCGCGATCTCCGTCGATCCGGCGAAGGGGTTGGGCGCGGCACGGAGGCTCGCGGACCGGGACGGGGGGGAGGCCGCCGCGAGCGCCTGCCGATCCCCGGACCGGACGGCGAAACGATACACGCCCTCGCCGACGGCGAAAGCGAGGTCCGGCCGCAGAATGCGCACGCGGTTCAGCAGCGTGGCGGGCATGCTGCCGTCTGCGGCCCAGAAGACACCGCCGTCCGTCGAGCTGACGGTGACGATGCCGCCGCCCCACCATCCCCGCGTCTCGCTGACGAAACCGATTCCTTGAGGATGAAGGGCTCCGAGCACGAGCGGCGCGACCTCGCGCCAGGACTCCCCGCCGTCCGTCGTCTTGAACAGGCTGATCGGGCCGCTGAAGTTCTCCACCGAGACGTATCCCACCGCCGGAGTGGGAAACGAGATCTTCCACCCCCATCGCCGCCCGCGCTGCGACACCACCTCCTGCTGCCAGGTCTCGCCGGCGTCCGTCGTGGACAGGACCACGGCACGGAGGTCCGGGAACGTGCCGACTCCTCCGACCACGAACCCACGGTGCGGCTCCGGGAAGTAGCAGTCCACGGCGGTGTCGAGGAAGCCCGTGAGGTCGATCGACTTCCAGGTGCGCCCTCCGTCGGCCGAGCGCACGGCGGCGGCGGGACCGTAGTAGGTGCCGACGCCCCAGATCACGCGGCTGCTCGACGCCCACAGGCCGCAGAGCCCGGCCACATCGGGAGCGTCGTCGACCGGATCCCATCGCTGGCCGCCGTCCAGGGTTCTCCAGAGCGGCGGGCTCCCCAGGAGCTGCCCGACGAAGCCCACCTCCGATGTCGCGAAGGCGACGCAGCGATTGAATCCCTCGGTGTCGGTCTGCAAGTCCCAGGAGTCCCCGCCGTCCGGCGTGTGCCAGATCTCTCCGGCGGCGTTGACGACCCAACCTCTTCGCGCCGACGCGAACCAGACGTCCTCGTGCCGTCCCGCCGAGAGAGGCGCGTTCGGCAAGGCTTCCCAGGCGGGCGTCTGGGCGGCGGCGGATCCGACCAGCAGCAGGCCGGCGACGGCACCGAAGGAGAGCTTCTGGACGGACATCAGCACCTCCGGCGAGGCGCGCGCACTATGGCAAGGGTGGAAGGAACTCGCCACCGGCGGCCGCCGTTCCGGCGCGCGGGTCGACGTCGCTCAGCCCTTCGAAGCATCCCAGACGAGCTTCGCCGCCGCGGCCACTCCCATCGCCACCATCGTCCAGCGGATCCATCCCGGCCCTTTCTTGACCGCGGCGTGCGCGCCGGCCCAACCACCGATCATGTTGCCGACGCCCAGCGCGAGCCCCACCGGCCAGTCCACCTGGCCGTGCGCGGCGAACACGAACAGCGACGCGATGATGAACAGCAGGATCACCGCGACCTTGATGGAGTTCGCGGCCACCAGGTCCCAGCCGCCGACGAGCACGGCCGCGGCGAGGAAGTGCATGCCCACGCCGACCTGGAAGAACCCTCCGTAGAAACCGACGACCACGAGGAGCGGGAGCATCGGCCCCCAGCGAATGCGGCGGTTCGTCTCCTCGCGGGTCCACGAGGTCGGCGAAAAGAACAGCGTCGCCAACACGGCGAGGAGCAGGACCGCGGAGACGCTGCGAAAGGAACCTGCGTCCATCCGCACCGCGGCGAACGCACCGAGGATCGACGCCGGTACGGTGACCGCCGCGCAGATCAGCGAGGCGCGGGGGTGGAAGTGGCCGAGGCGCGCGAACGTGGAGATCGAGGCGGCGTTCTGGAACAGGATGGCGACGCGGATCGTCCCGTTCGCCACCTGCGGCGAGAAGCCCAGCAGGACGAGCAGCGGAAACGTGATCAGCGAGCCGCCGCCCGCCACGGTGTTGAAGAACCCGGCCACGAAACCGGCGATCAGGAAGACGGGGAACCAGATCGGGGAGACGCTCATTCCGAGTTCGGGTACGCGGCGGCCAGCGCGTCGGCTTCCGCGGCTCGCCCGGTCTCCGCCAGCAGCTTCCCGAGAGAAGCCGCGGCGTCGATCGTGTCCGGATCTCGCTCGCCGAGGAGCGTTCTCCGCATCTCCAGCGCCTCGCGGTACAGGCGCTCGGCCTCTTCGGTCCGCCCCAGCCGATGCACGAGCTGGCCGAGGTTGTACGCCCCGCGCGCCAGCTCGGGATGCGCTTCCGGATAGAGCTTGCGGCGGATGTCCAGGGACTCGCGGAGCAGGGGCTCGGCGCCGGCCAGGTCGCCGCGGTTCCGAAGCACGATGCCCAGATTGTTCAGGCTGTGCGCCACGGAGGTGTGCACGTCGCCGAACGCCGCGCGCCGGTCGGCCAGCGCCTGTCGATGGAGCCGCTCGGCTTCGTCATGCTTCCCCTGGCGCTGCAGGATCGAGGCGAGGTTGTTGCGGCTCGCGGCGACGAGAGGATGTCCCTCGCCGAAGACCTGCTCTCGGATGGTCAGGGACTTCCGCAGCAGGGTTTCCGCGGCGGCGTGATCGCCTTGCTTGGCACGCAGCGACGCCAGGTTGTTCAGCGCGGTGGCGTGGCTGGAGGTCATCGTGGGTCGGCGGTCGTGGATCTCGACCGCCTCCCCGAGCAGGCTGTCCGCGGCGACGAGATCGCCGGCGTGGTGTCGAGCCGCTCCCAGGTTGCTGAGCGCGATCGCCAGGTCGTGCGGCTCGAACCGCTCGGGATCCCCCCGCACGATTCCGACGGCCACTTCGTAGTGCGCGATGGCGCTGTCCAGCTCCGCCAGGTGCTGATGCGCAGCGCCGAGCCCCTGGTGCAGGTTCGACACCAGAACGCGGTTCGCGCCGGAGTCTCTGTTCAGGATGTCCAGAGCCTCACGGAAGCTTCGCCCCGCCTCCTCCACCCGTCCCAGGTCGAGCAGCACATTGCCGAGCTGGCACAGCACTTCGGCGACGGAGGCGTCGCCGGCCCCCCCCGCGAGCGCGCGCCGTTCGCCGAGCGCCTTGGTGAGGAGCGTCTCCGCGTCCGCGTACACTCCGAGGTTCCGATAGGCGCGCCCCATCGTGAGAGCCAGCGTCGCGCGAACCGCAGGATCATCTTCCAGATCGGCTTCCATGCGCTCGCGTCCCCGATCGAGCAGGCCGCGGACCGCGGCCGCCTCGGGTCCGACCGTGCCCGGATCGGTCCCTTCGAAGAGTTTGACCAGCATCTCCGAGACGCGCTGCGCGCGGTCGCGCTCCATCGATGCCGTCTCGGCGTGGGCGCGCGCTTCCTCTGCCTGCCAGGAGGTTCCCGCGACGCCGGCGAGCAGCGAGAGGACGACCGCTGCGGCCGCGGTCACCGCCCAGCGATGACGGCGGACGAACTTGCGGACTCGATACGCGGTCGAGTCGGGTCGGGCCAGCACCGGCCGCCCGTCGAGGTAGCGGCGAAGGTCGTCCGCCAGCGCCTCGACCGACGCGTAGCGCCGCTGCGGCGCCTTGGCCAGCGCCTTGAGGGCGATCGTATCCAGGTCGCCGGAGAGGGTGCGGCGGAGCGCGGCATCCGAGGCCACGCTGCTCGGCGGGGGCGGCTCCGCCTCGCAGACCACTCGCTCGAGCTCCGCGGGCGTCAGGCCTGCCAGGTGGTAGGGGGGGCGATCGACGAGCACCCGATACAGCACGACCCCGAGCGAGTACACGTCGGAGGCCGCCGAAATCGGCTCGCCGCGGACCTGCTCCGGGCTCGCGTACTCCGGTGTCATGACGTGGCCGCCGGTGCGCGTGAGCCGGGTCTTCGCCTCTTCCAGCTCCAGCGGCTTGGCGATGCCGAAGTCGAGCAGGCGCACTTCGCCTTGCGGGGTCACCAGGATGTTCGAGGGCTTGAGGTCCCGATGCACGATCATGTTGGCGTGAGCGTACTGGACGGCCTCGCACACCTGGATCAGCAGCTCGACGCGCCGCGCGATCGGCAGGTTCTCCTCGATGCAGTGCCGGTCCAGCACACGACCGATGACGTGCTCCATGGCGAACCACGGACGTCCGTCCTCGGTGACACCCCCGTCGTACAGCCGCGCGATCTTGGGATGCTGCAGCCGCGCAAGGAGCTGCCGCTCGACGTGGAAGCGGTCTCTCAGGTTCCGGTCGCTGGCCTCCGCGCGCAGGATCTTGAGAGCCACGCGCTGCTGGAAGTGCTCGTCCGCGCGTTCGGCCAGGTAGACGGTACCCATTCCGCCCGATCCGAGGTGCTCGAGGATCCGGTACGGACCGACGACGCGTCCGACGAACGAAAGCGCCGGCACGTCCCACCGGTCGCCCGCCACCGCGCTCCGGAGCAGGTCGGTCCGATCCTCGTCGGCTTCCATCTGCGCATCGTACCCGTTGCCGGGCGGCGGAGGCGATGAGCGGTTTTCGGGGCGGTGGGGCGGGCCGGACGCCGGCGGCAACGAAGCCAGCGCGGCACGGATGCCGAGCGAGCGGTAGCGAGGCGATCTGGATCATCTCTTGCGAGACGGAAGACTAGCGCCCCTCGCCCTCCAGCATGGTCATGTTCTCGCGCGCCTGCGCGGCGAGCTCGGAGTCGGGATCCGAAGCCATGACCTTCGCCCACTGCTCCTCGGCGAGCACGTGCTGGCCCAGCTCGTAGTACACGACGCCGAGGTTGAAGCGGGCCCGCATGTACTCGGGATCGTGGACGAGGGCCTGCTGGAAGTTCTTCACCGCCGCGTCCAGCTCGTGCTTCTGGTAGTGCACCAGACCCAGGTTGTAGAGCGCGTCGGGGAAGGCGGGCTGCAGGCGCAGAGCCTCCTCGATCTGCTCGCGGGCCAGGTCCAGCTCGCCGCTGCGGTAGTAGATGAGTCCGAGGTTGTTGCGGGTGTCGGCGTCCTCCGGGTTCTCTTCCAGAGAGCGCAGGTAGTAGCGGATCGCGTTCTCGTCGTCGCCGAGCGTGTAGAACAGGAGGCCGATGCCGAAGTAGGCCTCCGGGAAGGTCGGGTCGATCTCGGTGGCCTTGCGGTAGTGCCGCAGCGAGAGGTCGTACTCGCCGCGCTCGTAGAAGTACAGCCCGAGATCGTAGTGGATCTCGGCGGAGTACTCCGAGTGGCCCTGCTCTTCCCGGAAGACGCGGTCGGCACTCAGGTCCCAGGACGAGAAGGGCGTGTCGACGACGTTGCCCTCGAGCACGGACTGAGCCGTGCAGGGCACCGGTAGGGCGGCCGAGACAAACGCGCCGCACGAGGCGGCACGGACGGCGAAGAGGAAGCGATGAGCGAACCCGCGTGGCATGGTCCCTCCGGAACCCGGCGAGCCGTGTTCGGGAGATGCAGAGCAAGCTCGGGACCAGAGGCGGGGGAGGCGGCCGGCGCGGCACGACGCGCTCGGATCGCCGCGGGATTGCGCGGAATCCGCAAGCGAAAGCCAGACGGGTGCGCCGCCGGCGCGAGATGAGCGGACAGGATCCGCAACCGGACGGGGCGATGTGGGGAGAAGCTCTCAGCGGAGGTCGGGGAACGATCCCCAGCCAAAAAGAATGTGCTCGCCCCGATTCGTTCGAGGCGAGCACCTGGCCCAGATCTCATGGGGTTCTGGGAGGCCTGGGCGAGAGCCTGGAAACCCCGGCGATCAGTCCGCGTTGCGGGTGAACATCTCGTCGAGGACTTCCTTCTTGAACCTCCACTGACCACCGACCTTGATGCCCGGGATCTTGCCGCGCTTCACGAGTCGGTAGAGCGTCCACTTCTTGATGTGCAGGTAGTCCGCGGCTTCACTGATGTCCATGATGCCGTTGACACCCGAAGCGCTCTTGCTCCTCTCCATGTGCTTCTCCCCATGAGATTCCGAGGGCGCGAGTTGATTCTCTTCGCTGGAATCGGCGCGCGATTGCGGGGACTTGAGTCGAATCCCGGCTACCCCGGGCTCCCCGTCCGACCGATCCCGGGCGAGTCTTCCCGGGCCTTCTCCCGGGGCCTTCCGGCTCCGGGTCCTGCTGCCGAGGGGCGGACCTCTGGCTTCGGGCGCCGGCCCTGGCACATCCTCGGGGCCGACCCTGCCGTCCTCGCTCTGGAAACGGCACGAGGGGCCGGCGAGTTGAGCGGAGATTGCCCGGCTGGGCGGCCCCGGTCGGCCTACCGGGCCGGCGCCGCGCCGCGGACGGCCGGCGCGAGCACTTCGTGGGCGAAGCGCGCGAACGTGGTCTTCGCCGTCGTCTCCGGCGTGGGCGGCTGGGTCGGCTCGAGCAGGCCCCGCGCCGCGCCTTCGAACAGCTCGACGTACGCCGCCGCGACGCTCGGGCTCGCGCCCATGCCGAGGAGCGCCTCGCGGGTCTGCTCCAGCGTGACCTGCACGTGTGTCACGCGCTCCCCGAGGGCCTCGGAGAGGGCCGCCGCCGCGCCGTCGAAGCTCAGCTCCTCCGGGCCGTGCAGCTCGCGGATCTCGTGCCCACGCCAGCCCGTGTCGAGGACGCGCTTCGCGGCCATCTCGCCGATGTCCCGCGTGGCGATGAAGCGCGTGGTCCAGGAGCCCGGAATCGGCAGGAAGACGCTCTTCGCCTGGCGCACGGCCTCGATGCTGTTCAGGTGGTTCTCCATGAACATGCCTGGGCGAAGGCAGGTGACGTGCGGCGCCGCGCCGGTCAGCAGCTTCTCCGTGTCGTGCAGGCCGAGGATCGGACCGGTCCCGGAGGCGTGCTGCGCGCCGAGGCTCGAGACCAGCACCACCCGCGCGATGCGGTTCGCCCGGACCGCAGCGGCCGCGCTTCGCCCGAGCACGTTCTGGTAGCCGCGGAAGTCCGCCGCACCGAAGCTCGGCGGGGTCACCCAGAAGAGGCAGTCCGTCGCTCGCGTCGCCCGCCTCACGAACTCCGCGTCCTCCAGGGAACCTGCCTGTGCCGCTGCCCCGCGCGCCGTGAAGCCCTTCACCTTCGCGGGATCGCGCACGAGCAGTACGACGTCGGCGCCGGCACGCAGCAGTGCATCGGTCACGACGCCGCCGATGTGGCCGGTCGGGGTGGTGACGGCGACCTTCATGATCTACCTCCGGATGCGGGATGGGTGACGGCAGGCACGCGGGTAACGTACGCTCGCGCTCGCTCGAGGAACAGGAGCGCGCCGTGCGTGCGTGGGTCGTCGGAGCCCCGCGTCCCGTGGAGGAAGCCCCGCTCGTCGAGCGGCGGCTGCCGATCCCGGTGCCGTGCCGCGGCGAGGTGCGGCTCCGCGTGCTCGCCTGCGGCGTATGCCGCACCGACGTGCATCTCGCCGAGGGCGATCTCCCTCCGCGGCGCCCCTCCGTCGTGCCCGGTCACCAGATCGGCGGCGTGGTGGACGCGCTCGGGCTGGACACCACGCGCCTCGCTCCCGGCGCCGTCGTCGGGGTGACCTGGCTGGCCGAGGCCTGCGGCGCCTGCGAGTTCTGCCGCGAAGGCCGCGAGAACCTCTGCGCTTCCGCGCGCTTCACGGGCTGGGACCGGGACGGCGGCTTCGCCCAGTTCGTCACCGCCCGCGAGGACTTTGTCGTCCCGCTGCCCGGAGAGCTGGCCGCGCCCGACGCCGCGCCCCTGCTCTGCGCCGGCGTGATCGGCTGGCGCGCCCTGCGCCTCTCCGGGGCTCGGCCCAAGGAGCGGCTCGGCCTCATCGGGTTCGGGGCCTCCGCCCATCTCGTGCTGCAGGCCGCCCTGCACCTCGGCTGCGAGGTGCGGGTCTTCACCCGGGGCGAAGAACACCGCCGCCGCGCCCGGGAAATGGGCGCGGCCTGGGCCGGCGGGCTGGACGAGGCCGAGCCGGCGGAGTGCCATGCCGAAATCCTGTTCGCCCCCTCGGGGCGGCTGGTCATGGACTGCCTCCGCCACCTCCGGCGCGGCGGCACGCTCGTGGTCAACGCCGTGCACCTCTCCGACCTGCTGCTGGTGCGCTTCGAGGGTCTCTTCGGCGAGCGGGTCGTGCGCACCGTCTCCCACGTCACGCGTGCCGACGCCGCCGAATTTCTGGATTTCGCCGTGCGGGCCCCGCTCCGCGCGGAGGTGGTCCGCTACGCCTTCGCCCGGGCCAACGAAGCGCTGCAGGATGTGAAGGCCGCGCGGCTCGACGGTCAGGCCGTCCTGGACATGCCGGAACCCGCGCCGGGTCTGGACTTTCCGAGGCGGACTCCGTAGGATCCGCGCCGAACCTGGGCTCGGCGGTTGCCATGTTGCGGAAGCCGACATCGGAGGGGCGCTGGCCGGTTGCCCGACCGGTCTCCGGCAGCCTCGGGTACGACGATCCCGCTCTCATCCGGCACTCCTTGCGCCGCGCGCCGCCCGCTCCCGCGCAGAAGACGGCGTGCGTCTGCGCCGTGCATCTCGCGAAGAGAATCTCGTCCGTCGAATCGTCCTGAGCCGCGTTCGTGGGCGAGCCCGACGACCCTCCGCTTCGCCTCGGCATCTCCTCCTGTCTCCTCGGTGACGAAGTCCGCTGGGACGGCGGCCACAAGAGGCACGAATGGCTCGCCGGCGTGCTCGGCCCGCGCGTCGAGTGGGTCCGCGTGTGTCCCGAAGTGGAGATCGGACTCGGCGTGCCACGCGAGCCGATTCGGCTCGAGCGCCGCGGCGAGGGCATCCGGCTGGTCGCCACGGTATCAGCGCGGGACCTGACCGGCGCCATGAGCGAGTGGGCGAGGAGCCGCGTGCGCTCCCTCGGCGACCTCGACGGTTACGTGCTCAAGAGCCGCTCGCCGAGCTGCGGCCTCGGCTCGGTCCCGGTGCACGGCGGCGGTCCCGGACGCGGGCTCTTCGCCGCGGCGCTGGCGGCCGCACATCCCGATCTCCCGGTCGTCGAGGAGACGGACCTCTCGGGGGACGAGGACCGCGCGCGCTTCCTCGAGCGGGCAGCCGCGTACCGGCGAGTGCGTCGCGGTCTTTACGGGGAGATTACCCCCGGATCCGCACCGCTCCCTTAGAGTCGGGTCATGCGAATCCCGCTGCTGCCCCTCGTCCTGGTCGCCGCGATGATGGGCGAAGCCGAGAAGGTGCCGATTCCGGGAAGCGAGCGCTGGCTGCTGCGCTGGGGCGAGGCCGTCACCGCGAACGATCAGTGCCCGGTGCGGAAGTCCCGGCTCAACACGAAGATGCCGCCGGTGTGGGTCAACGGTCGCGCGATCGGCTTCTGCTGAACACCCTGC
>JBQTGV010000110.1:0-2753 GCA_052390515.1 Candidatus Eiseniibacteriota bacterium | reverse complement strand
TGCGTGCGCGCGCTCCTGGAGGCCGGTCAGCAGGCCTTCTTCGTGCGCACGCGCATCGACGGCGACGAAAGCGGCGCGGAGGCGCTCCGCACCGAGCTCCTCGCCGGACCGCTGCTTGGCCTCGAGGTGGCGCTCGTGCACGGTCGCCTTCCGGCCGACTTGCGAGACGAGCGGCTCGAGGCATTTCGCAGGGGCGAAGTCCGCGCGCTCGTCGCCACGACGGTGGTCGAGGTGGGCCTGGACGTCCCCGGCGCCACGCTGCTCTGGGTGGAGGGGGCCGAGCGCTTCGGCCTGGCCACGCTGCATCAGCTGCGCGGGCGCATCGCGAGGAGGGGCCAGAGGGGGTATTGTTGGCTGGTGGAGGGACCGGACGCGCCCGAGGGCGCCCGGCAGCGCCTGCAGGCTCTCGTCGAGATCGACGACGGCCTTCGCCTCGCCGAGATCGACCTCCTGGCCCGTGGTCCGGGGGAGCTCGCGGGTCTGAAGCAGAGCGGGCGGAGCGCCGTCTTCGCGACCCTCGGCGCGGACGGACTCGCCGAGATCGCGGAGCGTGCACGCCGGGCCGCGGAAGCGATCCTCGCGGCCGAGGAGGAGAGAGCATGCGCGGAGCGTCCCGAGGAAGCCTCGCCCTCGCCGCGCTGAGCGTCGTGCTGGTGGCGTCCGCGGCCTCGGAGGAAGAGGCTTCGGCTCCTCCGGCGGACGAGCGCGTGGTCCACCGCATCGTCTGGGACGACGCCGTCACGCCCGTGACGCGGGATTGGTTCTCCGACGCGATCGATCGTGCGGAGGCGGACGGAGCCGCGGCCCTGCTCATCGAGCTGGACACGCCGGGCGGCCTGCTCGATGCCACGCGTGACATCGTCACCCGCTTCTACGACTCGGGCGTGCCCATCATCGTATGGGTGAGCCCGTCCGGCGCGCGGGCGGCCTCGGCCGGCGTGTTCCTGACCATGGCCGCGCACGTCGCCGCGATGGCCCCGGGGACGAACATCGGCGCCGCTTCCCCGGTGACGCTGGGTGGGGCGGGAGCCGACTCGACCATGGCACACAAGATGTTCGAGGACACCGCGGCGTTCCTGCGCTCCATCGCGGAGCGGCGGGGGCGGAGCGTGGAGTGGGCCGAGCGGGCCGTGCGGGACGCGCGCTCCATCACCGAGTCCGAGGCGATCGAGCTCGACGTGGTGGACTTCGTGGCTCGAGACGTGAACGAGGTGCTGGAGCTGGCCGAGGGGCGCGCCGTGGATCTGCCGTCGGGGGAGCTCGTCCTGCGCGTGGCCGGCGCGCGCGTGGAGACGCGCGAGCTGACGTTCCGGTACCGAATCCTGTCGCTGCTGGCCAACCCCAACTTCGCCTACATCCTGCTCCTGCTCGGGATCTACGGGGTCTTCTTCGAGCTGTCCAATCCCGGCTCGGTGCTCCCCGGCGTCGTCGGGGCGATCTTCCTGATCCTCGCGTTCTGGTCGATGCAGACGCTGCCGCTCAACCTCGCCGGCCTTCTGCTCATCGCCGTGGGGCTCGTCCTGTTCCTCCTGGAAGCGCACGTCACGAGCTTCGGGCTGCTGACCATCGCGGGGATCATCGCCTCGGTGCTCGGTGCCATCATGCTGTTCGACTCGCCGGATCCGGCGCTGCGGATTTCGCTGTGGGTGATCGTGCCGCTCACCCTGCTGACCGCTCTGTTCTTCGCCGTGGCGCTGGGGCTGTCCTTCCGCACGATGCGCACGAAACCGGTCACCGGGCGCGAGGGGATGATCGGTCTCTCCGGCGTCGCCAGGACGCGGCTCGATCCGTCCGGGACCATCGAGGTGCGTGGCGAGCTGTGGGGAGCGGATTCCGAAGACGTCGTCGAACCCGAGGAGCACGTCCGAGTCGTGGGCATCGAGGGGCTGCGGCTTCGGGTTCGCAAGGGCTGAACGGAAACTCGGTGACCGCGCGAGCGGTCCGGAAAGGTGGCGGTCATGATTCCGGCATTCGGGCTCGTCCTCTTCGCGGCCTTGTTCCTGTTCGTGAACATGGTCAAGGTGCTCCGCGAATACGAGCGCGGCGTGATCTTCCGGCTCGGCAGGCTCA
This sequence comes from Candidatus Eiseniibacteriota bacterium, assembly GCA_052390515.1. Classification (GTDB taxonomy): domain Bacteria; phylum ARS69; class ARS69; order ARS69; family ARS69; genus JBQTGV01. The sequence goes on along the minus strand of JBQTGV010000110.1, from coordinate 683 downwards.
CCGGCGTCCGCGGTCCGGGCCTGATCCTGCTCATCCCGTTCATCGAGAAGATGGTCAAGGTGGGCCTGCGTACCGTGGCGTTCGACGTGCCGCCGCAGGACGTGATCACGCGAGACAACGTCTCGGTGAAGGTGAACGCGGTGATCTACTTCCGCGTGGTGGATCCCGGGCGCGCCATCGTCGAGGTGGAGGACTACATGTACGCGACGTCGCAGCTCGCCCAGACGACTCTGCGTTCCGTGCTCGGCCAGTCGGACCTGGATCAGCTCCTGTCCGAGCGGGACGAGATCAACAAGAAGCTGCAGGAGATCCTGGACCGTCAGACCGATCCGTGGGGCATCAAGGTCAGCATGGTCGAGATCAAGCACGTCGACCTGCCGCAGGAGATGCAGCGGGCGATGGCGCGCCAGGCCGAGGCCGAGCGGGAGCGGCGCGCGAAAATCATCACCGCCGAGGGCGAGTTCCAGGCGGCGGAGAAGATCGCGCAGGCCGCCGCGGTGATCGGCCGCGAGCCGGCGGCGCTGCAGCTGCGCTTCCTGGGCACGCTGGTGGAGGTGGCCGCGGAGCACAACTCGACGATCGTGTTCCCGGTGCCCATCGACCTGCTGCGGGCGTTCCTGCCGCCGAAGCAGGGCTAGACCTGCGTCGCAGGGCGACGACGCGTGGCGGAACTTCGCGCGGTT
>JBQTGV010000109.1:0-13239 GCA_052390515.1 Candidatus Eiseniibacteriota bacterium | reverse complement strand
GCGATGGGCGCGACGCGGAACTTCTCGCGCTCGGACTCCGCTGCGAGATCGGCGACGATCCCGGCGGGATGGATCCACCGGTCCGGCTCGACGACGCGGATGAACCACAGGTCCACCCGCCACAGGTCCACGACGGTGAGCAGCACGAGCCCGCCCAGCAGGACGCGCGACGAGACCGCCCCGCGCAGGCGTCCGCTCACCAGCGCACCGCCTGCCGCCAGCACGCCGGCCACGAAGAGCGCCCCGCTGCGGAACGCCGGCACGTTCGCCGCCTGCGCCTGCACCTTCGCCTCGTCGAGCTCCGGCCGGAAGAGATCCGTCCAGAACGCGACGAAGCCGCCGCCGGCCAGCCCCACGAGCGCGATGACCGCGGCTGCCGCCAACCCCACGCCGAGCACGCGGGACGCCAGGCGCCGCGCGTCCTTCGCCCGCGTCTGTTGCTCGAAGTCGTGCACCGCGTGCGCCGCCAGGGCGCTCGCCGCGAAGGCCACCCCGAACATGACCAGCGGCGGTGCACGGAACAGCTTCACCTGCGGCACGACCGCGTAGAAGAGCCGGTGCAACGGGGTGTGCCCCCCGAGGGAATACAGCACGGCGAAGGCGCCGAGCCCGGCCAGGAACCACCGCGTCGCGTCGCGTCGCCGCGCGAGGGCCAGGCCGGCGAGGAACAACGTGAGGATGCCGACGTAGTCCGAGTTGTACTTGAAGGCGTTCCGGCCCCAGTAGCCCGACGGAATCGGCGCGTTGCAGAAGTCCGGCACGACCATCGCCCCCACTTCCTCGGGATGCAGCGACCACGACGAGGCGTGCTCGTAATCCGTCTTCTCCGAGCGGACTGAGAAGGCCGCGGGGTGCTTCACGTACGCCACCGCAGGGAAGAGCTGGATGGACGCGAGGAGGACACCGACCACCACGGCCAGGGCGAAGAGACCGGCGCTCCTGGCGCGGGGCGGTGCGGGTTCGCCGGTGGCCGGGCCGCGCCACAGCCGAAGCACGAAGAGCGCAGCCACGAACCACAGGCAGTGGTAGGCCATCTGGATCTGCGCGGACAGGATGAGCAGCCCGATCACCACTCCCAGCCCGAGGAACGTGCGCACCGAACCGGAGCGCAGCGCGCGCTCCAGGATTCCCAGCACGAGCGGCGCCATGCTCATCACGTACATCTTGCCGTCCTGGCCGGCGAACATGTAGCTCACCAGCACCGGCGACAGCATGTAGCAGAGCGCGCCGACCGCGGTCGCCGCCTCCCCGAGGCGCAGCGAGCGCAGGTAGAACGCCATGAAGACGCCGGCGAGGAACACGTGCAGCACGAGCTTGTGTCCGAGCGCGCGGTACACGGGGAGAAGGAACTGCAGCACGGACGACGGGAAGAACGTGTCGCCGTGAGTCGCATCCAGGAAGGGAAGGCCGCCGAGGATGTAGGGGTTCCAGCGCGGCAGCTCCCGGAACTCCTTGGCGAAGTCGACCAGCAAGCCGCGGAAGGCGAGCCCCGACGGGATCGAGTCGCTGCCGTAGAGCAGGTCGTCGGAGAACAGGTATCCGGCGAAGAGGACGACGACGAGCGCCGCGAAGGCGATCTCCGTGCGGAAGCGGATGGCGAGGCGCTGCGCGACCGGCCGCCTTCCGGTCACCCGACGCTCCCGCCGCGCACCTCCCCGTTCCCGCCGTTCCGGCCGAGCGCCTTCAGGATGGCGTCCCGCACGCGAGCCATGTGGAACGGTTTGTACAGCACCGCGGAGAGCCCTTCGCCCGACGCCTTCACGATGGAGTGCGACGGGTCGTAGCCGTACGCGGTCATGAGAATGACCTTCGTCCTCGGATCGGCGCGGCGCACCCCGGCGAAGACTTCGTAGCCGTTCAGATGCGGCATCTTGATGTCGGAGAGCACGAGATCGTAGTGCTCGCCCTCCGCCTTGGTCAGCGCCTCGCGACCGTCGGAGGCGGTGTCGACCTGGAATCCCTCGAGCACCAGGAAGTCCTTGAGGAATTCGCGGATGTACTCGCGGTCATCGGCCACCAGGATCCTGCCGCCCGCTCCGGGCCGGGACTTGGAGGGCAGCTCCGCCATGCGGATGTCCCCGACGTACTCGGTCGTGGCGTAGCCCCCGCCGCGGTCCGCCATGGTCTGCAGCCGGCTCGTGAGCGAGGCGATCTTGAGCGCCTCGCGGGAGATCACCTGAAGCCGCTCGACCTCCTTGTCCAGCTCGGCGGTCTTGCCGGCGGACTCGTACATGCGCCGGACCTCCTCGAGATCGAGCGTCAGCAACGAGACCTGGCCGGCGGACAGGATCTCCTCGAGGAAGTTGTTGATCTCGTGACACAGCGTCGCGGCCACCTCCGCGACCGTCGCCGCCTTCTCCGCCTGCACGAGCTCCTTCTCCAGCCGCTTCCAGGGCCGAAGGTCCCGGGAGATGCCCACCGTACCGAGGAACTCTCCCGCTGCGTCGTACAGCGCCGACGCGGAGAGGGACACCGGGATGCGCTCCCCGCTCTTGGACACGAGAGCGGTCTCGTGACCGACGAGGCGCCCGGGCTCGTGCTCGCCCGGCGTCATGAGCTGCCTCATGTTCTGCCGTGCGTCCTTCTCCGATCCGTAGAGCAGGACGACGCTCTTCCCCACCACCTCCTCCGGCAGCCAGCCCAGCATCTTCTGGGCGCCCTCGTTGAAGATGATGATCTTGCCGTCGGTGTCCGTCGTCACGATGGCGTCGGCGGAGTTCGTCACCACGTTGTCGAGGTACCCCTCCGCCCGCGACAGCTCGCGCAGCAGGAGGCTCTGCTCGATGACGAACGCGGCTTCGCGGGCGAAGAGCTCCAGGATCGACAGGCTGTCCGCGGTCGGCCTGCGGCCGTCCAGCGGATCGTCCACGGAGATCGTCCCCAGCAGCTTCCCTTCCTTGCCGCGCAGCGGAACGAACAGGAAGTCCTCGGGATGCCAGTCGACGAACTCGTCGCGCGTGCGGCTGGTGGAGACGCCGACGTCCGAGAGCTGGGCTCCCATCGCCGAATCGTGCGGAATGAAGTACGAGTTGCCGATGCGGTAGCGCTCGTCCAGGACCCGCCGGCGGACCTCCGCGTCCAGCGCCGGCGTCCTCTCCAGGGCATCCGCTTCCGCCGGGCTCAGGCCGGCGTGGGCGCGCTTCCAGACCTGCCAGTGGTCATCGAACAGCGTGATGACGCAGCGGCGGTAGTTGCAGGCCGCGACGATGCCGTGCGCTACCAGCCGGAGCTGCTCGTCCAGATCCGTCGCGACGAGCAGCTGCGCGCTGATGCGGAACAGGTGCGCGACCTGATCCAGCGGCCGCGAAGGGCCGGAGGACGATGCGTGCACTACGTCTCCTTCAGGGAGCCGGCTCGGGGACGAGCGCGCGGGCGAAGGCCACCGGATCGAAGTCGGCGAGGTCCTCGACCTGCTCGCCGATGCCGACGAGCTTGACCGGCACGTCGAGCTCCCGGCGGATGGCGAGCACGACGCCGCCGCGCGCGGTCCCGTCGAGCTTGGCCAGGACGATGCCGGTCACTCCCATGCCGGCGAACGCCTTCGCCTGCTGCACGGCATTCTGACCGGTCGTCGCGTCGAGGACCAGCAGGACCTCGTGGGGGGCGCCCGGGAGCCGCTTCTCCAGCACCCTGCGCACCTTGGCGAGCTCCTCCATCAGGTTGCTCTTGGTGTGCAGCCGCCCGGCAGTGTCGACCAGGAGGACGTCCGCGCGCCGCGCGAGGGCGGATTCGAGCCCGTCGAACGCCACCGCTGCCGCGTCCGCCCCCTCGCGCCCGCGCACCACAGGGACGTCGACGCGGGCCGCCCACTCCGCGAGCTGCTCGACCGCGGCCATGCGGTAGGTGTCGGCGGCCGCCAGGACCACCTTCTTGCCCGTGCCCTTGATACGCGCGGCCAGCTTCGCGATGGTCGTGGTCTTGCCCGCGCCGTTGACGCCCACGACGAGGACGACCGCCGGGCCCTCGCCACCGTCCAGGGAGAGGCCGGCCCCGCTGGTGAGTCGCGCAGCCAGCGATTCGCGCAGCGCCTCGAACAGCCCGTCCGCGTCCGGCCGGGTCCAACGTCCGGCTGCGCGGCGCAGGTCGGCGACGATCTCCTCCGCCGCCGGAGCGCCCACGTCGCTCGCCAGGAGCAGCTCCTCGATCTCCTCCCACATGTTGTCGTCGATCGACGCGCGACCCTGCACGATCGCGCGGATGCCGCTCTCGAGCTGCGTGCGCGTTCGGCGAAGGCCGTCACGGAGCTTGTCGAGGCCGCGGCCGATGCTCCGGATCAAGCGCTGCCCTCCGCGACGAGCTCCCCCTCCGCTGCGTCCTCTTCCTCGGGCACCTCGTCGGCCTCGGCGGTCTCCTCGACGCGACCATCGCCCCTTTCCCGCCCGAGCCGCACGGAGACGAGCTGCGACACGCCCGGCTCCTGCATGGTGACGCCGTACAGATAGTCGGCGACCTCCATGGTCTTCTTGTTGTGCGTGATCATGACGAACTGCGTCTTCTTGGAGACCTCGCGGAGCATGGCCAAGAAGCGCCCGATGTTGGCGTCGTCGAGCGGCGCGTCGACTTCGTCGAGGATGCAGAAGGGACTCGGCTTGACCAGGTAGATGGCGAACAGGAAGGCCACCGCGGTCAGCGCCCGCTCGCCGCTGGACATCAGCGAGATGCTGTTGAGCCGCTTGCCTCGCGGCCTGGCGAACACCTCGATGGGCGCGTGCAGCGGGTCCTCGTCGCCGACGAGCCGGATATCGGCGTGGCCGCCCTCGAAGAGCGTGCCGAAGGTGCGCTGGAAGTTGCCCTGCACGGCGGTGAGCGTGTCCATGAACAGGGTCCGCGCGGTGCGGTTGATCTTGCGGATCGTACGGTGCAGCTTCTCCCGCGCCTCCTCCAGATCGTCGCGCTGGGTCTTCAAGAACTCGTAGCGCTTCTCCTCGCGCTCGTACTGCTCGAGCGCCACGAGGTTCACCGCGCCCATGCGGTCGACGGTGCGCCGCAGCTCCTCCAGCTCGCGGCGGGCTGCCTCCAGCACGTCGGGGTCGGCGCCGGCCAGCGTCCCGTGCGCCTCGCGCGCGTCGGGCAGGGAGAGCCTCGCCCCGAACTCCCGCTCCACCCGCCCCACCAGCTCGTGGCGAGCGGACTCCAGTCGCGAGAGCTCCATCTCGTTCCGGTGGGAGAGCTCCTGGGACTGGTCGCGCAGCCGCGACCACCGGGCACGCTCCTCGTCCACGGTGCGGAGCTGCTCGAGGATCCCGCCGCGCTCGTCCGCGGCACGGTCCCGCACCGCCTTGCGCTCGGCGAGCACCTGCACGCGCCGTGCGACCTCCGCCTCGCCGAGCTCGATCTCCCGGCCCAGCTCGACTGCGGTCCGCTCGTTGTCCGCCGCCTCCGCGGCGCGGCGCGCGAGCCCCTGCTCGACGGTCTGGCGCGATTCCTCGAGGCGCTGGCCATCCAGCCCGATCTTCTCGAGCTCGCCGCGAAGCCGTTGCGCCTCGAGGCGAAGCTCGTGACAGGCGGCCTGCGCGTGCTCCCGCATCGCCGAGGAGTCCACGATCTCGTTCTCCCGACGCTTCCACTCCTCCTCCAGCCGCAGGCGGCCGGCCTCGGCCTCGTCCAGCGCCGACAGGCGCGCACGCTTCTCGCGTGCCAGATCCTCCAGCGACGTCGCGACCTCGCCGAGCTCGAGGCGAACGGCGTCGCGGCGCCCTTCGCCCGCGGCCGTCTCGGCGCGCAGCCTCTCGGCGATGCGCTCCTCGGCGAGCAGCGTCTCCCGTGCGGCCGAAGCGGCGGCGCGGAGCTCTTCCATCCGCGCTGCGAGCGACTCGCGCTCGACGGAGAACGCTTGCGCGCGCCGGCGCGCCGCCTGGCGGCGCTCCTCGGCCTCGGCGACGCGCGCGCCGAGCTCGGCCACGCGGGCGGCACGTCCCAGGAGGCGGCTCTCGCCGGAGGCGGCCGGAGTGCCTCCACGAACGATGCCGGGATGCTCGGCCCAGTCCCCGTTGCGCGCGACGAAGCGCAGCCCCCGGGAATCGGCACGCCGCGCGAGGCGCACCGCGTCCTCCAGCGACTCCACGACGAACATGCCGGCGGTGAGATGATCCAGCACGGCGCCGAGCTCGCCCTCCGCGTGCAGGAACGCGCGCACCGGCCCGAGCACCGCGGCGTCCGCGGTCACGGCGGCCGGCGCGTTCTTCGCCCCGTCGCCGCGGAAGCCGGTCGCGTCGAGAATCGTGGCGCGGCCTTCGCCGGAGCGGAGCCAGCGCACCGCGTCGGACACGGCGGACGAGTCGCGGGCGACCACGAACTCCACCGCGCCCTCGAGCGCCGCCTCGAGCGCCGGAAGCAGATCCTCACGCGCCGGCTTCACCAGATCGGCGAGCGGCGAATACGGGCCGCCGCGCAGCAGCAGCGCCCGGGCGCCCTGGCCGTAGCCCTCGTACGCGGACTGCAGCGCGGAGAGCATCTCCAGTCCGGACCGCGCCGACTCCACCTCGACGGCGAGACGCGCGTCCTCTTCCCTCGCCGAGTCGCGGCGCGAGTCGAGCGCGTCGCGCTCCGCCCCCGCGGACTCGAGCTCGCGCTCACACTGCTCGAGACCGGAGCGAAGGCCGCGGATTCGCTCCGCCGCCTCCGCCAGCCCCCGCTCGCGCCCTGCCAGCCGCGCCGCGAGCTCGCGAGTCTCCGCCTCCAGTGCGGTGCGGCGATCGGCGAGATGCGCGGCCCTGGCCTCCACGTTGGCGAGCTCGGTGCGCAGGCGCCCCACGTCCTGCGAGGCGGCCTCCACCATCTCGCGCGCACGAGCCAGGCCCGCGCGCCGGCTGGCGAGGTCCGAATCGAGGCGCCCGAGGCTCTCTTCCTCGACGTGCAGCCGACCCTCGACGCCTGCCAGGAGCGCGGTCGACTCCGCGTGCGCGGCGGCCAGCCGCTCGCCGCGCTGCGCGCCCTCGGTGAGGCGTTCGCCGAGCTCTTCCCGCTCCCGGGCGAGCCGCCGTGCGGACTCCGCGAGCGCGTCGCGGCGCTCCCGCCGGACCAGCACTTCGCTCTCCGCGGCGCGCGCGTCGTCCGCCAGACGGTCCACTTCGCGCTGCTGGTCGGCCAGCCGGTGCTCCGCCTCGGTCATGCGCACGCGGAGTGCCTCCAGCTCCGCCTCGACGGCGGCGATGCGGCTGCCGGCACCCAGCCGCTCGGTCTCGTTCTCGGCCAACGCTTCGCGGAGCGACGCGGTCCGTCCGTCCATCTCCTCGAGGTCCACCCAGGCGAGCGCCACCTCGAGCTCGCGCTGCCGGTCGCGGATCTCCTGGAAGCGCTGCGCCGCGCCGACCTGCCGCTTCAGCGACCGCACCTGCCGCTCCACCTCGCGCAGAACGTCGGAGATGCGATGCAGGTCCGCGTCCGTCGACTCCAGCTTCCGCCGCGCCTGCCGCTCGCGGATCTTGTACTTGTGGATCCCCGCCGCCTCCTCGATGAGCTCGCGGCGCTTCTCCGGCTGATCGGCGAGGACCATCTCCACCATCTCGCGCTCGATCACCGAGTACGCCCGGCTGCCGAGTCCCGTGTCCATGAACAGGTCGTGCACGTCGCGCATGCGCGCCGGCACCTTGTTGATCAGGAATTCGGGCTCGCCCTCGCGGTAGATGCGGCGCGTGACCGTGACCTCGGAGTAGTCGATGGGCAGGATGCCCGAGGAGTTGTCCACGGTGAGCTCGACCTCGGCCACGTTCAGCGGCTTGTAGTCGGCGGTGCCGTTGAAGATGAGGTCCTCCATCTTCGCCCCGCGCAGCGTTCGCGCGTTGCTCTCCCCCAGCACCCAGCGCACCGCGTCGGTCACGTTCGTCTTGCCGCAGCCGTTCGGCCCCACGATCACGGTGATGCCGTCGGAAAAGTGGATGTCCAGCTTGCGCATGAACGACTTGAAGCCGAACAGCTCGAGCTTCCTGAGATTCATCGATCCTCCCGTCCCGTCCCGACGCTCTCCTCCGCCGGAAGCCGCTGCACCTGCGCGTACTCCTGCAACCCGAGCGCGCGAACGCGCGCCGCCGCCTCGCTCGCTTGGTTCCGGTCCGCGAACGGTCCGACGTAGACGCGGACCCAACGTCCCTTGCCCTCGATCTCGACCTCGCGGAGCACCGTGGCGAAGCCCTTCGCGGTGAAGCGCGCCTCCTCCTCGCGGGCGCCGGCCACGGTGCGCATCGACGCGAGATGCACGCCCCAGATCCCGCCAGGGGTCGGAGCCGCCGGAGCGAGAGCGGATGCGGGGGACGGCTGGACCGCGGGCGGAGCTGGCGGCTCGACCGTTGCGCGCGCCGGCACCGCGACCGCCGCCGGCGCCCGCGGTACCGACGCGGGCGCCGGCGAGTCCGGCGCGGGGCAAGCCCCCTGCGGGAGGGTCTCTGTGAGCGGGGCGCTCACCGGCGCCGGCGGTTCCTCTACGCGCTGCTCGGTGTACGTCGATTCCGTGGGTGGGAGCACGCGCGGTTCCGCGCTGCGCTCCACGCTCGGCTCGGGCCGCTCGATCCGGTCCGCGGGACGCAGCAACACCACGGCGAGCACCACCGCAGCGAGGCCGGCGAGCCCGATTCCCCACACCCGGAGCGGTGAAGACCGGGGCGGCTCGACGCGCGACGCGGGCTCCGGCTCGACGCGTGCGGAGAGATCCCGCGCAGGTGCCTTCGCGGCGACCGCAGAAGCGAGCGGCGCGCGCGGCGCCGGAGGGGCGGTCACGGGCGGCCCGGCCGCGACCACGACGACCCCGACGCACCGAGAGCGGCCCAGCCGATCCCGCAGCGAGAGGAGGGACGACGAGTCCACGGCGGCGGCCGAGCCCACCAGGATCCACCCGCCGACGAGGTCGAGGAGACGCCCGGCGGCACCCGCGTCCCGAGGATCCGGCCCGTTCACCACGAGCAGATCGCCGCCGCGGCGGAGCTCGGCGAAGAGCGGCACGGCCGCATCCGACGCGTAGGTCCCGGCGACATCCACGGTCCCGGAGCCGACGGGCAGGAGGCTCAGCCCCGGCGTCCCCGTGGGACCGACCACGCGCGGCGAACGGACGCCGTAGCGCAGCACGTCGACGAGCCCTTCCTGCGCCCGCGACGAAGCCTCGAAGGCCAGGTGTGCGCCGCGCAGGTCCGCGTCGATCAGCACGGTGCTCCGCTCGCCGGCGAGGACGGCGGCCAGCGCCCCGGCCAGTTCCGCACGCTCGGCCGGCGGCAGGTCTCCGGCCAGCCCGATCACCTCGACAGGTCCGGGCCCCGCAAGGATGCGATCGGCGACCGCCTTCAGGGAGTCACGGCGCGCGGCGTCCGCGGGGACGCGCGGCGAGACCGGGCCCTCGGCCGCGGCGGGCGGCGGCACGGTGCCGAGAAGCGGAAGCGAGAGCTCGGCGGCGAGCTCCCGCGGATCGCGAATGGCGGCGGCAGTCCCCATCAGCCCCCTCCCCCCGGACCGAAGCGGTCCCCGATCAGCCGCGCGCAAAGCAAGTCCTCGGCCGGATCCAGGCTCCTCGGATCGAGCAGGACCTCGCCCGCGGCGATGCGGCCGATCACCGGCGTCGCGAGCCCGCGGAGCTCCGCGGCTAGCTCTTCCGCGGACAAGCTGCGGTGCCGGAGCGCGACCGCGGTCGTCGGCAGATCCTCCGCCGGCGCCGCCCCGCCCCCGACCTCGCTCGAAGCCGGGACCGGGCGCACGCTCAGGTCATCGCACCGGGCCAGCTCCCGCACGATGGCGGCGGCCCGCCGGGCAAGCTCCTCCGGGGACGCGTCGAGCGCGCGCAGCGTCGGCACCAGCTCCCGCGCCCGATCCGCATCTTCCAGGAGATCCAGCGTGGCTGCAAGGGCGGCGATGGTGAACTTGTCGACCCGGAGCGCCCGGGCCACGGGGTTCTTCCGGAGACGGTCGAGCACGGCGGCGCTCCCGAGCAGGATCCCGGCCTGCGGCCCGCCGAGCAGCTTGTCGCCCGAGAAGGTCACCACGTCCACGCCCTGCGCGAGGCTGTCGGACAGCCTCGGCTCACGGCGGGTCGCGGCGGTCTCGTGCAGCGAGCCGGAACCGAGATCGTGCAGCACCGGAACCCCGTGCCGCCGCCCGAGCGCCACGAGGTCGGCGAGCGTAGGCTCGGTGACGAATCCGTCCTGGCGGAAATTGGAGCGGTGCACCTTCAGCAGGAGCCCGGTGCGCGGCCCGATGGCGCGCTCGTAGTCTCCGAGGTGCGTGCGGTTCGTGGTACCGACCTCCACCAAGCGCGCGCCGGTCCGGGCCATCACGTCGGGCAGCCGGAACGAGCCGCCGATCTCGATGAGCTCGCCGCGGGACACGACTGCCTCGCGGTCCTGGGCGAGCTCGTTCAGCGCCAGCACCAAGGCACCGGCATTGTTGTTCACGACGAACGCCGCGGAAGCACCCGTGATCTCGCACAGGCGGCGCTCCAAGCGCTCGGTGCGAGATCCGCGCCGCCCGGTCGCGAGATCCAGCTCGAGATCGCAGGCTCCTTGCGCCGTCTCGACGATGGCCTGCACCGCCGCCTCGGCGAGCCGCGCGCGACCCAGATTGGTGTGCAGCACGACGCCGGTGGCGTTGAGCACGCGGCGAAGACCGCGCGGGCGACCCTGCACCTGCTCCACGACGTCGGCGGCAATCCGCTCGAGCGTGGGCACCGCCGCGCCGTTCCCGGCGAGCACCTCGCCGCGGATCGCCTCCAGGCGCGCGCGGACCGCGCGCACGACCGCCGGTCGCGGCTCCCGCTCGAGGAGCCCGCGCACGGTGGGCGCCGCGAGCACCTGGTCGACCGAAGGAATCTGGCGAAGCGCTTCCTGCAAGAGGCACTCACGGGTGGGAGCGCAAAGCGACGGAGAGGGGTGCGGGCCGTCGATCGAATGTAGCGACGGGGGTTTCCGAGCGTCAACCCCCGCCCTGGGCCGGCACCTCCACGCGCCTCAGGAACACGAGGCCGGCGGAGGACAGGGACGACACCGCCGGGGTCTCCCTCGGCGTCCCGGCCCAGCCGAAGTCGAGCCTCCCCGTCGCGCCGGAGAACGGCGCCCCCCCGCGGAGACCGGTGCGAATGCCGTCGCGGTCGCGGCCGCCTACCAAGGCGGCGTGCCGGATGAGCCGACCCACGTCCCACCCCAGCGCCAGGGCCGGCGTGGGCTCGCGTCCGGTCCGCGCGCAGGCCTCCAGCAGCCGCCGGTTCGCCGGCGAGGGATCGGTGGCGCTGAAGAACGACACGAGGTAGACCGGTACGCCGCCGGCCGCGAGTCGATCGAGACCGTCCGTCTGCCACCCGGTCACGGTGAGGATCGCGGCCTCGCGCGTGGACGCACCCAGCGCCGAGCAGCGCTCCGCCCACTCCCCTGCGCCCGCCACGAAGATCGCGTCGACCGGCTCGGCCGGCCCCGCGGGGAGCGCGAGCCTGCCCGCGCCGTCCGGCGAGATGGACCAGACGAGCCGCGAGTCCGGGCGCGTGAACGCCGCGGCGAACGCGTCGGCGAGCCTGCCGGAGACCTCGCCGCCGGGCAGCCGGAGAATGCCGGCCCGCCGCGCGTCCAGCTCGTCGTACGCGAACCGGGCCGCCGCCTCGCCGAGCGCGGAGATGCGATGCAGCGGGAACACGTCGCCCTGGCTGGCTCCCGCCAGCGGCGAGAGGACGAGCAACGGCACGCCCGCCGTCCCGGCGACCGCGGTCAGCGTCCGGCCGGTCGACGCGAACCAGCCGCCCACGACCGCGGACACTTCCGGATCGCCGGCCAGCTCGCGGAACGCGTGCACCGACGCGGCAGGCGCCGCCTCGCCGTCGGCCGCCCGGATGGCGAGCGGCGGTGCCGCATCCTCGACCTCGGCGGCCAGCTCGAGTCCCTCGAGAATCTCTTCGCCGGTGTGCGCCTCCTCACCGGAGAGCGGGAGCACCGCGCCGAGCACGATGGGTCGGTCCGCCGGAGCTTCGCTCGGTTCGCTGGCCGAGAGCGTCAGCGGGGCGCCGGCCGCCGCCGCCGCTCGCCTCATTCGCCGCCGGACGCTGTGGAGTCCGGCGCGAGATCGAAGGCGCCGGCCCAGCTCGCCGGACCGAGCACGCCGTCCCGCCAGGTGACCAGGTGGATGCGTTCGCCCGGCGGCGGCTCCGCCCAGAAGCGGCGCAGGCGAAGCGATTCGGCGATCTCCTCGCCGCCGCGCGCACCCCGGTCGACGACCATCAGGAGCGCGGCCATCGCCCGGTAGCCCTGGACGTGGAAGCGCGAGACCTCCTCGGCCGAACGGTGCCGCACCTTCTCTCCGAGCGCCATCAGGAACTCCGAATCGGGGTGGTCGGACTCGAGGAGAGAGAGGACCGCGCCCTCGAGCGAACGATTGCCCGGGGTCAACACGTCCGGATGGGTCCACGCGCCGTGCCCGAGGATGCGGCGGTGGAATTCGTAGAAGTCGAGCTGCGAAGCCAGCGCGCCGAGGTCGGAGCCGGCACCGGGCACGTACAACGCATCCACTTCCTCACGATCGACGCGCTCGATCAACTTGCGGAAGTCCGTTTCGCCGGGCTCGAAGGCGAGGGAGACGACGACTTCCCCGCCGGCGTCGCGCACGGCGGACTCGAACGCGCGCTCGTAGGCGGCGGATACGCCGTCGTCGGGCAGCAGCACGCCGAACCGGCGCGCGCCGAGCACGCTCACGGCGAACTCGCCGAGCGGGGCCGCGAGCGCTTCGGGCGGGGAGTCCATCGTCACCACGTAGCGGCCGATCGTGGACAGCTCCGGGTCGGTGGCGAGCGGGGCGATCAGCGGAACGCCGTACGACTCCGCGACGCTCCCCGCGGCGATCGTGGTCACGGACAGGAGCGGTCCGACGACGGCGCGCGCGCCCTCCTCGATCACGACGCCCCGCGCCGCGTGCGTGGCGGTGAGCAGATCGCCCTCCGTGTCGCGCTCCACGAGGCGCACTTCCGGGATGTCGCGATGCTCCGCGGCAGCCCGCGCGTCTCGGTCCTCCAGCGCGAGCTGCACTCCGAGGCGGAACGCTTCGCCGAACTCCTGCAGCTTTCCGCTGAGCGGCGCGAGGAGGGCGACAGGGAACACGGGGCCGGCGGGAGGTTCTCCCCGCCGCGCGAGCTCCTGCTGTACGCGGGCCATCCCGGCCGGATCCGCGACCCCCAGAGCGAGCTCGCGGAGGCCCGACGGCGGAAGCGCGGCCAGCGCGCGCCGCAGCGACTCGTCCTGGCGGCCGCCCTCGTCTCCGGTGAGGGCGAAGGCGCGGAGCTCGGCCCGA
>JBQTGV010000108.1:0-11244 GCA_052390515.1 Candidatus Eiseniibacteriota bacterium | reverse complement strand
CAGCGCGCGGGCGATGCAGATGCGCTGGCGCTGGCCGCCGGAGAACTCGTGCGGGTAGCGGCGGAGGTGCGCGGTCTCCAGCCCGACTTCCTCGAGCAGCGCCGCGGCCCGGTCACGCCGCTCGCGGCGGCTCGATCCGATCCCGTGGATCTCCATGGGCTCGACCAGCGCGCCCTCCACCGTGAGACGCGGGTTCAGGCTTCCGTACGGATCCTGGAAGACGACCTGCATCTCCTTGCGCAGCGCCCGCATCTCCTTGGCGGAGAGCTGGGCCAGGTCCCGGCCGCGGAACAGCACGCGTCCCGAGGTGGGCTCCACCAGCCGGAGTATGGCTCGCCCGGTGGTGGTCTTACCGCAGCCGGACTCCCCGACGAGCCCGAGCGTCCGCCCCGTGCGGACGCGGAAGCTGATGCCGTCCACCGCCTTCACCCAGCCGACCGTCCGCTGCAGGAGTCCTTTGCGGATCGGGAAGTGCACGCGCAGGTCCTCGACGACGAGCTCTTCCCGCGCGGTGGCCGGATCCGGACGCGTTCGCTCCCGCTCGAAGCGGGACAGGTCGGCGACGCGCTCGGTGATCGTCGCCTCGCCGCGCGCGTCCGTGACCACGTCCATGAACTCGGAGACGCTGGGAAGGCGGGAGAGCGTGGTGGTGAGCCGCGGCCGGCACGCCAGCAGTCCCTTGGTGTACGGGTGCTCGGGCGCGCCGAAGATCCGCTCGATCGTTCCCTGCTCGACGATGCGCCCGCGGTACATCACCGCCACGTCGTCGGCGATCTCCGCGATCACCCCGAGGTCGTGCGTGATGAACAGCATGGCCATCTTTCGCGTGTCGCGGAGCCTGCGCAGCAGGTCCAGGATCTGCGCCTGGATGGTGACGTCCAGCGCGGTGGTGGGCTCGTCGGCGATCAGCAGTTTGGGATTGCACGAGAGAGCCATGGCGATCATCACGCGCTGCTGTTGCCCCCCGGAGAGCTCGTGCGGGTACATGTCGACGCGGGCGGCGGGGTCGGGTAGGCCGACCTCCTCGAAGAGCCGGACGGTGCGCTCGCGGGCCTCCTTGCGGGACACGTCCTGATGGATGCGGATCGCTTCCATGACCTGCGCTCCGGCGGTGAGCACCGGGTTGAGCGAGGTCATGGGCTCCTGGAAGATCATGCTGATCTCGGCGCCGCGGATCTTGATCAGGTCGCGTTCCCGGAGCTGCGCGAGGTCTCGGCCGAGGAAGCGGACGGCGCCGGCGTCGATGCGGGCCACCTTGTCGGGAAGCAGCCGCAGGATGGAGAGGCTCGTGACGGACTTGCCCGAGCCCGATTCGCCCACGAGCCCGAGGGTCCGGCCGGGGCGGATCTCGAGGGAAACGTCGCGGACCGCTTCGACGGTCTCTTCCTCGGTGCGGAACGTTGTTCGGAGCCCCTGGACGGAGAGGAGAGGCTCGGTCAAGGGACGGGCTCCTCGGCGGTCGGGTGGCCGCTTCGCACCCGGAAGAGCCGCAGCATAGGAGCCGCCTCCCGGGGTGTCAACGACTCCACCGATCGAGGGTCGCGCGTGACGTAAGATTTGACACTGCAATGGTTTGGTCGCCTTGACACCCCCCTGAGCCTTGGCTATAGTGACCGCACCGTCCGCAACCGGGTCGGTGTAGCTCGTTGAGAGTCAATGGGTTGCGGGAGTCGGCGCGGGCGGTTTGAAGAAAGCGTGAACGGGACCAGCGCAGCGGTTTCGAGAAGTGCCCGTAGTCCCCGACGGTGGTCCACTTCCGGCCCCTGAGCGTCGCGGCGTGAAACCCGGTTCGCTATGATGTCGGATCGGTTCGATCGAGCTCCGATCCTCCAGTCAGGCTGTCCAGCCCCCAGGGGAGGGTGACCGCGATGCCTCCGACGCGTCTTCTTCTCACGATTCTGATGGCGGTGTCGCTGCTGGCCGTTCCCGTCGCGGGTTTTGCGCAGGCGCCGACGACCGGACGCATCGAGGGCACTGTCACCAGCACGAACGGCAAGCCGGTTCCCGAAGCGAACGTCATCCTTCGCGAGCTGGGGCGCGGCCGCCAGGCTGACGCCGCGGGACGGTTCCTCTTCGAGGGCGTCGCTCCCGGTACCTACACGGTCGAGGTTCGCCTGGTCGGCTACAAGAGCAGCGAAACGCCGGTCGTGGTCGCCGAGGGCGGGCACACCGCCACGGTGAGCGTCACCCTCGAGCAGACGGTTGCGGCGGACATGGAGGTCATCGACGTCTTCGGCGAGAAGCTCGACGAGCTCAAGACGCAGGAGTCTACGACGATCCGCGTGATCGACACCCGCGAGCAGTCCAAGATCCGGGCGATCAACACGACGGAGGAAGCCATTGCCACGCAGGCCGGCGTGGTCCAGCTCGGCGACCAGTTCTTCGTGCGCGGCGGCCGCTCGTCGGAGGTCAAGACCGTCGTGGACGGGATGCCGGTGTCGGATTCGTTCGCAGGATCGTCGAGCCAGGGCGGCACCCTGGATATCGCGCTGACCTCGCAGGAAGGTCTGAACGTGCTGACCGGCGGCTTCGACGCCGAGTATGGCAACGCCCAGTCGGGCATCATCGAGATCGCCACCCGCGAGGGCGGGGAGGAGGTCGCCGGACAGATCAAGTTCCTGACCGACGACTTCGGGGCCCCGGACAAGACCTACTTCAACTACGACAACATCGCGCTCGGCTTCGGTGGACCCCTGCCGTTCGCCGGGGACGCATGGCGGTTCTACCTCTCCGGCGAAGGCGTCTTCCAGGACACCTACCTCAAGACCCTGGAGAACCGCGAAGCGCGCAAGCTCTTCTTCGAGGATCTGGAGCTGGCGAGCCTCAGGGACCGGCAGGAGAACGCGATCCGCGGCCAGGGCAAGCTGACTTACCGCTTCCCCAACGCGCGCAAGATCTCCGGCGAGTATCTGTTCTCCCGCTCGGCGAACGACTGGTACCACCACGCTTTCAGCCGCGTCGGCTACTGGTCGGAGGCCGAGGAGCAGTGGTGGTTCGAGCCGCTGGACAGCACGTATACGTACTACAACGGTCCGGAGCATCTCTCCGAGCGCATCGCCAAGAACGACCAGTACAAGCTGGTGTACACGCACCCGCTCACCAACGACTCGTTCGTCACCGCCCGCCTCGCGCTGTTCAACAACCGGTACACCGAGAACGTGGCCGACAAGAGCCCCGAGCGGTACGTGTCGTTCACCGGCAACGACGTCGATCGGGATCCGGCGAACCTGTTCTACAGCGTCACCGGAGACTACCCGGTGTGGGAGAAGCGCGAGTCCAACCAGTACACGGTCCGCGCCGACTACCAGAACAAGCTTGCCGGCGAGACGCACGAGCTGAAGACCGGGATGACGGTCGACTACTTCGATCTCACCAAGGACTCGCGCACGTTTCCGGACGAGGACGACCCCCTCGGGAATTTCCCGAACCAGTACGAGCAGTCCGCGGTCGGTGGCGTGATCTACGTGCAGGACCGGCTGCGCTACGAGAACTCCATGGTGCTGAACGCCGGCCTACGCTTCGACTTCTTCGATCCCGGAGAGGACGCGATCCGCGTCTCCAACCAGCGCGTGCTCATCCTGGAGAAGCCGTTGGAGGGCACGTCGTTCCTCGAGCGCTGGAAGGCGCAGGTTTCGCCGCGGCTGGGCATGTCCTATCCGATCTCCGACCGCGACGTGCTGCACTTCAGCTACGGACGGTTCTTCCAGCTGCCGGACCTCGAGCTGCTCTACGATTACTCGAACAATCCGAACGCCGGAAACCAGATCGTCGGCAATGCGTTCCTCGATCCGGAGACGACCATCTCGTACGAGTTTGGCGTGCGGCGGCAGCTGTCCGAGTCGATCTTCGTGGACGCGACGGTCTTCTTCAAAGACATCTTCGGTCTGGTGGGGACCAAGGAGCTCGAGGCGGAGCGCGAGACCGAACAGCAGCAGTTCGCTTCGACCACGTACTTCAACCAGGACTACGGTTCGGTGCGGGGGTTCGAGCTATCCCTGGACAAGCGCTTCTCCAATTACTGGCAGGGCGGGATCTCCTACACGCTGTCCCGGGCCACGGGCTCGTCCTCCGACGTGAACCAGGGCGCGATCGTCCAGAGCGAGGGTCTGGACCGCGAGCCGATCCGCGAGGTGCCGCTGAGCTGGGACCGGCCGCACGTCCTGAACTCGTTCATCGCGTTCTCCGACCCGGGCATCTGGCAGGTCTCGTTCGACCTGAACGTAGCGGCGGGGTCTCCGGTGACGCCGCTGCGCCTCGGACAGAGAAACGAGCTGGCCGAGGAGATCAACTCCATCCGTCTCCCTTCCATCATGACGCTCGATCTGAAGGCCCAGAAGCTGTACGTGCTCTACGGCCAGGAGTTCCGGCTCTTCCTGGAGGGCCGCAACATCCTGGACCGCCAGAACGTGCGCTCGCTGCGGCCGCAGCTGTATCCGATTCCGGACACGGAGTACTACCGGCAGTACTACACGGAGTTCGGCGAGCTGGGCGGGGCGTACAACCTCGCCGATACGATCGGGCTGACCGAGGACGTGCTCATTCCGCTCAACGATCCGCGAGTTTTCGACGAGCCGCGCGTTTTCCGCGTCGGTCTCCAGTTCGAGTTCTAGCGTGGGAGGCCTCATGAATCGGATTCCCACGCCGCGCGCGTGGTGTCTCTCGGCCGCGCTCGCCGCGGGTCTGCTTCCCTGTGCGCCCGCCGACGCTACCGAGGGAGAGGGCGGGCCTTCGCAGTGGCTGCCTCCGTCCATCCGCGTCGACGAGTTCGCCGGCTGGTTCCACGACGCCGGGAACGTTCTGCTGCACGTGTCGAACCGCGGATACTTCGGGCGGCGCGGCTCCGACCTGACCGCGCCCTCCGGCGAGTGGCCCGCGGGGACGAATCAGGAATACCTGTACGGCGCCGGCTTGTGGGTCGCCGGAGTGATCAACCGGAGCGGCGCCCAGGACACGCTGTGTTCGTCGGGCTTGTTCCAGCAGGGCGAGTTCGCGAACGTCGAGCAGAACGAGGGCTGCGGAAGCCCGCCCGAGGGGATCTGTCAGACGTTCGAGGGCGCTCCGGCGGGGCTGCGCCGTTTCGACGACGACGGCGACGGTCTCGTGGACGAGGACGCGCTCGACGGGGAGGACAACGACGGGGACGGCCGCATCGACGAGGACTTCGCCGGGATCTCCCAGCAGATGTTCCGCTGCGTCTTCTACGATACGTCGACCGCGTTCAACCAGTTCTTCCCGGACGACGCCGACCAGCACGTACCCATGGGACTCAAGGTGACCCAGGAAAGCTACGTGTGGACCGACCCGCAGTTCGACGACTTCGTCGGAGTCGAATACAGCGTGCTGAACATGTCCAACGTCGTGGATCCCGCGGGCGTCGGCTGGGACATCAACAACGCGTACGTCGGATTCATGGTCGACGGCGACGTGGGCATCGACGACGAAGAGCTGAACAACTACGAGGACGATCACGGAGCCTTCGCGGAGCTCGATACCACGGTGGTGCTCGAGACCGGCGGCGTCGACGAGCTGCACATCACGCTCGGGTACATCTTCGACAACCCCGGCACGCAGGGCGACGACGTCCCGGGATACTGCGGCGTGATGTTCCTGGGGCACACCGTGGACACCCTCGCCCCGGATTTCGAGAGCTCCTTCGCTCCCCGGGAGGTCGGGCTGCACACGTTCCGGATCTGGTCCAGCGGCGACGAGGACGACCGGGACGATCTGGACCGCTACCGGTTCCTGCGGGGATCCCTCGGGGACACGGTGCGCAGCATCAGCCCGCCGACGTTCCGCGAGAACGACTACCGGTTCCTGGTCTCGGCCGGACCGTTCAAGAAGATCCCTCCGGGGTCCACGCTCGTCTTCCAGGTGGCTTTCGTCTGCGGGCTGATGGTCGATCAGACCGACGTCGACGGGAACACCCGGCGCGTGGCCGAAATGGCCAATCCGGTGCAGGCGCAGCGCGTGTACAACGGGTTCGTCGACCCCACGACGGGCGAGCGCGTGCATTGGGCCACCAGCTCCCCGCCGCCGCCGCCGAACATCAACGTGACCGCCGGGGATCGCCACGTCGTCGTCGAATGGGACGACTTCCCGGAGGAGATCCCGGATCCGCTCACCCGGCAGCTGGACTTCGCCGGGTACCAGGTCTGGAAGGCGGAAGGGTGGAAGCGGGAGTCGAACATCCCGTCCGAGGAGATGTGGAGGCTGATCGCGGACTTCGACAGCACCGAGCTCTCGGACATCGACACCGGCATGTCCGGGCTGGGCAAGTACCGCTACGTGGACACCCGCGTGCAGAACGGCTTCTTCTACTGGTACGCGGTCAGCGCCTACGATCGGGGCACGATCTCGCTGGTGATCAGCGGCTCTCCCCCGGAAACGACAGTGGTCCGTTCCGATCCGCCGAAGTTCGGCAAGTTCTCGCAGAACATGGTCCGGGTGATGCCGCGCACGACGCCGGCCCAGACGCTGGACGACGTGTACGTCGTGCCCAACCCGTATCGCGGGTCCGCGGCCTGGGACCTCGCCGAGACGAGCTTCGAGCCGACCGGCCGGCGCATCAAGTTCTTCAACCTGCCGGAGCGGGCCACGATCCGCATCTTCACGCTGGCCGGCGATCACGTGGTCACGCTCGAACACGATGACCGGATCACGGACGAGGACCGCGGCCAGGCGTCGTGGAACCTGGTGTCGAAGAACAACCAGGACACGGTGAGCGGGATCTACCTGTACCACGTCACCGATGCCGCGACCGGGCAGGAGAAAGTTGGCAAGTTCGTCATCATCCGCTAAGGTGGCGCATCCCGGCCCACGGGCGCACCGGTGAACGAGGGAGGACGACCGCGGTGAGGAGAGGCTTCTGGATCGGCTGTTTGGTGGCCTGCCTGGCGTGCGCGCCGGCCGCGCACGGAGCCGAGATCTTCCGCAAGGTCGGTACTTCGGGAGCCCAGTTCCTCAAGATCGGCGTCGGAGCGCGCGCGGTCGGGATGGGCGAGACGTTCGTGGCGGTGGCCGACGACGCGACGGCGGCCTGGTGGAATCCCGCCGGCGTCGCGCGCATCACGCAGGACGGACACGCCCACGTGACGCTGAACCACTCCACCTGGCCGGCGGACATCTCCCACGAGTTCTTCGGCTACGCGTTCACCTACCGCGGACTTCCCGGCTCCTACGCGTTCACCTCGACCGTGCTGCAGATGGACCCGATCCCGGTACGCACCGAGTTCAGCCCGGGCGGCACCGGGGACAACTTCGACGCCGGGAGCTTCAACCTGGGCCTGACCTGGGCGAAGAACCTGATCGATCGTTTCGCGTTCGGTCTGACCGCGAAGTTCCTGCACCTCGGTCTCGAGGACGAGAACGCCGACGGGTTCGCGGTGGACTTCGGCACGCTTTACTACACCGACTACAAGACGATCCGCATCGGCATGGCCATCCAGAGCATGGGTCCGTCGCTGACCTTCATCGAGGACAGCTTCCCGCTGCCCACGATGTTCAAGGTGGGAACGGCCATGGACGCCTACCAGAGCGAAGATCACAACGTCCTGCTGGCCTTCGAGTTCGATCACCCCTCGGACAACGCGGAGCGGGCCAGCTTCGGAACCGAGTACACGCTCAAGACCTTCCAGCCCAACGTCACGCTCCAGGTGCGCGGCGGGTATCGCTACAACCGGGACGAGGAGAGCCTCACCTCCGGTTTCGGCGTCGAGTTCCCGACGGGAAGCGCGTCGTGGATCCGGGTCGACTACGGCTTCTCGGCGATGGATTTTCTCGATGACGTCCACAAGTTCAGCGCGGAGCTGCGGTTCTAGCCGGATCCGCGCTAGCGTCTCCGTCGGACTCGCGGTCCTCGCGGCCGCGGTAGGTGGCGCATTCGCCGAGGATTCGCCGGCACCGGTCGAGCTCCCCCTGGAAAGCGAAGGGCACCTCCGCTTCTTCGTCGATGCGTCCTCGTTCCGCGCCGACGGCGGGCGGATCGAGCTTGCCGTGTCCGCCTCGATCTCCAACGATCAGCTCGAGTTCCGGGAAACCCAGGACGGGACGTGGGCGGGGAGCCTGCGCATGCGCGTCACCCTGCGCGACGAGGCCGGGACGGAGGTCTTCGCCGAGGAGTCGGTGCTCGAGCCCAGGGCCGCCTCGCGGCTGGACGGAGCGGATCGCGCCATCGTGCAGGCCCTCTCCCAGTCGGCGTTCGTCGCACCAGGGCTCCTCCGCCTCGAGGTGCATCTGACCGACGAGAGGGCCCTGCGCACCGGCCTGCTCAACAAGATCCGCAAGAAGCACAAGGACGGAACCGCCGCCGGCTGGATCGAGGTTCGGGACCTGCGCGGCGACAGTCTGGTGCTGTCGGACCTGGCCCTGCTGCGAAGCTGGCGGCCGGCCGCCGGGGAGGAGGGCCGGCGCGGCATCGACTACGATCCCAATCCGCAGCGGTTCTACGGGCTGGTCCTGCCGCTGGCGAGGTACTACGTGGAGGTCTACGCGGGAGCGTCGTTCGTGCCGGGAGACGGCTATCTCGTCCAGGTCCAGTTGATGGACAAGTCGGGCGTGCCCCGGGGCGAGAAGACGACGCGGGCGCTCCCTCCGTCGGATCTCTTCGTGCTGGCTGACGAGCTTCGCCTCCCCGAGCGGTTGACGGCCGGCACCTACCGGCTGGACGTGACCGTTCTCGGCGAGCGTACGCGCGAGATCGCGCGGGTCAGCGAGCCTCTGGAAGTGGTCTGGTCCGTCGGAACCTGGGGCCGGGATCCGTTGCTGATGGTGCAGGAGATGGCGCTCATCATGAGCGAGTCCGAGCATCGCACGCTGCGCGACCTCAACCCCGGGGCGCAGGAGGTGTACCTGGCGGAGTACTGGCACGAGCTGGACCCGGATCCCGACACGCCCGAGAACGAGGTCCTGGACTCGTTCCGCGGGCGCGTGCAGCACGCCGATCACGAGTTCGGCTCGCCGTTGACCCGTGGGATCCTGACCGACCGGGGCCGGGTCTGGGTCCGCTACGGCCCTCCGGACGACGTCCTCTACGAGTTCTCCTCGTCCGGCTTCGGCCTCGACGGCAACGCCGAGCGTGTCGCCGATCCGGCGGAAAGAGCCACGCTCCGTGCCCGCCCCTCCACCTCGTTCCTGGACGCGGACGAGTTCCGCGAGGGCGACGTCAGCGACGTCACCGAGCAGCGCGGCGGGACGAACATCAAGTCCAAGCAGCTGGAGGTCTGGGTCTACGACGGGGCGGGCTACCCGCTGACCGACCGGGTGGATCGGGGCCCGGACAGCCACCGGGGCCTCAAGTTCATCTTCGCCGACGAGATGGGCAACGGCACCTACACGCTGATCGGGAGCAGCGGCGCCACGATTTACTGACCGGCGTCGGCCCTTCCCGACCGTCCTCGATTTACTGACCGGCGTCGGCCTCCCCCAATCCTCCTTGGGACACGTCGATCGGGGCGCGCTACGCTGCCGGGTCGGGCCGCGGCCCGGCGGCCCAGGAGGGGAGCGGCATGAGCCAGTCGGTCGCCGCACCGGCGGGAGCGCCCGGCGCGGCGAAGGGCCTCGCGATCGTCCCGATGCTTTTCTCTTCGCCCTCGTCCGCGTTCCGGCGCCTCGGCGAGGATCCGCAGTGGCTCGGACAGTTCGTTCTGTGCACCGTGCTCGTCCTCGTGGCCACGTGGATCCGGATGCCCCAGGATCTCGCGTACCAGTACGACGTGACGGAAGCCACGATCGAGCGGATGGGCGTGCCCGAGGAGGATCGCGCGGCGGCGCTGGCGGGCATCCCCGATCCCGAGAATCTCTCCCAGGTTCAGGCGGCGCTGCACATCGCCATGGTGACGGTGACGCTCGCGGCCCTCGGCTTCCTGGGCGCGCTCGTCCTCTGGGTCATCGCGAAGCTCTTCGGCCCCCAGCCGAGCTATCGCAGGGCGCTGTCGACGTACTGGACGGCGAACCTCGCGGCCGGATTCGGGTATCTGATCTTGGCGGTGGTGGTGCGCGCGGCCGACACCATCGAGGTGTCCCTCGGTCCGGCGGCTCTGGTTCCGGGTCTGACCTGGGGTTCTCTGCCTCACCTTTTTCTCGAGGTCTTCGCCGTTTTCTCGTTGGTGACGCTCTGGTTCCTGGCGCTCGGCTCGCGCTTCGTCTTCGGCGCGCCGGGAGGAGCCGGCTGGGCGATCGGAGGGACGTTCTGGGCCGTCACCTCCTTCGTCTCGCTGGTCGTGTCGGCCGTGGGATCGTGGGCCGCCGGCCGGCTCTGACCGAAACCCCGGCGGGCCGGATCCCGTAAGCCGTTCGCGCCCGCAGCCGGACGGAGAGACGCAGCATGGAGGAGGAACGATGACGAAGCTCGGCCTGAAGGGGTTGTTCGGGCTCGCGGCGGCGGGCCTTGCCCCGGCCGCGGGTGCCGCGCCGATGGCGCTGGACGACTGCGTCCGCCTGGCCCTCGACAACACGCTGGTCGTGGAGCAGGCCCACGGCGCGCTTCGCTCGGCGCAGGCGGACGTCACCGGCGCGCGTGCGGCGTTCCTGCCGAGGCTCGAGCTGGGCGGAAGCGTCACCCGGGCGGAGCCGCGTCTGGTCCGGATCGGAGACTCGGACGTGCTCTTCGACGAGGACGAGTGGAACTACCGCGCCTCGGCGAACCTTCTTCTCTTCGACGGCTGGGGGAACGTGGCCTCCTTTCAGAGTGCTTCTCGCGGGCGGTCGGCCGCCGAGGAGCGCCTGCTCTCCGCGCGGCAGGAAGTGGTCCGCGAGACCGAGAGGCGCTTCTTCGAGGTGAAGAAGACGCAGGAGCTCCTCGGGGTGCAGCAGGAGGCGGCCAACCTGTCCGGCGAGCAGCTCAAGAAGACCGAGGCGATGAAGGAGCTCGGCGCTTCGACCAAGGCCGACGTGTACAAGAGCGAGGTGGACCACGCGAACAACCGCCTCGAGGTGCTTCGCGCGCAGCGCAACCTGGACGTGGCCAAGGCGGCTCTCGCGACCTACCTCGGACTGGATCCGAACGCGGCCATCGAGCTCGCCGAGGAGGACCTCACGGTCGAGACGGAGCTGACCCTGGAGACGTCGCTCGCCCGCGCGCAGCAGGAGAACCCCGATCTGCGTGCCGCCCGGACGTCGGCCGGCGCGAGCGCGGCGGCGGTCACCGCGGCCAAGTCGGATCGGTGGCCGGCCCTCAGCGCGTTCGCCAGCAAGCGCTATTCCTGGACCACGCCGACGCAGCTGGAGGACGACACCGTCGACTGGGCC
>JBQTGV010000107.1:0-6588 GCA_052390515.1 Candidatus Eiseniibacteriota bacterium | reverse complement strand
GCGGGTGTTGGCGTCGGTGCTGAGAGCGGCAGGGGTCGATGACGACGCGATCGTTCTACTCGCCGCGGCGAGCGCGGCGGCCGCGGTCGGCCCGGACGAGCGCGCGGAGCTGCTGCTTCCGTTGCTCGCCGATCCGATCCGCGCGGTGCGGCTCGAGGCCGGGCGCGCGCTCGCGCCCCTGCCGGCGGAGTCCTTCGCGGAGGAGGACCGCGCGCGGCTCGACGCGGTGCTGGACGAGTGGCGCGCCGCCGAACGCCGTGACGCCGACCGCGCGGAGTCGCACTTGAATCTCGCGTCGCTAGCCGCCGATCTGGGCGAAGCCGACGACGCGGAGCGCGAGCTGGGGAAGGCGATTCGCCTCGACCCGACCTTCGCCCCGGCACGGGTCAACCTGGCCGATCTGTGGCGCGCGCGCGGCCGGGAGGACGAGGCCGAGCGAGTCCTTCGCGAAGCCGTCCGCGACATCCCGGAGGACGCGGCGGTTCGCTACGCGCTGTCGCTGCTGCTGGTGCGGACCGGCCGCGTGGAGGAGGCCGTCACCGAGGTGCGCCTCGCGGTGCAGCACGCCCCCGACGTGGCGCGCTACCGTGTCGTGCTCGTCCTGGCTCTGGAACGTGCCGGGGAGGCGGCCGCGGCCCGGGAGGCGCTCCAGGAGGCCGCCGCCCGCTTCCCTGCGGATCCGGAGGTCCAGGGGCTCGCCGGCCGGTCGTGACGAGCCGAGGGATCCGCCGCCTCGCCGGCCGGCCCTGACGCGTCCGGAAGCGGCCACCCGATTGCCCCGCGCCCGGTATCTTGTCGCCATGAACCCGCCGCCCGGCGCCGCCCCGTCCCGGCTCGGCCTCGTTCTCGGCTTCGCGGCGGTTTACCTCATCTGGGGATCCACCTATCTCGCCATCCGCTTCGCGGTGGAGACCCTGCCGCCGTTCTGGATGGCAGCGTTCCGCCACGGCGTCACCGGTCTGGCGATGTACGCCTGGCTGCGCCGTCGCGGCGAGGCGCCGCCCACGCGCGAGCAGTGGCGCCAGGCGGTCGTCGTCGGGACCCTGCTGCTGCTCGGCGGCAACGGCCTGGTCAGCTGGGCGGAGCAGTGGGTGCCCTCCGGCCTCACCGCGCTGATCATCGCCTCGGTGCCGCTGTGCATGGGCGCCATGAGCTGGCTCGTCGAGCCTTCGGCGCGGCCCGGAGCGCGGGGGATCGCCGGGGTGCTGATCGGCTTCGGCGGCGTCGCGTTCCTGGTCGGTCCGGGCGGGGAGATCGCCGCCGACCCACGAACGCTGCTCGGAGCGCTCTCGCTGGTGGTCGCCTGCGTGGCGTGGGCGGCGGGTTCCCTCCTCGCCCGTCGCCGGCACAAGCCGAAGAGCCCGTTCCTCGCCACGGCGATGCAGATGATCGCCGGCGGCGCGGCGCTGGCGGTGGTCGGAGCGCTCGCCGGAGAGTGGCGTCGCGTGGACCTCGCCTCCGTCTCGACGGTTTCGGCGCTCTCGCTGCTCTACCTGATGACGTTCGGGTCGCTCATCGGCTTCTCCGCGTACGTCTGGCTGCTGCAGGCGACCACGCCGGCGAAGGTCTCGACGTACGCGTACGTGAATCCGGTCGTCGCCGTGTTCCTGGGGTGGGCGTTCGCCGACGAATCCGTGACGGCGCACACCGCCGTCGCCGCGGCGATCATCTTGTTCTCGGTGGTGCTGATCACGACGGAGCGCCGGGGGCCTAGTGGGGCCGCCGCCCCTGCGCCCACTCCGCCGCGTACCACGCGGCCGCGTCCGGCCGCCGGCTCCATTCGCGGACGGCCTCGAATCCGGCGTCGATCTCGGCATCGGTCAGCGCGCCCGAGCTCGTCAGCTCGCCGCGCGCGCCCTCCATCACGCCGATGATGTTCGCGACGAGACTCCCGAACGTCGGCAGCCCCGCGCAGCCCCCGAAGAAGAGGCACCCGTTCTCGAGCTGCGCGGCGCCGGCCTCGTGCAGCAGCGCGACGAGCCGGCGGCCGACGAACGGATCGTTCCCCAGGCGCTCGAACTGACGCCAGTACGCTTCCCACAGCGCAGCGAATCCCTTCGGCTCGGGGTGCAGGCGAAGGGTCGCGTGATCGTCGTCGGTGAGAACGACGCGGCCACCCCGGCGTACCGCCTTCATCATCTGTCTCACGGCCGCGAGCGGATCTGCCAAGTGCTCGAGCAGGAAGCGCGCATGCACGACGTCGAAGGAGCCCCACTCCTCGTCGCGGAGCGGCAGAGCCAGCGCGTCGCCCTGCCGGATCTCGACGCGCACATCGTCGCCCTGGGCGAGGCGCTTCGCCTCGGCGATCTGCGCCGCGTCCCGCTCGATGCCGAGCACGCGGCCCTCTTCGCCCACCACCTCGGCCATGCGCCGGGCGAAGATCGCCGTGCCGCAGCCCACATCGAGCACGAAGTCGCCGGGGGCCAGGGCCAGCTTGGACAGCGCCTCGTCGTTGATCAGTTGGTTCATGATCCCGAGACGCTCCTGCTCCTCGGGATGGGCCCCGTGGATGTAGGATGACTTCGACATCTCGCCTCCCCGGACGCAGGACGGCGCATCGTAGCAGAACGCGCCCTTGAAGGTCCCGGCGGCACGGCGTAGAGATGGACGTTCGTCAACGCCTGCATGACGGCACGAAACAGGAGTGAGCCTCGGGAGGGAATCCGTGCCCAAACTGATGGAAGACGCCCTGATCGTCGGTGCCGGCCCGATCGGGCTGGCCTGTGCCATCTCCGCGAAGCGCCGCGGCCTGGACCCTCTCATCGTGGATGCCGCGGCCGTGGTGGATTCGATCGCGCGGTATCCCGTGGGAATGACGTTCTTCACCACCCCGGAGCTGCTGGAGATCGGCGAGCACCCCTTCGCCTGCGCGGGCGAGAAGCCCACCCGCGAAGAGGCGCTCAAGTACTACCGCGGTGTGGTCCGCGCGGAGAACCTGAGGGTCCGAACGCACTCTAGGTTCATGGGAGCTGCGCGCGCCGATGGAGGGTTCCGCTGTCGGATCCAGCACGAGGTAGCCGGCGAGGACATCGTCGCCCGCAGACTCATCCTCGCCACCGGCTACTTCGACCATCCCAACTCGTTGGGCGTGCCCGGCGAGGACGCGCCGCACGTGAGCCAGTACTACGACGAG
This sequence comes from Candidatus Eiseniibacteriota bacterium, assembly GCA_052390515.1. GTDB lineage: Bacteria > ARS69 > ARS69 > ARS69 > ARS69 > JBQTGV01. Next base: position 3,455 of record JBQTGV010000107.1, on the reverse strand, counting down.
GGGCACCGCAGCTTCCGCCGCGACGTGGTCGTGGTGGGCGGCGGCAACTCCGCGGTGGAGGCCGCGCTGGACCTCTACCGCTGCGGGGCGAGGGTCGTGCTCGTGCACCGTGCCGCTTCGCTGAAGCCGACGATCAAGTACTGGATCCTGCCCGACATCGAGAACCGGATTCGCGAAGGCGCCGTCGGCGCACGCTTCGAGACGACCGTGGTGCGCATCGAGCCGGGCCGCGTCGTGGTACGCCGGCGGGACGGCGAGGAGGAGTCCCTCCCCGCGCAGCACGTGTATATCCTGACCGGATTCCAGCCGGACTTCGCCTTGTTCAAGAGCCTCGGCGTGCACCTGCATCCGACCACGCTCGTGCCGGAGCTGAACCCGAGCACCCTCGAGACGAACGTGCCGGGCGTCTATCTCGCCGGGAGCATCACTCGCGGCCGGGACATCTCCGAGATCTTCATCGAGAACGGCCGTTTCGACGGCGAGAGGATCTTCGCCGATCTTCCGATCACGCGTCCGCCATCCGTGAAAGCAACTCGCTGACGCGTTCCCACTCCGCGTAGCGGCGCTCCAGCCGCGAGCGCAGCTCCTGCTCCTCGTTGGCCAGCGCGTGCAGCTTCGCCCAGTCTCCTCCGGGGTTCTTCGCCAACTCCTCCTGCAGCTCGGTCGAGCGCGTCTCGAACCGCTGGATGTCGGCCTCCAGCTCCGCGAGACGCTTCTCCGCGCGCTGCCGCTCACGGCGGCGCTGGCGGCTTTCCTCGCGGCCGGCGGAACCCGGCTTGGGCCCTTGGGGTGGCGCCGCGGGCGCGGCGACAGCGGGCTCCTCCTTCTCGGCGGCGGGCAGCACGGTGGCGCCGGCCATGCGCCGCCGCGCCTCCGTCCAGTTGCCTTCGAAAACGCGCACCGCGCCGGCCTCCACCCACAGGACCTTGTGCACGACCGCGTCCAGGAACGCTCGATCGTGGGAGATGATCAGCAACGTTCCCTCGTAGTCGCCGAGCGCGCGCTCCAGCACCTCGACCGCGGGAATGTCCAGATGATTGGTCGGCTCGTCGAAGACGAGCAGGTTGTGCGGCTCCAGCGAGACCTCGAGGAGCGCCAGGCGGCAGCGCTCGCCGCCGGAGAGCGACGCGACCGCGTGAAACACGTCGTCCCCGAAGAAGCGATACGTCGCCAGCGCCTCGCGCGCGCCCTCGATGGTGAGATCGGGGCGAAGCGTCCGCACTTCGTCGATGAGCGACTTGCGTTCGTCCAGGTGCCCCTTGAGCTTCTGGTCCAGGTACCCGACGCTCACCTGGTAGCCCAGCTCGGCGAGCCCGTCGAGCGGAGCCAGCCGGCCGAGCAGCGCGCGCAGGAGCGACGTCTTCCCGGCCCCGTTGGGGCCGACGATTCCCACGCGGTCCCCGCGGTGCAGCACCCAGTCGAAGCCCTCGATGAGCGGCTCCTGGCCCGGAAACCCGACGGTCAGGCCCCGCGCGCGAACGGCCTCTCGGCCGCCGGCGTGCTCCCCCACCTCGAAGCGGATTCCGAGGTGCGTGGCCGCCTCCCACACGTCCTCGGGGCGCTCCACCCGCTCCAGCTTCTCCAGCATCTTGCGCCGCGCCTGGGCCTGCTTCGTCTTCTGCCCGGCGATGTTCCGCCGGATGAAGTCCTCGGTCCTCTCGATCTTCTCCTGTTGCTGCACGTACTCGTCGAGCGCGCGGCGCAACCGCTCCTCGCGCTGGCGGCGCCAGGCGTCGTAACCGCCGCGGTAGCGCACGGCGGCCTTGCGCTCCACCTCGACGATGCCGTCGCAGGTGGCGCGGAGGAACGCGCGGTCGTGGGACACGATGAGGAAGGCGTTGGGGTAGTCGGCGAGGCGCCGCTCCAGCTTCTCGGTCTGCACGAGGTCCAGGTGGTTGGTGGGCTCGTCGAGCAGCAGCAGCGTCGGCTCGCGGAGCAGCACGCGGGCCAGCTCGAAGCGCGTGCGTTCACCGCCGGAGAGCGACCCGGAGGCGCGCGTCAGATCCGTCGCGGCGAAGCCCACCTCCTGCGCCAGGGCGTCGGCCCGCGCCTCCAGCGCGTAGCCGTCCAGCTCCTCGAAGCGGTGCTGAAGATCGCCGTACTCGTGGAGGGTCGCCGCCGATCCGTCGCCGTGCTCCATGCGGTGGTGCACGAAGTCGAGCTGGCGCTTCACCGCGAGCACGTCGGGGAAAGTGGCCAGCAGCAGATCGTGCACGCTCACGTCGTCCGGCAGCTCCTGCGACTGCCGCAGGTAGCCGATGTCCACGCCGCGCCGCACGCTGCGCTCGCCGCGCTCCGGAGCGAGTGTTCCGGCGACGAGACGGAGCAGCGTCGATTTGCCATGGCCGTTCGGCCCGACCACGCCGAGCCGCTCCCCCGGATTCACCTGGAAGGAGAGGTTCTCGAAGAGCAGCTCGGCGGCATAGCCGAAGGAGACGCCGGAGAGGGAGACGAGCATGGGGGGAGCAGCGCGGCCCTACGCTCCGCTGTCCATCGTCGGTCCGCCGTCGAGGATGTATCGCCAGGGATTCACGCAGTGTCCGTCCACTTCCACTTCGTAGTGGCAGTGTGGCGAAGTCGACCGGCCCGTGCTCCCGACCTCGGCGATGATCGTCCCCCGGGTGACGGCCTGCCCGACCTTCACCAGCAGGCGCGAGTTGTGGCCGTACCGGGTCACGATGCCGTTGCCGTGATCGATCTCCACGAGGAGCCCGAGCGTGCCGGAGCGACCGGCCTGGATCACCCGCCCGTCGGCCGTCGACCGGACCGGGGTGCCGTTCCAGGCGCTGAAGTCCAGGCCCTTGTGGAACGTCGGGCGGCCGGTGAACGGGTCCTCGCGGGTCCCGTAGCCGCTGGAGTAGAAGCCGGCCTCGACGGGACTGACCGAGGGGATCCGGTCGAGCTCGTCCTGGGAGCCCTCCAGCACCGCGACGATCTCGCGGAAGTTCGCGTGCTGGAAGTCCGCCTGCCGGTTCAGCTCGCTGAGGCGGTCCAGGGCTTCCCGCGCTCGCCGGACCTGGGGATACGGCGAAGCTTCGTCCTGGAGCTCGGAAAGCGGGCGAGGGCCGCCGACGCCGAGGCGCCGGACGTCCTCCGGAATCGGGTCCAGGTTCGCGAGGTTGCGAAGCTCCTCCTCGAGAGCCTGGGTCTCCCGCATCTGAGCTTCGAACGAGCCGATCGCTTGCCGGAAGTCCTCGATGCGCTGCGAGAGGCGTTGGTTCTCGTCGCGAAGGTCGGCGTAGTGCGTCCGGTCGATGCGCGAGCTGGTCCAGCCGAGGAGCGCAGCACCGCCGCCGGCCAAGCCCAGCGCCACGGTTCCGATGGCGAAGGGAACGAGGACCGCCGGGACCGAGAAATGCCGGAGACCGGAATCGGGTCCGGTGTGAACCATGATGGAGTAGCGGCGCGAAAGACGTGCCAACGTCCTGCGGCCGAATCCGGCGAGTCGCTCGAGC
>JBQTGV010000106.1:0-48274 GCA_052390515.1 Candidatus Eiseniibacteriota bacterium | reverse complement strand
GGCTGCTGGAACGGCGAGAGGGGGACCTGCTGTTCACCCACCGTGGTTTCAGCGGACCGGTCGTCCTGGACGCCAGCCGGCACGTGACCGCTCCCGGGGGCGACTGCGTGCGCCTCCGAGTCCGCTGGGGCGGGGCGGGCATCGACTGGGACCGCCTGCTGAGGGCCGGGGGACGCCAGACGGTGGGTACGGTGGTCCGCGCGCACCTCCCTCGTCGCCTGGCGGCCGCCCTGATCGAACGGGCGGGGTCTGACGCGGAGCAGAGCCTGAGCGAACTCCCCCGCGGGTCGCGGAGGCGCCTCGTGGAGGTCCTCACGAGCGATCGACTCGAAGTGACCGGGAACGAGGGATTCCGGACTGCGGAGGTGACTGGCGGGGGAATCCAGCTCAGCGAGGTGAATCCCGTAACACTGGAGAGCCGTCACGTGGCGGATTTGTTCTTTTGCGGCGAGATTCTTGATGGAAATGGTCGTCTGGGCGGCTATAATTTCTTCTGGGCATGGGTGACGGGAAGGAGAGCGGGCACAGCGGTAGCGGCCGCGGGCTCGCGCTCCGGGGCTCCCCCCAAGGAAGCGTCTCGGTGACGACAGCGAGGAAGGCAATCGTGGGCATTCGTGGACTCAAGGTTCTGGTCGCGTTGATCCCTCTCATTGGCGCGGTCGCGCAGACCTCGATGGCCGAGGAAGCCCTCGTGACCGTGATCACACCCGAGGACGCGGATCAATCCGCGTTCGCGAAGGTCCGGTGGGAAGTCGCCGACCCGGGTCTCGGGCACCCGACCCCCGGCACGCGCGTCATCACGCCGGAGCCGGGGACGATCGCGCTGCTCGGTGTCGGGCTCGCGGCGCTCGGTGCTGCTCGGCGTCGCGCCAAACAACGCGGATAACGCGCCGACCGCCACGTCCGAAAACGGCCAGTCCCGGCGCCGTGCCCGTGGTATATCCGAGGCATGGACGCGCTGCCCCGCCCGTACTTCGACGCACTCCGCAGCCGTGACGCGCGCTTCGACGGGAAGTTCTTCGTCGGCGTCGTCACGACCGGCATCTACTGTCGCCCGATCTGCCCCGCCCCCCCTGCGAAACGCAAGAACCTGCGCTGGTTTCCGTGCGCGGCAGCGGCGGAGAGCGCGGGCTTCCGTCCGTGCCGGAGGTGTCGGCCGGAGACCGCCCCCGGCACGCCGGCGTGGGCCGGGACGTCCGCAACCGTCTCTCGCGCACTCGCGCTGATCGCGGGCGGCGCGCTGGACTCGGGAGACGTCGACGAGCTCGCGGCGCGCGTCGGCGTGGGCTCGCGGCACCTCCGCCGCCTCTTCGACCAGCACCTCGGCGCGAACCCCGTCGCGGTCGCGCAGTGCCGGCGCGTGCAGTTCGCGCGCTCGCTGATCGACCAGACGGCGCTGCCGTTCCGAGACGTCGCGTTCGCGTCCGGATTCACGAGCATCCGCCGCTTCAACGCCGCGATCCGCTCCACGTTCGAGCGCGCGCCGTCTGACCTGCGCCGCGCGGCGAAGCGCGACCGCAGCCGCGGCGCGCACGGTGTCACGCTGCGCCTCCCCTACCGGCCGCCGTACGCGTGGGCCGAGATGCTCGGGTACCTCGAGGCGCGCGCGATTCCCGGCGTCGAGCAGGTCCTGGACGGTGCGTGGCGGCGTACGGCGCGGATCGACGGAGCGCCCGCGCTCGTGGAGGTTCGCCCGGATCCGGCGAAGCACCAGGTCGTCGTGCGCGTCGACGCGCCCGTGCGCCGCGATCTGCTGCGTGTCGTCGAGCGCGTGCGGCGCGTGTTCGATCTCGGAGCGGATCCGCTGCAGATCTCCTCGCACCTCCGACAGGACGCCCGGCTCCGCGCGGCGGCGAAGCGACGGCCCGGGCTACGCGTACCGGGCGCGTGGGATCCGTTCGAGCTCGCGGTGCGCGCCGTGCTCGGGCAGCAGGTCTCTGTCCGGGGAGCGACGACGCTCGCCGGACGGCTCGCGGCGAACTGGGGAGAACGCATCGAGGAATTCGACGAGGGCGGCCCGCATCTGCTCTTCCCCGATCCGGATCGGCTCGCCCGGGCGAAGGTCGAGCGGATCGGGATGCCGCGCGCGCGTGCGGCGGCCGTTCGGGAGCTGTCGAAGAGGTTCGCCGGCGGCGACCTTCGCCTCGAGCGCGGCGTGCCGGCGGAGGAGGCGCTCTCGCACCTGCTGGACGTGCCCGGCATCGGTCCGTGGACGGCGCAGTACATCGCGCTGCGCGCGCTCGGCGAGCCGGACGTGTTCCTGCCGGGAGACCTCGGCGTGCGGCGTGCGCTGGCGTCGGACGGTAAGCTGCCGACGGCACGGGAGGCGGAGGCGCTCGCGGAGCCGTGGCGCCCGTGGCGAGGCTACGCAGTGCTGCACCTCTGGCTCGGCGCCGCGAACGGAAAGGAGAAGTGATGGAGATCCGCATCGCGACGATGGATTCGCCCGTCGGACCGCTCGCGCTGGCCTGGCGCGGGGAGTCCGTCGTGGCCGTGCACATGGAGGAGGCGAAGGACCGGCGCGCGTGGGAGACGAAGTACGTGGCCATCCGGCCGCTGGCGCGCCTGGAGCAACACGTCCGCCGGCGCTTCCCCGAGGCCGCGCTGGTCACGTCCGGCGACGGCGCGCCGCTCGACGCTCTTCGCCGCTACTTCGAGGGCGACGTCCACGCGATCGACGACTTGCCGGTCGACCCGGGCGGGCAGCCGTTCCATGCGAAAGTGTGGCGCCGGCTCCGCGAGATCCCGGCGGGCGAAACGCTCACCTACGGCGAGATCGCGGCCGAGGCCGGCCGGCCCGGGGCGGCCCGCGCCGCAGGCGGCGCCGTCGGCGGCAACCCGATCCCGATCATCATCCCGTGCCACCGCGTAGTCGGATCGGATCGGAGCCTGACGGGATTCGGGGGCGGGATCGCGCGGAAGCGCTGGCTGCTCGAACACGAGGGCGCGCTGGAGAGGTCGCTCATCTAGGCGGTTCCAAGGACACCGGCGAGGGTCTCGCTCAAGCAGCGCTCAGCGTATCTCCTGCAGCGTGACCGAGACCGTCCGGCGCTTGTCGTCGCGTTCCACGGTCAGGTCGACCTCGTCGCCGACCTCGCGTTTCTCCAGCGCGTTGGCCAGGTCGTCGGCATTCGAGACGTCATCGCCGCCGACCTCGACGATCACGTCGCCGAGAACGAGCCGACCGCGTTGGTCGCGCGTCGTTCCCCGAAGTCCGGCGGCTTCCGCCGCGCTCCCCTCCGCGACCGAGAACACGAGCACTCCGTCGAGCCCGAGCCGCCGCGCGGCGGTGTCGTCGGCGATCTGCACGCCGAGGCCCGGACGGATGACGCGCCCGTGCTGCAGGATCTGCGTGGCGACGCGGTTGATGGTGTTCACGGGCACGGCGAAGCCGATCCCCGCGCTCGCGCCGGAGGGGCTGAGGATCAGCGTGTTCATGCCGATGAGGCGGCCCGCGCTGTCCAGCAGCGGCCCACCGGAATTGCCGGGGTTGATCGCCGCGTCGGTCTGGATGACGCCCGAGATCGTTCGCCCGGTCTGCGCGGTGATCTCCCGTCCGAGCGCGCTGATCACGCCGGTCGTGAGCGTCTGATCGAGCCCGAAGGGGTTCCCGATGGCGAAGACCTTCTGCCCGACGAGGAGATCGTTGGAGCGCCCGACGGGAATCGGGACGAGCAGCTCCTGCGGCGCCTCGATCCGCAGCACGGCGAGGTCGTGATCGGGGGCCTCGCCGACGAGGTCCGCGTCCCAGGTGCTGTTGTCCGAGAGCGTGACCGTGGCGACGCTCGCGCCCTCGATCACGTGCAGGTTCGTGATGATGTGACCCTCTCGGTCCCACACGAAACCCGATCCGGTTCCCTGGGGGATCTCGGTGACGTTGCGCGTGAAGCGGTTCCGCCGCCGCGCGATATTCGTGATGTACACGACCGCCGGCGATGCCTCGCGGAACAGCTCGATCGTGGCCTGCTCGTCGGAGGCCAGATCCCCGCGCGCGGTGACCGGGCGTGGCGGCGCGTCGCGGTCGAGGCGCGGCGTCCGGATGCGTTGCCACAGCGCGACCGCGGCGAGCACGAGCACGACGACCAGCAGCAGCCGCACGAGACGGAGGAACGGCGACATGCGCGCATCCTACCATCGCCCGCGCTCTCCCGCTCCATGGCACCGGCCCACGCGGCCGCGTATACTCCGGAACCCATGACCGAGATCCGCGCCGACGTCCCCCAGGTCGTCCCCACCCGCGAGGGCTACGACCTCTGGGCCCGCATCTACGACGACGAGGACAACCCGCTCATCTCGCTGGAGGCCGCGCTCTTCGCGGAGCTGCTCGGAGACGTCCGCGGGCTGCGCGTCGCGGACCTGGGATGCGGCACCGGGCGACAAGCGCTGGCCAGGGCACGAGCCGGCGCGCACGTCGTCGCCGCCGACTTCTCCGAGGGGATGCTGGCCAGGGCGCGGGCGAAGCGTGACGCGGCCGACATCCGCTTCCTGCGCCACGACATCACCCGCGGGCTGCCGTTCGCCGACGGCGCGTTCGACCGCGTCACGTGCTGCCTCGTGCTGGAGCACGTCGCCGACCTCGGGCCGATGATGCGGGAGATGGCCCGCGTGTGCGGCGCGGACGGCCGCGTCCTCGTGTCCGAGCTCCATCCGGCCATGCGGCTGCTCGACGTGCAAGCACAGTTCACCGATCCGTCGACGGGGATCAAGACGCGGCCCGCGGCAGCCGGGCACGTCATCGCGGACTACGTGATGGCGGCGGAGCGTGCCGGTCTGAAGGTCGAGTGGATGAGCGAGCACGCGGTGGACGAAGCGCTCGTGACCCGGTCGCCGCGCGCCGCGAAGTACCTCGGGTGGCCGCTGCGGCTGCTGCTCAAGCTCTGCAAGGCCGGCGCATGACGCTCTTCCTGAAGAACCTACTCTTCACCGTCGCCATGCCGGGCACCGTGGCGGTCTGGGTGCCGCTGCTGCTCTCGCGAGGCGCCGTGCCGGCTTCGGATCCGCGGCGCAGCGTGGCATTGGTGCTCTTCGCCGCCGGTGCGTCGCTCTACCTGTGGTGCATCTGGAACTTCGCCTCGTTCGGGCGGGGAACCCCGGCCCCGATCGACGCCCCGAAGCGTCTCGTGATGTGCGGGCCGTACGGCATCGTGCGGAACCCCATGTACGTCGGTGTCCTCGGCGTGACCCTCGGATGGCGGCGTACTTCCGGACCGGCGTGCTCGCCGCCTACGCGGCGGCCGTCGCCCTGGCCTTCCATCTCTTCGTGGTGCTGTACGAGGAGCCGCGCCTCGGCGAGCGCTTCGGAAGCGAGTACGCCGACTACCTCGCCCGGACCGGCCGCTGGCTGCCGGCGCCGCGCCGCGGGCGAAGCCGCCTCCGATGAGGCGACCCTGCGATGCTCCGTGATAGGCTCGGCCCGATGAGCGCCTCCCCCGCAAGAACGCACGAATCCTGGAGCGGGACGGGCCTGGGCGCCGCCCTCGGCGTGGGCTGGGTCTGGGCCCTCGCGTTCGCCACGGCCGAGCTCGCCTGGTTCATTCCGGCGAACGAGTCCTGGCCGGTCGGACCCGCCCATGCCGTGCTGTGGGTGATCCTGGTGGCGCAGTTCGGCCTGCTGGCGTCCGGCGCCGCCCTGGCGGGCGCTCTCGTGGGGCGGTGGCGTCCGGTCGGGGCGGCGGTCACGGTTCTCGCGGCGCCGGCGGTTCTCCTCTTCGTGTTGGCCGTGTCGCTCTATCGGGATCACACGCTCGTGCACACGCGCCCGACGATGAACGTGGTCACCGCGGCGGCGCTCCCGGTGTGGGGACTCGCCCTGCTCCTGGCGACGCGCGCCGCCTCGTACCGCCCCGCCGCCGCGACCCTGCGCACGCTCCGCGGAACCGGGCTGCTGGCCCTGGCCGTCGGAGTCGTCGCGCTCGTGGCCAACGGCGCTGCGCCGGACAGCAGTCCCGCGGAGTACGTCACGCCGGATCAGGTCGGCGAGGTTCCCGACACGGGGCTTCGCGTCCTGATCGTCGGCATCGACGGTGGATCCTGGAGCGTTCTCGACCCGCTGCTCGAGTCCGGGCGCATGCCGGCGCTCACGGGGTTGGCCGAACGCGGCGTCACCGCGCGGCTGGAGTCGATCATCCCCACGTACTCGCCGAACCTGTGGACGAGCATCGCCAGCGGGAAGACGCTGGAGAAGCACGGCGTCTCCAGCCACGTGTTCACCCGGATGCCGCTCGGGCTGCCGCCTGTCCCGCACATGCCGCGGCAGTTCCGGCACCTCACCAAGATGCTCAAGCTGGACGTGCGCCTCGCCGATCGCGCGGGGCTGCTCCCGCTCGGTCTCTACGCGTCCGGCAACGTGAGGACGCGGCGGCTGTGGGAAATCGTCGAGGGATTCGGGATGCGCTTCGTCGGCCTGGAGTGGTACGTCACCCATCCGGTCGAGCCCGTGCTGGGAGTCCAGGTTTCCGACCGCTTCCACCTGCTGGAGGGGGACGCGCTGCGCACGGCGGTGCATCCCGACAGCCTCGCGCCCGTGCTGGAGCCGTTCCTCGTGAGGCCGGCGGACGTGATGGACCGCGTCGTGGCGATGGCGGAAGTCGGCGACCTGGACGCGGCCGGCCGCGAAGAGCTGAAGCGCAGCTTCCCCGAGGAGTTCCGCACGCTCGCCGCGGAGATGTCCCGCGACCTGACGACGGCGGGGATCGTGCCGGCGGCCTTCGCCCAGGTGCCGGACTGGCAGCTCGGCGCCGTCTACTACCGCGGCATGGACGGGTCCCACCACGTGACCTGGAAGTACCGCGACCTCCCGCCCGACGCCGCCGCGTCGGCGCGCGGCCAGCGGCTGCGATCCGTCGTGGACAGTTACAACGCGTTCTGCGACGGGCTGCTGGAGCGAACCCTGCAGCACGCGGACAGCGCCACGGTGGTGATCGCGCTCTCCGACCACGGCTGGGAGGACACGCAGTGGGCGCACGCGCGCAAGCCGGACGGGTTCTTCGTCATGGCCGGCGGGCCGGTCATCGCATCGCGGGAGCGCGCCGCGGTGTCGGTGTACGACGTCGCGCCGACGGTGCTTGCGCTGCTGGGCATCCCGGTGCCGGAGGACATGGACGGGCGGGTCGCGCGCGAGCTGGTGGACCCCGCGTTCTGGGAGCGGTTCCCGATCCGCACGGTGCCGTCCTACGAGGCGCCGAGAGAAGCACGAGCGACGGCCGAGAACGCGGCTGCGGACGAGCAGATCCTGGAGCAGCTCCGCGCGCTGGGGTACGTGGGGCAGTGACGGAGAGCGCCACGAAAGCGAGCCCCATGCGCCGCGCGTCCGTGGCTATTCTCAGCGGCTTTCTTCTGGCGGGCTGCAACGATTCGCCGAAGCAGGAACCCCGGGCCGCTGCCGGCGCCGCGCCGCCGGCAGTCGAACGGGCTCCCCTGGTCGAGAACCTCGACTTCGCCGTCTCCCTGCTGCAGCACGCCGCGCTCAGCCCGCGCGGGAACGCGGTGCTCTGTCCGCACGGATGGAGCGAGACGCTCGGGCTGCTCGCCGAGGGCGCGCGCGGGAGGACCCGCGACGAGCTGGAGCATGCTCTACGGCGCGCGCCGGCCGAGTCGGCGGCGAGCTTCCCCGCGGTGGGCTGGACGTCGAGGACTTGCGCCTGGGTGGGCGAGAGGCTCAGGCTCGAGCCGGCGTTCGAGAGCGTTGCCTCTACTCGGTACCACGCCCGTCTCGAGCGGGGACTCGATCCCGAGGAGATGAAGTCCTGGGCGAGCGAGGGTCTGGAGATGCCCGTCGCATCGCTCATCGACTGGAGCGTCGACGTTCTCACCGCGATCGTGGTCGTCAATGTCAACCGGTTCGCGGGCACGTGGCGGACGCCGTTCCCCCTGGAAGGAACCGCCGACGCGCCGTTCCGCCGCGCAGCGGGTGACTCCGTGTCTGTTCAGCTCATGCACGCTTCGCCGACCGCCACGTACCTCGAGAGCGACGAGTGGCAGGTGGTTCGCCTGCCCTACGATAATCCGGACCTCTGCGCCGTCGTGCTACTGCCGCGAAGCGGCGAGCCGCCCGTCGACGTTCTGATACGGACCGGCGCCCGACCGATCCGCGAGATCCTCGACGCGGGGCGCGAGCGCGCTGTCGAAGTTGCGCTCCCGCGCTTCGATTTCCTGGACGCAATTCACGGCCGGCCCATGCTCGAGGCGGTGGGCATCCGGGATGCATGGATTCCCCGGACTGCAGACTTCCTCGGAATCTCGCCGGACACGCTGTTCCTCGGCAGGGCGCAGCAGGCCGTATCGCTCCGCGTGGATGAGACGGGGACCAAGGCGGAGGCGATCACTCGCGTCGAGGTGCGAGCGCTGGGCTACGTTTCCGGACCGGACGACGCACCGCCCGTGCTCCGCGCCGATCACCCCTTCGCCTTCCTCGTCGTGCACCGGCCGTCGCGCGCCGTTCTCTTCGCCGCCGTGGTGGGAGACCCGACGGAGAGCGCCCTGCCGGGTACGGTCGCGGCCCGGGCCGCAGATTGAGCGGACCGCCTGCCCACGCCCCCCGCGACGCCTCTTCCGCCATCTGATACTCTCCGCCGCCCACGGATCGAAAGGCCCGCATGGCGAAGAACATCACCCCCCGCGCCACCGATTACGCCCAGTGGTATCTGGACGTGATCAAGGCCGCGCAGCTCGCCGACCACAGCCCGGTGCGCGGCTGCATGGTGATCCGTCCCGAGGGCTTCGCCATCTGGGAGGCCATCCAGCGGGACCTGGACCGGCGCTTCAAGGAGACAGGCCACGTCAACGCGTACTTCCCCCTGCTCATCCCGCAGAGCTTCCTGGCCCGGGAGGCGCAGCACGTGGAGGGCTTCGCCCTGCAGTGCGCCGTCGTCACGCACTCCCGGCTGGAAAAGAACGCCGACGGCACGCTCGTCCCAGCGAGCCCGCTCGAGGAACCGCTGGTCATCCGCCCCACCTCGGAGACCATCATCGGCGAGATGTACCGCCAGTGGATCCAGAGCTGGCGCGACCTTCCCGTGCTCATCAACCAATGGGCGAACGTCATGCGCTGGGAGATGCGCACGCGGCTCTTCCTGCGCACCGCCGAGTTCCTCTGGCAGGAGGGCCACACGGCGCACGAGACTGCGGAGGAAGCGCGCGACGAGACGCTGCGCATGCTGGGCATCTACGCGGCGTTCTGCGAAGGATGTCTCGCTCTCCCGGTCATCCCCGGCCGGAAGACGAACCGCGAGAAGTTTCCCGGCGCCGACGTGACCTACACGATCGAGGGCCTGATGCAGGACGGAAAGGCCCTGCAGTGCGGCACGAGCCACGACCTCGGCCAGAACTTCGCGCGGGCGTTCGACATCCGCTTCCTGGGGCGGGATCAGGAGCAGCACCTCGTGCACACCACGAGTTGGGGAGCGACTACGCGCCTCATCGGCGCGCTCATCATGGCTCACTCCGACGACGACGGGCTGGTGCTGCCTCCCCGCGTGGCGCCGAACGTCGCCGCGGTCATCCCCATTTTCAAGACCGACGAGGAGAAAGAGAGAGTTCGCGCCTTCTGTAACCGGCTGGTCGGCATGCTGACCCCGGCCGATGCGTCCGCGGCCGCCCCCGCCGCCACGGCCGGCGGCATCGAGTCCCGCTTCTTCGACCGGCTCGCGCACCAGCGCATCGTCCTGGACTGGCGCGACGCGCGCCCCGGCGATAAGCAGTTCCACTGGGAGCAGCGCGGCGTCCCCTTCCGCATCGAGGTCGGCCCCCGCGACGTCGACGCGCAGTCCTTCGTGCTCAAGCATCGCGTCAGCCGGGCGAAGGAGACCGTGACGCTCGGCGAGATCTCGCCGGAGTGGCTGCGCGCGAAGCTCGAGGTGGCGCAGGCCGAGCTGCTTGAGCGCGCCCGCCGCTTCCGGGAGGAGAACACGCGGCGAGCCTCGACCTACGACGAGCTCAAGAGCCTCCTGACGAGCGGCGGCTTCGTGCGATGCCGCTTCGAGCCGGACGACGCCGTCGAGGAGCGTATCCAGAACGAGACCCGCGCGTCGGTCCGCTGCATCCCCTTCGATCAGCCCGCGGGCACCGCTCCCTGCATCGTCACCGGCCGAAGCACGAAGACCGAGGTCCTGTTCGCGCAGGCGTACTAGGGAGGGAACATGCGCCGGATCATCCTCGCCGCCGCCTTCGGGCTCTTCGCCCTCGCCCCGCTCACCGCCTCCGCCGAGCTGACCGACGTGGACGTCGACATCGTCGCGCCGGACGGCTTCACGCTGCGCGCCACATACTGGGAAGCGGCGGCACCCGGCCCGGGCGTCCTGCTGCTGCACCAGTGCAACCGGGAACGGGGCTCCTGGGACGCGCTGGCCCGGGAACTCGCCGGCGCCGGCCTGCACGTGCTGGCGCTGGACTTCCGCGGCTTCGGCGAGGGCGAGGGCGCGGCGAGCTTCCGTGAACAGGGCGAGGCGCTCTGGCCGCTCTACGAAGGCGACGTCGACCGCGCCATGGACTTCCTGATCTCCCTGCCGCACGTCGATTCCGCGCGCATCGGCGCCGTCGGGGCGAGCTGCGGCGGGAGCCAGGCGCTGCTCCTCTCCTCCCGGAACGAGTCGGTCAGGGCGCTCGTGTTCCTCTCGTCCAGTCTTCCGTGGATCGGCTCCGAAGACATCGCCGTATTCGAGAGGACCCGCGACGTTCCCCTGCTCGGCATCGCCGCGGACGGCGACGAGCAGGCGCTGGACCGGACGCGGCAGCTCTTCGCGAACTCGCGGCACGACAAGAGCCGGCTCGTGCTCTACAAAAGCGACCTGCACGGCGTGCCGCTGTTCGAGCACGATCCCGCGCTCCCCGGCACGATCGTCGACTTCCTGGTGCGGACTCTCCGGACCGCCGACTAAGGTTCCGCGAGACGGAGCCTTAGAGAGCCAGCTCGGGCCTCGCCAGGTTCTTCTTCTTCGCGTCGAGCACGCCGTGGCGAGGCGGCACCGGCACCATCGGCAGCGGCTCGTCGAGCGGCTCACCGTCGAGCGTGTCGCTCTCGAGAGACGAGTCGGGCTCCGGGAGCGCGGCCTCCGGCGAGGGTCCGAGCAGCTCGCGGCAGCCGGAGGCGGCCAGCAGAGCGACGAGTAGCACGAGCAACGGGATCGGACGCAGGCGTCGGCTCGACATGACCGCATCTCCGCGCGGGGGAAGCTTGGCGGCGTGGAACGCTCGCCGGGGGTTACTGCATAACGGGTGCCGGTTCAGGGGAGCCGCAGAAGCGCCAGCCGTCGCCAAGGACGGTCAATCCTGGCGCCCGCCGGCTTCGCAGGATGCGAGCGCGTCCTGCGCGTCACTCGCCCGGAACGTCGTCGATCACCTGGATGAGCCCGGCCTCGAACTCGGGAACGATGGCGTGCAGGCGCGTGAAGCGGATGAGCTCCTTGGCGAACGCGCGGATGCGCGCCTCGAGCTTCGGATCCTTGAGCCGCTCCCCGTCGAAGGCTTGCACGGCGTTGGGGATGCTGATCTGCGCCGGCAGGCTCCAGCCGCCGATCCCGCGCACCACGTAGCGAAGATGCCCGAGCGTGTTCACCGCACCGGCTTCGCCCCCGCTCACGCCCAGCAGACCGAACAGCTTGCCGCGGACCTCCTCGCTGGTAAGCAGGTCCAGCGTGTTCTTGAGCACGCCGCTCATGCTGCTGTGGTACTCGGGGGAGCCGAGCAGGACGCCGTCCGCGCGGCTCACGCGTTCCTTTAACGCCCTCTTCCCCGGGTGATCATCGGTGTCGCGCGGGCCGTCGCAGAGCGGAAGGTCGAGCTCGGCGAGGTCGATCACGTCGACCGTCGCGCCGTGGGCCGCGAGCTCCCGCGCGGCGATGGCCAGGGCACGGCGCGTGTAGCTCTGGGGGCGAAGGCTCCCGCAGATCACCGCCACGTGGACCGGACGGGTCTGGATGTCGCTCGCCGGTTTCGCAGGCATGGCGTCCCTCGGGGGCCGCCCGTTCGTACCACACGCGAGGAGCCCATACAACCGCGAGAACGGCACCCAGCGAGAACCGGGCTTCTCCCCGAGGTCCCTTGCGCGTACCCTCGGAAGTCCTCCAGGAGGTCCTTATGCGTGCTTCCGTCCGCGCCGCGCTGCTCGCCGCGCCGATCGTCGCCGGCCTCGCCGCCCCGGCATCCGCCCAGCGCTTCTCCGACCGCTTCTGGAAGCACTGGGGCGACGGGCGGGGGGAGGTCGCCACGTACGATCTGACCTACCCCCGCTACGGGGATCCGCGCGCCGGCACCGCGGTGACGATCTTCGTGACCGAGACGTTCTCGGAGGAGGATCGCGTGAAGGCCGATCCGGGGAAGCACGCGAAGGACGACGAGTTCCCGGTGATGAAGCTGAACCTCGTGCAGGATTTCGCCACGGGGATCTACGACTACCAGCTCATGACGAGCGCGTTCTCAGGTCTCGCGACGCACGCGGGCCGGCCGGAGGGCGCGGTGGCCAAGGTCACCTTCTCGAGTCAGGACTGGTGCGGCCACGTCTGGCACGAGCTGCTCCCCCGCGAGAAGTCGATCGAGCACGCGTCCTACAGCTACTTCGACGGTGAGGGCGATCAGACCGGCAGCCTGCCGAACCGGGAGGACGGCCTGCTGGAGGATGCGGTGCTTCTGTGGGCCCGCGGCCTGGCCGCGCCGTTCCTCGCGCCGGGCGAAACGCGGGATGTTCCGGTCCTGCGCTCGACGGAGATCTCGCGGCTGCAGCACGTCCCGGTGGAGTGGGAGGACGCGACGCTCGCGCGCGCGGCGGCCCCGAGCCTCGTGGACGTCCCGGCCGGCTCGTTCGAGGTGGAGGTGTTCTCCCTGGAGCTCGAGAGCGGCCGCTCCTGGGACGTCTTCGTCGAGACGCTCGAGCCGCGGCGGATCGTGCGCTGGACGCGCAGCGACGGGGTGCTCGCCGAGCTCGTCGCCTCCCAGCGCCTGCAGTACTGGAGGATGAACGAGCCCGGCTTCACCGATTCGCTGCGCACGATCGGGCTCTCGCCCCGGCCGCCGCGCACGCCCTGACCGACGCCGGCGTAGGACGACGATCGCCCTGGCCGACGGTGCCGTCAGCGGACGACGATCGCCTTGGCCGAAGGAGCGAGCGCCGTTCCATCGGCGCCGAGGAGCCGGACCAGGTACACCCCGGCCGCGACGGAATGGCCTTCGCCGTCCCGGCCGTCCCAGGTGGACACGTGCCGGCCGGCTCCCACGGCGCCGTCGAACAACGTGCGGACGAGACGTCCCCCCACGTCGTAGACCTCGAGCCGCGCGGCCATCGGGACGGGCGTCTCGAATCCGAGCTGCGTCCGTTCCGCGAACGGATTGGGGCGCCCGGGCAAGAGCCGCAGCAGCGTTCCCTGGCGCAGGTCCGTGCCCGCAGCGGTCGGGTCGACGCCCTCGACGATCCGGTGGAACCGGTTCACCGGAACGCTCTCGAAGACCTGCACGGTCCCGCTCGGCCAGCGGATCTCCAGCGAGTCGATGATCCCCGCGTCTCCGAAGCCGAAGTGCACGTTCAGCATGTTCATCGCGTTGAACGCGTTCTGCGCCGAGACCTCGCGGATCTGCCAGACCGGCGTGCCGCCGACCGTCGCCTTCGCCCGAACACGCGCTCCCAGCGCGGAGACGTTCGACCCGCCCGGCGCGCCCGCGCCCACGAGCTTCAGGTTCACCCAGGCGTTGCCGCCGGCCAGGTCGTTGCGGAACAGCGCGTGCGTCAGCGTCGCTCCGTGCACGTACAGGTCCACGTCCCCGTCGTTGTCGTAGTCCCCGGCGGACGCGCCCCAGTGCGGCCCGGACTTGGCGATCGGCGTGGCGAAGTTCTGCGTGAACGTTCCGTCGCCGTCGTTCACGTAGTAGTCGGCCAGGGCGCCGCCGTCGTTGGTCACGAAGCAGTCCAGGTCGCCGTCGTTGTCGAAGTCGGCCCAGGTGTTGCCCAGGGAGTTCCCGGCGTCCGACGCGATCGTGCCGACGTCGCCCGCGGTCATCTTCACGTACGTCCCGGCGTCGTTCCGGTACAGGTTGTTCGCGAGCGACGCCCGGTAGTTCGTCTGGAACGCGTCCAGATCCCCGTCGTTGTCGTAGTCGATCCAGTTCCAGACCTGACCGTCGAGCGAGTCGGTGGCGATCGGCGCGGTGGTGATCTTGGGGAACCCGACGCTGCCGGTCTCGATGAGCTCGTTCAGGTAGAGGTTGTCGGGATCCAACTGCGAGATCTCGCCGCTGCCGATGAACAGGTCCACGTCGCCGTCCAGATCGTAGTCGGCGAAGGTCGGCACCGTGTACGCGTCCAGTGCGGCGGTCACCGCGGTGGTATCGATGTACGAGAAGGTGCCGTCCCCTTCGTTGTGCAGCAGCACGTTGGGATGGTTGATGCCGGCGAACCCGTTCGCGGCGGCGGTGACCAGATCGACCCAGCCGTCGTTGTCGACGTCGCCCCAGGCCGCGCCCCAGCTCGCGTTGGTCAGCGCGTCGCCGATGGCGCCGGTGGTGATGCGCGTGAACGTGAAGCTGCCGTCGTTGCGGTACAGCATGGAACCCTTGTCGGGCACGGCCGGTCCCCCGGCCAGATAGCAGTCGATGTCCCCGTCGTTGTCGTAGTCCGCCCAGGTCGTTCCCAGCGTCGCGTTGCCCTGGTTCGCGATCACGTTGGTGACCTTCGCGAAGGTCCCACCGCCCAGGTTGTGGAAGATGGCGCCCTTGCGCGCCATGAAGAGATCCAGCAGCTCGTCGTCGTCCACGTCGACCCACGCGCACCCGAGGTACGCTCCGGTGATCGTCTCGGAGACGATCGGGTTCGTCGAGTCGGTGACGGCAACGAAGTTCTGGGCAGCGGCCTCGGTGGCGGCAAGGGCGGCGACCGAGGTCACGAAGGCGAGTGCGCGCGGGTGTCGAGGGGCGATCATGGAGTCCTCCGGTGAGAATTCAGCCGACTGCCTCACCGTGGGACGGGGCGGCGTGGACGCCTACTACCCGAACTGGGGGTTTTGCGTCCGGGCTCGGTCGGCCGCCGCGGGGTTCAGACCAGGCGGTCCTTCAGCGCCTTCGCCACCGCCTCGGACTTGGAATGGACTTGCAGCTTCTTGTAGATGTTCTTGATGTGGAAGTGGACCGTGTCCTCGGAGACGTGCAGGGTCGAGCCGATCTCGCGGTAGCTGCTGCCCTTGCACAGCTCGGTCAGCACGTCCATTTCCCGCGGCGAGAGCGGCGACGCCGAGGCCGCCCGGAAGGACTGCACGATCCTCCGCGCGATCGAGGTGCTCATGGGCGCGCCGCCCGCCCGTACCTCGCGGATGGCCTCGAGGATCCGCGCCGTTCCCGCGTCCTTGACGAGGTATCCGGTGGCACCCGCGCGCAGCGCCTCGAAGACGAGCTCGTCGTCCCTGAGGATGGTGAGCATCACCACGTCGGTGTCGGGAAGGAGCTGCCGGATCCGCGCCGTGCCCTCGATGCCGGACATCCCGGGGAGGCGGATGTCCATCAGTACGACGTCCGGCGCATCGCCCTGGACCCGGGCCAGCGCGAACTCGCAGTCGGCATACTCGCCGACGCAACGGAACCCGTCCGATCCGTCGATCAGGAGCGCGAGGGTTCGGCGGATGTCATCGTCATCCTCGACGATGGCGACTCGGATCATCGGCGCTTCGGGCGCGACGAGCCTTCTGCCTCAGGGCGACGGTAGATCCCGCGCCCGGCCTCGACGCGATGCGCAGCGTAGCCTCGATCCGTCGCGCCCGCAATTCCATGTTCCGCAGGCCGGCTCCGGAGCGGGTCTCCTCGCGGACGTAGCCTCGGCCGTCGTCCTCCAGCGAGATCTCGAAGCCCTCGCCCTCGACGCGCGCGGACAGGAGGACGCGCCGCGAGCCGGAGTGCCGGAGCGCATTGTTCATCGCCTCCTTGAAGATCGAGGAGATCTGCCGGCGGCTCTCCGCGGGGACCTGCACCGCGGAGAGGCCCGCGTCGAGACCCTCCACGACGAAGCGCACATCGGTGCGGTCGAAGAGCTCCTCACCGAAGGCCTGCAGGCGCTTCATCAGCTCGGCCAGCGTCTCGCCGCCGGGGTCGAGCGCCCACACCAGGTCGCGGGCGTCGTCGGAGAGGTGCTTGGACTCGGTCTCGATCCTCGCCAGCCACTCCTCCGCGGTGGGGCGAATGGTCCCGAGCTCGCGGCGAAGCACTTCGCCGTACAGCCCGATCTTCGTCAGGCGATGGCCGAGCTCGTCGTGGAAGTCCTCGGCCGCGCGCTGCTGCACGGATTCCCGCTCCTGCATCCTGGCGCGCTCGATGGCGCGCTCGCGATCCAGCCGCGCGCGCAGGCGGAACCGGTGAGCGAGCACGCCGGCCGCTGCCGCGGCCAGGACGAGCCCCACGCGGAACGCGAGCGTGCCGTGGAAGGGCGGCGTGATCGTCACCGCGAGCGAGGCCCCGTCCTCGCTCCACACACCGTCGGCGTTCGAGCCGCGGACGCGGAAGACGTAGCGGCCGGGCGGGACGCCGGCGTAGGTTGCCTCGGCGCGAGTGCCGGCGTCGATCCAGTCGCGGTCCAGCCCCTCCAAGCGGTAGCGGAAACGGTGGCGGTGCGGCGCGACGAAATCCAGCGCGGCGAACTCGAACGTGAGGAATCGGCTGAGGTGATCGAGAGTCACCGGTCCGCCGAGCGGGGAGAACGCCGGCGCGTCCGGCCCGGCGGAGAAGCGCGTGATCGCGACCGGCGGCGGCGCCCCGTTCCGTCGCATGCGGTCGGGGTGGAACGCGTTGTAGCCGCCGATGCCGCCGAAGGCCATCTCGCCGGCGGGAAGCCGGCAGGCCGCGCCGGCGCGGAAGAGATTGCTCTGCAGTCCGTCCCGCGTGTCCCAGGCGGTCACCGCCCCGGTCGCGGGTTCGAACGTGCAGAGCCCGCGGTTCGTGCCGAGCCAGAGCCGTCCGGCGTCGTCCTCCAGGATCGAGACGACGACGTCGTTGGGCAGGCCGCCCGCGCTGTTCAGGTGATGGAACGTGCCGCCGGCCTCGTCGAATCGCTCGAGACCGCCGGCGGTCCCGATCCACAGGGTCCCGTCCGCGGTCTCGTGGAACGCATAGGCATACGCGTTCGCGAGGCTCGTGGGGTCGGCAGGGTCCGGGGCGAAGCGATCGAACGCGCCGCGCGCGGCATCGAGCCGGCTGAGCCCGGCGTACGTGCCCACCCAGATCCGGCCGAGGCGATCCTCGTGAAGCGAGAGCACGCTGTCGTCCGCGAGGCTCTTGGCGTTGGCGGGTCGGTGGGTGTAGGCGCCGAAGCTCCCCGTGGCGGAGTCGAAGCGGTGCAGGCCGCCACCGGCCGTGCCGATCCAGAGCCGACCGCCGCGGTCCCGAAGCAGGACGGTGGCGGCCGCTTCCAGGGCATCCGGGGCGCCCGGATTCACGCCCCAGTTCTCGATGCCGCCGGTCCGCGCGTCGAGGAGGCTCAGTCCGCCGTTCGTGGCGACCCAGATCGAGTCCCCGCCGGCGACGAGCACGTCCGCGACCACGTTGCCGCCGAGGGACCCCGGGTCCCCCGGGTCCCGCATCCAGGTTCTCGCCGGACCGCCCGGCCCCTTCCTGGCGACGAGGCCGGCGCGCGTCCCGATCCACAGCGTTCCGCTGGAATCCGCGGCGAGCGCCTGCACGTCGCGGTGCGCGTTCCCCAAGGGTCCGGTCAGCTCGTCTCCCCACCGGGGGAAGCGCGCCCCGGGCGGCGCCACGCGGTCCAGGCCCCCGAGATAGGTTCCCACCCAGAGCACCCCGGAGCGGTCGCGGAGGATCGCCACGACGCTGCGTCCGCGCAGCGTGGTGGGGTCCGACGGATCGTGCACGAAGCGCGCGGTCGCGCCCGTCGAGGGATCGAGCCGCTCAAGACCCGCCCAGGTCCCCAGCCACAGAGTGTCGTCGGGATCCAGGTGGATGCGGCTGACCCACCCGGAGCCGAGGCCGCGTTCGCCGTCTCCAGGAGCCCACCGCTCGCACCGCCCCGTCTCAGGGTCCAGCTTGGCGAGCCCCGTGCCGCCCGTTCCGATCCACAGGGACCCCGCGCGGTCCTCCAGGATCGCCCCGATCCAATCCCCGGGAAGCGACGTCGTGTCGGCCGGGTCGTGGCGGAAACAGGCGAAGGACCCCGCTCCCGGATCCAGCCGCGCGAGACCCCCGCCGGTCGTCCCCACCCACAGCGCGCCGCGCGCGTCGATCTCCAGCGCGCGGACCGCGCCCGGAGGCAAGCTGCCGGGATCGTTCGCGTCGTGCATCCAGTGCTCGACGGTCCCGCGCCGCGCGTCGATGCGGTCGAGCCCGGTCTGCGTCCCGACCCAGACCCGGTCCTCGCCGTCGACGCGGATGTCCCAGACGACGCCGTGGGAGACGCGCGTCGAGTCCGGCCCCTCGGGCAGGAAGCGGGTGAAGCGCCCCGTCGCGCGGTCGAGGCGGTTCACGCCGCCGCCGTAGGTCCCGATCCAGAGGTCGCCCGCGCTGTCCTCGTCGATGCAGACGATGTCGTCGAACGAGAGACTCGCCGCGTCGTCGGGGTCGTGGTGGTACACCACCCAGCGGCGTCCGTCGAAGCGCGCCAGGCCGTACATCGTACCGAACCACAGGAACCCGATCCGGTCCTGGTGCAGGCAGAAGATCAAGTTGTGCGAGACACCCTCCTCGAGCGAGACGTGCTCGAACTCGACGGGCGGCTCCGCGCCTTCGCCGGCCGCAGGTGCCGACGCGGTCGCCGCGAAGGCGCAGATCCAGAACAGTCGGGCGGCCGGGACGCTCATGCTCCTCCCTGGGCTCATCATCGACGAGTCCGGGGCGGCTGGAAACTACCGGAACGGGTAGTTCGACTGCCGCCACCAGGCGAGCGCCTCCGCGTACGCTTCCTCGGTGTCGAGATCGTGGTGGATACCGGGATCGTCGAGCGCCACGACGTGCCGCGCTGCGCCCGACGCGGCCAGGACCTCGCGGAGGCTGGCGTCCGGCGGCACGGCGGCCAGGGCCGGCCGCAGCGACTCGGGGAGTACCAGCGGATGACCGCGGCGGCCGCACGACTCGGGAACGACGACCTTCCCCGGGAAGCGGCGTGCGTTCTCGAGCAGGATGCGGACCGTGTCCCTCGCCGCGAGCGGCCGATCCACCGGCCAGAGCAGGACGGCTCCGCGGGCAGCGGCTTCCAGGCCGACACGGATCGAGCCGAGCCGGCCGGCATCCGGGTTCGGATTCCGCACCCAGGCGAACGGCGCGGCGTCGACCGCGGCGCGAAGTTCGGCGTCGGCCTCTCCGGTCACGATGACTCCCGCGTCGAGGCCGGCTCCGCGGAGCGCATCCAGCACCAGGTCCAGCGCGGATCGTTCGCCGAAGCGAAGCAGCGCCTTCGCCCGCCCGAGCCGCGACGACGCGCCCGCAGCCAGCACCACGGCGACGATCTCGTTCGTGTCTCGCAAGCGGGCAGCCCCTTGAACTAGACTCGCGCCCGGGAGGAACCTGCCATGACGCGTCGTCCGGGACCAGCGATCATCGCGGCGGCGGCGGTGCTCTTCGCCGCGCCCGTCGCGCGCGCCACCTACTCCATCGTCGCACGCGATCCCGCGACCGGCCAGATCGGAGCGGCCGTGCAATCGCACTGGTTCCAGGTGAGCCGGGTGATCTGGGTCGAGCCCGGCGTCGGCGCCGTGGCGACGCAGTCGCTGTCGGACTTCACCTACGGACCCGCCGGCCTCGAGCTGCTTCGCCTGGGGCGGTCCGCGTCGAGGACGCTCGAGGGGCTGATCGCATCCGACTCCGCGCCCTGGTACCGGCAGGTCGCCATCCTGGATGGGGACGGCGAGATCGTTGCGCACACCGGCGGCAAGTGCATCGCCGAGGCCGGCCACCTCGTCGGCGAGCACTACTCGGTGCAGGCCAATCTGATGTTCCGGGGCACCGTGCCGCAGGCGATGGCCGAAGCGTTCGAGCGGACCGAGGGCGATCTCGCGGAACGGCTCATGGCTGCGCTGGAAGCCGCGCAGGCGGAGGGCGGCGATATCCGCGGCCAGCAGTCCGCCGCGCTCCTCGTGGCGAAGCCGGCCGGCACCGGCCGCCCGTGGGACGACTTCGTCTTCGATCTGCGCGTCGACGACCACGCCGAGCCCGTGCGCGAGCTTCGCCGCATCCTCACGGTGGCGCGGGCCTACGACGCCATGAATGCCGGCGACCTGGCCATCGAGGCCGGCGACTTCGAACGCGCCGCGCGCGAATACGGCCGGGCGGCCGAGCTCGCGCCGGGGAACCCCGAGGTGCTCTTCTGGCACGCCGTCACTCTGGCGAACCAGGGGCGAATCGACGACGCGGAGCGGATCCTGGCGCGGGTCTACGCGATGGGCGACGCCTGGCGCGATCTCCCGGCGCGGCTCGTCGGGCCGGAGCTGCTCAACGTGGACGAGAAGACGCTGCGCAGGCTCACCGACGCGGGGCGGTGAGATCGTTGCCGCCGGCCTCCGCCGTCCGGGGCTCGCCGGACCGTCAAGTCCCGCCCACGCCGCTCGCAGCTTCGAGAGACTCCCTCGAGATGTCCCAGTGGCTGGCGCTCCACACCGCCTTGCCGTCCTTCAGCAGCAGCACCTGTGGCGACTCGTGCTTCACGCCGGTGCGCCGCGCGAGCTCGTCAGATACCTCGCGGGCGTTCTGGATCTCGATGACCGCGTAGAGCGCACCGTCGCTGCGCCCCTCGACGAACTCGTCCCAGGCCTTCCGCACCCAGACGGAGACGGAGCAGATCAGGCTGTGCTTGAACACCCATACCGGCTGGTGGGCGGACTCGTCGAGGGCCCGGTCCAGCTCGAGCAGGCTCGATACGAGAACGGAAGATGCCATGGTCGACTCCGGGGCCGATCGGACGGGAAGCCCGACGGCGTCCCGTCCGCGAGGCGGCTGGTCAGCCGCGAGCCTTCAAGGTACAGTCTCGCGTCCCCGCGGAGAAGTCGTCCTCGAAGGAGGTTCCTTGCGAATCCGAGCTGCGCTCCTGCTCCTCCCGATTCCGTTCGCCGCCTCGGCCGGTGCTCCGGAGCCGGCGGGCCTGCTCTTCGAGGGCGAAGCCCGCCTCGCCAACGTCGTCCAGCTCACCTGGGGCGGGCAGAACGCCGAGGCGTACTGGTCGCCGGACGGGACGCGGCTCATCTTCCAGGCCACGCCCGAGGGGGCCCGCTGCGACCAGATCTTCGTGATGAAGGCCGACGGCTCGAAAGTGCGTCGCGTCTCCGACGGCACCGGTCGGACGACCTGCGCCTACTTCCTGGGCCCGGACCGCGTCCTCTACTCCTCCACCCACGCAGCCTCGCCGGACTGCCCGCCGGAACCGGATCGCTCTCGCGGATACGTGTGGCCGCTCTACTCCTCCTACGAGATCTGGACCTCGAAGCTGGACGGTTCGGAGCGCCTCCGGCTCACCGAGAACGAGGCCTACGACGCGGAGGCCACGGTGTCCGTGGATGGACAATGGATCGTGTTCACCTCCACGCGGGACGGCGACATCGATCTCTACAAGATGAAGACGGACGGCTCGGAGGTGACGCGGCTGACCGACGCGCCGGGCTACGACGGCGGCGCCTTCTTCTCCCGCGACGGCAAGAAGGTCTGCTGGCGCGCGAGCCGGCCGGAAGGCGAAGCGCTGGCGGATTTCCGCGCGCTGCTCGCCGAGGGTCTGGTGCGTCCGGGCAAGCTGGAGATCTACTGGATGAACGTGGACGGCACCGGCGTCACGCAGGTCACGAACAACGGCGCGGCGAACTTCGCCCCGTACTTCACACCGGATGGCAACGGCATCCTGTTCGCGTCGAACGTGGCCGACCAGCGCGGCCGCAACTTCGACCTGTGGCTCGTGAACCTGGATGGTACCGGCCTCGAGCGCGTCACGACGTGCCCGTCGTTCGACTCGTTCCCGATGTTCAGTCCGGACGGCAAGAAGCTGGCCTTCGCCTCCAACCGGAACGGATCCGTTCCGGGAGAGACGAACCTCTTCGTCGCGGAGTGGGTGGAACGCTGACTCGGGTCAGCGGGCGCGGACCTTCATCAGCACGGCGGTGATGTCGTCGCGGCGGGGGTTGCCGCCGTGGAATCCGAGGATGTCTTCTCGGAGCCTCCGGCTGATCTCCTCCACGGGTCGGTCCGACGCGCCGCGAACGAGATTCATCACGCGCTCCTTGCCGTAGAACCGCTGAGCGGAGTCGCGGGCTTCCCAGATGCCGTCGGTGCCGAACACCCAGACGTCGCCGCCGCGCAGCCCGAGCTGCACCACGCGGTAGCGGGAGCCGGGCAGCACCCCCAGAGGCACGCCCCCCGTCGGCGGCAGCTCCACGAAACCGCTCGTCCCCGGGCGATGAACCAGCGGCGGATCGTGACCGGCCGTGGCGTACGTGAGTGTCTCGCCCTTCGCGTCGATGACCCCGATGAAGAGCGTCATGAACCGATGGTCTTCGGACACGTCCTCGACCAGGTCGTTCATCGTCTCCAGAATGGACACGAGGTCGTTGCCCCGGGTGAGCAGTGCCCGCAGCGTGGAGCGCACGATGAACATCATGAGCGCGGCGCCCATGCCGTGGCCGGTTGCGTCCCCGATGACGACGGCGGTGCGACCCTCGCCGAGATCCACGAAGTCGAAGTAGTCTCCTCCGGTCTCATCGCAGGGGATGTTCCACCCGACGATGTCCACGGCGTCGTGGCGCGGCGCGGAGTCCGGCAGAAGGGCGGCCTGCACGTCGGCGGCCAGTTGCATCTCCGCTTCGATGCGCTCGTGCCGCAGCGCCCGCTGGTAGAGCTGTGCGTTCTGTACCGCCGCAGCGCAGAGGTTGGCGATCGTGGAGAGCACCTCGAAGCCCTCCTGGTCGAGCCCGGCCTGCACCGGATTGGCGATGACGATGGCCCCGACGCGGTCGCTCTGGGTCAGCAGCGGCACGACGAGCACGCCCTGCAGATGCTGCTCGAGGCCCCTCGTCTCGATGCGGTCGGAGGCGGCCGTATCGGCGATGAGCAGCGGTTCGCCGCTCTCCATCACCGAGCGAAGGAACGAGCCGCCCTGCGGCGTCCGGAGGGACAGCAGGAACTCCTCGGTGAGCCCCCACTCCACGCCGGTGTAGAGGCGATCGCCCTGGGCGAGAACGATGGCTCCCACTTCGGCCTGTACGATCCGCACGCAC
Source organism: Candidatus Eiseniibacteriota bacterium (assembly GCA_052390515.1). Taxonomy (GTDB): domain Bacteria; phylum ARS69; class ARS69; order ARS69; family ARS69; genus JBQTGV01. The sequence continues at coordinate 25,118 of JBQTGV010000106.1, read as the reverse complement.
AGCTCCATGAGCTTCGTGAGCAGGACCTCGAGGTCGACGAACCTGATCAGGTCGCCGGCCTCGTTCAGCGCCGCGAGCTTCGTTCCGGCGGTGGCCGACTCCTGGCTCGCCGCCTGGTAGAGCTGCAGCTTGACGAGCTCGGTGGAGAGCGCGTCGGCGACCGGCTGCCAGGCCGCCGGCTCTTCGCCCGAACCGCCGTGCAGCAGGAAGAGACCGTACTTCTCGCCGCGGAAGGACAGCGTCGCCGCCGCACGCACCGGCGGAAGCGCCGGACCGAGCGCGAACGCCTCGACGCGACGCAGGCGTCCGTCGCCCTCCTCCAGCAGCTCGTGCAGGCGGACGTCGACCTCGATCGTCTCGGGCTTCGCACTGCCGCCGGAGAAGTACGCGAAGAAGGCGCCGGAGCGCGCATTGCGGAAGAGGACGGAGTAGCCGCGCGCATCGCCGTCGACCAGACTCCGGTCCAGGCACTCGCGCAGCTCGTTCGCGTCCAGGCAAGAGTGGAGCGTGTGCGCGGCGCGACCCGCCTCGACCGCCGGATCCGCGGTCGTGGGTCGCTCCGCGCGCGCCTGCATCTCGCCGGACACCGGGGGCTACCCGCCGATCGACTCGAAGACGGGCTGCAGCTCGACCAGCCGCTCTTCGACCTCGCTCACGAGGTCCGGAGCGTTCCGGAACCCGAGTCGTTCGATCCAGGCTGCGAACGACGGAGACGCCTCCCGCCCTCCGGCAACTCGCCCGACGCCGAGTTGATTGCACAGGTCGTTCGCGACCTGCAGCGCATACAAAGCGCGCCCGTCGGGCCCGGTGACGTCCAGCCGGTGGTGGTTCCGGATGAGGAACTCGAGCCTCGGGTCGAGACCCCACTTCCCCGCCATGCGTCCGCCGACCTCATCGTGGGAGATGCCCACGAGCTCGCTCTCGGTGCGGACGATGTCCTTGGCCTCATCGAGACGCGCGGCGAACTCGTCCGGGAACTTCGTGATGTGCGGCGCGAGAAGCGTCTTGCCCACGTCGTGCAGCAGTCCGGCGACGAAAAGCTCCTCGGCCGCATCGGGGGGGAACTTCGCCTTGCGGGCGATCAGGTGCGAGACCATGGCGCAGGTGATGGAGTGCTTCCACATCCCCGCCTGATCGAAGCCGTAGGGCGTCAGTTGCCGGTTCAGCAGCTTGCTGGTCTTCGCCGCGATCACGACGCTCTTGAGCGTCTTGATGCCGAGCACGACGACGGCCTGCGAGATGGACGTGACCTTGGATCGCAACCCGAAGAACGGAGAGTTGGCGAGCTTCAGCACCCGTGCCGCGAGCGCCTGATCGCTCTTGATGACCTCCTCGAAGTCCGCCGCGCGGGAGGTCGAGTCGTTCGTGAGCTGCAGCGCCTTCAGGACGACGGTCGGCAGCGAAGGCAGGTTCTCGATGTTGGCGAGCACTTCCTTGACGCGCCGTTCGCGGGCCACGATGGAGAAGGGATCGGTGACACCGGAGAGCGGAGCGACCGGGGGCGTGTCGGTTCCGGAGCTCGGCACCGCCCGACCCGCGGTCTTGAACCGACCGAGATCCAGCCCTCCGCGAGGGGCTTCCGCCATGCCGTCGACCTTCCGCGTTCGTGGGGGAACACGCGTGCAGCTAGATTTCGTATCGGCGAAGGTGTGGCGCGGCCGCAGCAGATTCTTCACGAGAGGGCCGGAGGCGGTCGCCCTGCATCGGCGATCCGGTGCTTCGCCAGTTCACGGGCAGTGATGTTCCTAGCCATGCGCACGCAGAAACGGGAGAACGAAGTTACTCGATGTAACCGAGAGCGCGCAGCCGCTCCAGTTCCTCGGCCTCGACGACCTCGGCGTCCCCCCCTTCCGTGGGCAGGGCGCGATCCTCCCGTAGCCACGTGGCCACCGGCGGCACCGCGTGCGCCTCGAGGAAGCCCGGGACGAGCCACTCTCCGCGGACCACGCCGCGCTGGTCCCGCGCGGCGGGCAGCCCGAGAACGGCTCCGAGCGTCGGCGCGACGTCGTACACGGACATGCGGTCCCGCCGCGTCGACGGAGCGGTCGCGCCACCGGCGAGGATGGCGACGCCGTCGGGTCCGCGGCGATGGTCGAAGACGTCCTCGAACCCGTGGTCGGAGAGCAGGAGCACGGTCGTCCCCTCGGGCACCTTGGCGAGGACCTCGCCCACGATGTCGTCCATCATCCGGTGATAGCGCCGCACCGCGGTGCGCAGGGGCTCGCGCTCGCCGCCTTCGCCGCGGTGGAAACGCCAGGCGAGGTGGTGTGAGAGATCGACCGCCCGGAAGTAGACGGCGAACAGCTTCCACTCCGAGTCCCGAGAGAGCAGATCGACGGCGACGTTGCGCGTGGTCCGGTCCCGCGCGAGGTTCAGTCTCATCTCCCGCACGAAGCGCGCGTGCTCCGAGACCCACTTCGCCTGCCCGGTCTCGTCGAGTCCGGAGAGGTCCACCAGATCGAGGACGTCCAGGAGCGGGATCGTCTCGGCGTCCACGACGTGCGGCGCGAGCGCCGCCTGCAGGCCCGCGGGATGCACGAGGCCCGGCAAGTCCGCCTGGGCGTCTCGCAGGTGGAAGCGGTCCGACACCGTCACGCCGGAGAGCGGCACCGCGGGCCACGTCACGTACCACTCGATGAGGGACGTGGACAGACCGGCCTCAGAGGCGGCCTCGAACACGGATGCGGTGCGAACGTCATTGCTCCGGTAGGGGGCCGAGCCCAGCAGTCGGCGCCGGTCCAGGCCGCGGAAGAGCACGCCGGTCGTCTTGGTCAGGAACGCCGTGCGCGCGATGGACCGCGGCAGGCGCACGCCTCCCGGCATCACCGTCTGCACGACGTCGTGGATCCCGTGCGCGAGGCGGTCCGTCCCCGTCGCGACGGTCGTCCAGATGACTGGGGAGAACGTCGGACTGATCGTCTCCACGGCGAACGTACGACCGCGGGCCGCGAGCGCAGCGAGATGCGGCAGCTCGCCGGCCGCCATCATGGGATCGAGCACGTCCCAGGCAGCCCCGTCGAACCCGAAGACGAAGACGCGCTGGCCGGTCTCCGCGGCGACGAGCGGTTCGGACGCCGGGCGAGGAGGCGAAGGAACGGCCTCCGCGGGCGGCCGCACCGTCGCCATGCGGACAGCGCCGGCGGCGAGCAGCACGACGCCGGTCGCCACTCCGAGCCTCGCCGCCCGCTCCGGCCGGGCACGGAGTAGCCAGCCGAGGACGCCCGCCGCGCCGAGGACGCTGACGAGGATTCCTGCGGTCACGAGCGTGCCGGCGACATCGCGGGGGAGAACGCCGGAGCGCTCCCGGAAGGCGGTCACGGCATGGATGGCCAGAAGCACCGCCGCGGGAGCGAAGGGGACGGCCGGCCGGAACACGAGACGAGCGGCGAGCAGGGCGGCGAGGGCCACAGCGCCGTGGATGGCGAAGAACAGGACGCCGAGCGACGCATGCTCACCCTTCCAGGGCAGGAGCAGGTTGCGCTCCGCGACGAAAGCGAGCTCCAGCAGCGCGTAGGCCGCCGCAGCGAGCAGCGCCGCCGCCCACACTACGCGTTGAACCGGAAGATCACGCAGTCGCCGTCCTGCATGCGGTACTCCTTGCCTTCCAGGCGGTGCTTGCCGGCCTCCTTCGCCGCATTCCAGGATCCGGCGCCCTGCAGCGCGTCGAACGCGACCACCTCGGCGCGGATGAACCCCCGCGCGATGTCCGAGTGGATCTTGCCGGCCGCTTCGACCGCGTCCGAGCCGTCCGCCAGGGTCCACGCGCGGCACTCGTCCTCGCCGAACGTTAGAAAGGAGATCACCGAGAGCGTGTCGAAGGCGGCGCGGACGACCCGATCGCGGCTGAGCTCTTCGATCCCCAGTTCGCCCAGGAAGAGCGCGGCGTCGGCCGCCTCCATCTGCGCGATCTCCGCCTCGATCTTCGCGGAGATGCGCAGGTACGGGACGCTGTCCGCCTCGGCCTTCGCGGCGAGCGCGCGGTCGGATTCGCCGCCGGCGAGGTCGTCTTCGCCCACGTTGCCGATGAGGATCTTCGGCTTGCGGGTGAGCAGGGCGTAGCCGCGGATGCGCTGCTCGTCGTTCCGCGCGAGCGGGACCGCGCGCGCCGCCCTTCCCTCCTCGAGCGCGCCCTTCAGCTTCAGCAGAACTTCGCGCTCCGGCTCGAGGTTCTTCTTGTCGACGCCCTTGCCCAGATCCGACTCGACGCGCTGCAGGCGCTTCTCCACCACCACGAGGTCGGCGAGCAGCAGCTCGGTCTCGAGGTGGTCGGCATCCCGCGCCGGGTCGATGCTCCCGTCGGGATGCGGCACGGACGGGTCGTCGAAGACGCGGACCACCTCGAGCAGCGCATCCACCGTGCGAAGATCGGCGAGCAGCGCCGCGGACCCCTTCTCCGTCGAGCCGGGCTTGAGCCCGGGAACGTCCAGGAACTCCACCGTGGCGGGGGTCGTCTTCTTCGGGTGGTAGTGCTCGGCGAGCCAGTCCAGGCGCGGGTCCGGCACGAGAACGCGGCCTCGGTGGACCTGGCCCTGGCCGCCGAAGTGCCCGGTCTCCGCCTTGCCCTGGGTCACCGCGTTGAACAGCGTCGACTTGCCCGCTCCGGGAAGCCCGACGATCCCGATCCTCATCCGTCACTCCGCCTTCGGGGACCGGCGATCATAGGGGCTCGGCCCGGCGTCGGGCAAGGAGGGACGACCCTCGGCAACGGTCAAGTGAACTTGACCACACCGACCTCCGGCTCAGAACGGGAAGAGCAGGGGGACGAGCGCGATGATCAGGACGATCTGCAGCAGCGTCAGCGGGGTCCCCAGCTTGAGGTAATCGGAGACGCGGTAGCCCCCGACGCCCATGACGAGCAGGTTCGCCTTCTGCGAGAACGGCGTCATGTACGCGGCTGATGCGGCCAGGCCGACGCCCATCATGATCGGCCGCGCGCTGATGCCGAGCTGCTCCGCGGCGGACAGTGCCACCGGCGCGAGAAGGACGACGGCAGGCGCACCGTCGAGCGTCTGGCTGAGCAGGCTCGACAGCAGGACGAGCGCGGCGAGCACCGCGAAGGGACCGGCCGGCCCCACCGTCGCCGTCACGCTCTCCGAGAGCAGTGCCGCCGCACCGCTCGTCTCCATGGCGAGGCCGACCGGCAGGATCGCCGCCATGAGGAACACCGCGCGCCACTCCACCGCCCGGTAGGCCTCCTCCATGGTGATCGCGCGGGAGAGCAGCACCAGCGTGGCGGCGGTGAAGGCGGCCATGTGCACGGGCAGCACGCCGAGCACCACCAGCACGACCATGAGCGCGAGCGCCCCGAGCGCGAACGGCGCCTTGCGCGTGCGCCGCTGGTCCCGCACGGCGGACGACAGGATGAGGAAGTCCGGGTTGTCGGCGAGCAGCCGGATCCTGTCCCAGGGACCCTGCAGGAGCAGCGCGTCCCCGAAGCGGAGCGCCAGCTCGGCGAGCCCGGAGTGGATGAGCTGTCCCTCGCGCCACACCGCGAGTACTTGTAGCCCGTGCTTCGCACGGAAGCGGATCTCCCGCAGTGTCTTCCCCGCGCACGCCGACCTCGGCGCGACGGCCGCCTCCACGACGCCCACGCCGTCGGAGACGAACGCCTCCTCGGCCACGTCCTGCAGCAGCTCCACGTTGCCGAGATCCAGGAGCGAACGGATGCGCCCGACCGGGCCGGCGACCAGCAGCCGGTCGCCCGCGCGGATCTGCTCGCTCGGCTCCAGCGCGAGCAGGGTCTCGCCGGCGCGCAGGATCCCCCAGATCGTCAGCCCCACGAGCTCCCCGAGGTGGCTCTCCCCGAGGGTCGTGCCGACCAGCCCCGATGCCTCCGGCACGGCCAGCACGTAGAGGCGACCGGAGAGCGACCGGAACACGTCCGGCCCCATCGTCGAGACCTCGAAGTGCTGGCGGATCTCCGCCTCGGCGAGTCGCGCGCGCATTCCCAGGGCGAGCATCTCGTCGCCACCGCGCAGCGGCTCGCCGGCGATCGCGCCGTCCAGCAGCTTGCCGTCCCGCCGGATCCCGATGACGATCGCGCCGAAGCGTTCACGGAAGCGCAGGTCACGGAGCGTGCGGCCGGCGAGCGGCGACGAAGCGCCGAGACGCGCGACGAGCCCGCTGACCCGCTCCGAGGCCCGCGCTACCTCCTCGGGCACCGCCTCGGCGAACTCGCTTCCCTGGATGCGCCAGAGCTCCCTAACCTCCGCGGCGCGGCCCTTGACCAGCAGGATGTCACCGGCGCTGAGCACCGTGTCCGGCGTCGGGGCGAGCTCGCGCTTCGCCCCCCGCTCGATGCCGACCACCTGCACGCCGAGCGCCGAGCCGAGCGTCGTGTCCCGGAGACTGCGGCCGGCGAGCTTCGACCCCTCCGGGACGCGGATCGAGAAGAGCGTGTCGTGCAGCCGGTAGACCTGCACGAGGTCGCTCTGGCGGGAAATCGGCGCGGCCAACTCCCGCGCCGGCAGCAGCCGAGGCGCCGCCACCGCCGTGTACAGGATTCCGACCACGCAGATGGCCACGCCGATCGGCGTGAAGTCGAACAGTCCGAAGGACTCGAGGCCCCGGTCCCGCAGGATCTCGGCCACCAGGATGTTCGGCGGCGTGCCGATCAGGGTGGTCGTGCCGCCCAGCACCGCTCCGAAGGAGAGCGGCATGAAGAGCCGCGAAGGCGACACGCCGGTCGCGCGGGCGATGCTGGCCACCGCGGGCAGGACCATGGCCGCGGCGGCGATGTTGTTCATGACCGAGGACAGGAGCGCGGTCACCGCCATGATGGCGACGATGAGCGGGCGCTCCCGGCTGCCCAGCCGCTCCTGGGCCCGCTCCCCGATCCAGTCGGCGACGCCGGTGTGCAGCAGCGCCGCGGCGATGAAGAAGATGGACAGCATGGTGATGACGACCGGAGAGGAGAAGCCGTCGAAGGCCTGGGCCGCCGGGACGAAGCCGGCCAGCACCAGGGCCACGAGCCCGCTGAAGGCGGTCAGCTCGATGGGCAGCTTCTCGGTGAGGAAGAGATACGCCATCACGGCGAGGAGCCCGAGAAGCAGCGCGATTTCCGCAGTCATCGCCGGCCAGTTTACTTGGCGAGGGTCCCGCCGTCACGGTAGCATCCGCGCCGGCCGTGCTTCCCGGAGGATCCGTCGATGCCGTCTCGCCTCGTCGCCGTCTCGTTCGCTGCCGTTCTTCCGCTCCTCGCGGCCGCCGGTGCCCGCGCCGGCGCTCCGCCCTTCGCCACCGTGACGCTGGACAACGGGCTCACCGTGCTGCTCGCCCCGACGAGCGCGCATCCGGTCATCGCCGCTTCCGCGTACGTCACGACTGGCGGGCGTACCGAGGACGAGTACTTCCAGGGATCGCTGCATTACATCGAGCACCTCGTCTACAAGGGCGGCACGCCGAACTTCGCGCCGACGGAGTTCCGGAAGAGAATCGCCCTGCTCGGCCAGGAGTCCGGCGGCTGGACCTGGGACGACGAGATCAACTTCGGGTTCGAGGCGCCGAAGGAGAACTTCGCCGAGGGACTCGAGGCGCTTCGCGAGGCGCTGCTCGATCTGGAGTACGAGGAGGAGTGGTTCGAGGCGGAGAAGGAAGTCGTCATCCAGGAGCTGACCCAGGGTCTGGAGGATCCGGACGACATGATCTGGACGAACTGGGACCGCCTGGCGTTCCAGGTGCACCCCTACGGGCGCTCCGTGATCGGCACGGAGAAGGCCATCCGGGACCTCGAGATGAAGCGCACCGAGAGGTACTACCGAGAGCGCTTCACGCCGAACCACATGATCCTCTCCATCGCCGGGGATTTCGAGACGGAAGAGATGACGCGGCTGGTGCGCTCGGTGTGGGGGCAGGAGGAGCCAGGTCCGGAGTCGTTCGAGCTGGGCCTCGCCGAGGCGGTCCAGACCGGCCCGCGCTCGCGCGTGGACCGGACGGCGCAGGCCAGCGACAGCCGCGTGCTCCTGGGATTCGTCGTCCCGGGAGGCTCGCATCCCGACGCGCCGGCGCTCGACCTGCTCGCCGCGCTGCTGAACGACCGCTCGCACGGGCTGCCGCAGTACCTCGTGGAACAGGAGAAGTGGGTCGTGTCGGTCGGCGCCGACCACTACGCCATGCGGGATCACGGCGTGTTCACGGTGAGCGCGCGCGTGGATCCGGCGAAGGCCGAGCCGGTCACGAGCTTCGTCCGGCAGTTCCTCGAGGACCTCGACGTCAATAAGCTCCCACCCGCGGTCTTCGAGGAGGCGCGGCGGCGCGTGCTCTTCTCCGAGGCCAGGGATCGGGAGACGGTGGCGGATCGCGCGCACCGCTTCGGGTTCCTCGTCAGCCGCCGCGGCCGTGAAGGCGCGGAGCAGCTCTTGGAACGATACAGCGCGCTCGGCGCCGCCGACGTGCAGGCGGCGAAGGAGGCGTGGCTCGTGGCGGACCGGCTGGTGACGGCCACGCTGCATCCCGAGGGTTTCGACCTTGCGTCTGCCGAGAAGCGGAGCGTCCAGCCGAAGGCGCCGCGAGCGGCGGCGGCTCCCGACCTGGAGGTGGCCGGAGCGCTTCTCCCGGCGGCCGGCCGCCCGCCGCTGGCCTGGATGGAGACCGCGGCGGCCGACGGCGCGCACCTCTTCACCTTCGCGAACGGTCTTCGCCTGCTGGTGCAGCCGACCGACGCGTCGGAGCTGCTGGCGGTCAGTGGTCGGGTGCTGGGCGGCCAGTGGGTCGAGCCGGACGGCCGCCCGGGAATCAACCGCTTCGTTTCCGAGCTCGGCATGCGGGGCACGCGGCGCTGGGACCGCGAGGGCTTCACGCGGCTGCTCGGCTCCCGTTCGATTCAGGCCGGCGCACACGCGCCGTCGAACAGCCGGGCGAACACTTCACGGAACGTCGACTACCGGGACGCCGCGGCGCACCACTACGTCGGTCTGGAGGAGCAGTGGCCGGCGATGCTCGCCTGTCTCAAGGAGACGCTCTTCTTCCCGTCGTTCGCCGCGAAGGAGATCGAAAAGCTCCGCGAGGATCAACTGACCGAGATCCGCTCGCTGCCGGAGAACAACCTCGAGTACATCAAGCAGGAGTTCTACGTGCGGGCGTACGCGGGGCATCCCTACGGCCGCCCGACAATCGGGACGGAGCAGTCGGTGGCGGCGTTCGGGGCGAAGGAGCTGGCCGCGTTCCATGCGACGAACTGGAAGCCGGACCGGACGGTGGTGTCGGTGGTCGGGGGCGTAGAGCCGGCCGCCGTGGCCGAGTGGGTGGCGGCGCACTGGGCGGATCTTCCGGATGTCGTCGCCGAGCCGTGGCGCGTGGACGTCGAGGGCGCCACCGCGGGATGGAGCGCGCCGGTGCTGAGCGAGTCTCTCGATCTCGGCAAGGATTACTGGACGGTGAACTGGGGGCGGCCGGGAGCGCCGTACGGGGGCGATGCCTGGCTCCCGTCCGTTGTGCTCTCCCGCATCGCCGGGAACGACCACTTCTACAAGTACGTCTACGGCGAAGGCGTCTCGTACCGGAGTTGGATCCGCTTCTGGGACCACCTCGGTCCGGGGGCCTGGATCGTCGAGAACGACGTCAAGCGGGACCGCTTCGACGAGATTTTGGCGATGTTCGAGGAGGATCTGACGCGTTACTCGACGCGCGGGTTCACCAAGAAGGAGTTCGCCGACGCGGTCCAGCGCCTCGTGAACGGCCACGTCCTGGACGCGCAGAACAACGCGATGCAGGCGTGGAGTCTGGCGGTGGCGGAGGGGAACGGTGCCGGCTTCCGGCGGCACACCGGCACGACTGACTCGCTGCGCGCGGTCCGGTACGAGGAGGTGCAGACGCTGGCGCGGGAGGTGTTCGAGCCGGCGGGCGTGCTGCGGCTCGTGCAGCGGTAGAGTCGATCGGTCCACCTCCCACTGACTGGACGGGGCGGCGCAGAGGCAAGCCACTACGCGACCGTTGCCTGCCCAGCGACGACGGGTCCATTGAAACGCGTGGTAGAGCGGTAGGTGGCCGGCATCGAGCGTGCCATCGCCGTGAAGCCGCTTCCTATCGCTCTTCGAACGTTCTCTCGTAGTCCTCATCACCAACGAGAGACTTCCACTCCCTGAGAGTAAGGTTCCTTGGCAAACGCTTGCAGGCCCCTTCGATCAGATCCTCCGGACTCCAGATCTGGACAAACACATCGCCCGACGACGCCACTACAGCGAGCGTTCGTCCCGAGCGGCTCATTTCGACATCCTCGATCTCTGAAGGGAACTCGTAAGCAGCAAGCACCCTGCCGCTCTCGGCCGAACGCAGCTGGAGCGTTGCAGGGTGGGCGCTCTGAACGCCAACAATGTACCGACCTTGAGGATCGAAGCAGAGCTTATGTGGGCCGCCTCCTCCGTCCCTGAGGTCTACAAGTAGCCTGCCTGTAATCAACGAGTAGATCCCCGCATTAAGTGTGTTGTCCTTCCCCATTCCGACTGCGATGCGCCACCTACTCGGATGACAGACCATGTCCACATCTCCGGACCTGATCCGTCCATACTGGATGCCGGTGGGAACGTGGAATAGACTAACCGTTCCGCTCACCCCTGCCGCGACTACGGAGCCGGTCGGGTTGAGGGCGAGTGAGACGAGATCGCTCCCAACGACGGGATAGACGCGACGTAGCTCCCGGAGATTTGGAAGGTCCCACACGATCACCGTACCAGTATCGTGTCCAGAAGCCAGCCGACTGCCGTTTGCTGACACCGCGAGATGGCGAACCGCGGACACCACGGTCGTCGATGACACGACCGCCTCCCCCTCATCAATATCGCGGATTTCCACGACCGTGTCGTCCCGTGCCGTCGCCAAGAGAGAGCCCGTCACCGCGTCGCGAATCTCAATGACCCCGTCGCTCAATCCCAATGCATACGAGGTTGCATCGAGTGCCAAGCACGCGCAGACTTCGCGCTGGGCAACCAGCGACGACAGAGTGCGACCCGAGCGCGCGTCTCGTACCCGGGTCTGTCCATCCTCAGTACAAGCCAGAAACCATGTGCCACATCGGGAGAAGGTGATCCACTTGACACCGCTCTCTGGTGCCGTCCACAGCTGGCGTCCGTCCCTGTCCATGCCAACGAGAGTGTCGCCGGCCGCCGCCACGACAAGTGACCCGTCCGGTGATAGCCGCATAGTCCGGAATCCCAGGCCACAACGGAGGGTTGTACGTCCGCGGAGTTCGAGATCCCAGATAGTGACGAGATGTGCCGAGAACTGAGAGTTCGAAACAAGTATACGAGGCGGCCCCTCCAAGGCTTGAAGCTCTGCCACCTGTGCGTCAAGGTATATGCGTGCACTCTCTCGAAGGTCGCTCAACTGTCGTACCATCACAGTGCCATCGGAATCTGCCGTGACTAGACTTGCTGTCTCGTCCAGGAAGTCAATAGCGCGGATCCTGGACTCGACCTCCGCCTCCTGGGCGCGACCTGTGCGCAAGTCGAGGATCCGAAGAACCGTCCCAGCCGCCGCGGCAAGCGTCGTTTCATCGTTCGACCACGCCACCACGGGCCCTGGCGAGGCGTGCGTCGGCGGCAACAGGGTCTGAGTCGCCTCGCCCGAGGTCAGTTCTGTCACCGAGAGCTCGGTCGGGCCTCCCTTAGTGCTTAGATAACTTGCGACGTAGCCGCCCTGCGGAGAGACCCACAGCCGCCTATACTCGGGAAGCTGGACCTCTCGATCTCTCTCGAATTGTGAACCGGTGAAGACATGCACGGAATGCGCGGCTCGACGTCTTGCGACGAAAGTGCGACCGTCGGAGGTAAACTCACCAGAGCTGAACCAGCAGCGTTCCACGGCCCGAATTATCCTCCCCTCACCGACATCGAGCAGCACAAGGTCGCGTCCGGAAAACGCGGCATGCCGGCCGTTTGCGCTTAGTGCCACGAAGCCATCCTTGCTATCGTAGGCAAACTTAGCCTGCAGCTCTCGTGTGGAGACGTCCCAGATCTGGAGGACGCCTGATTCGTCGACCTCCAGAACCGCGGAACCACTTCTGTTGAGTGCGATGTTGGAGGTTGCGTGGCCCACGCCGAAGTTTGAAAGCATCTCCCCGCGAGAGAGATCCCAGATCCGCAGGGTGCCCGCTGCCGAAGACGTTGCGAGTAGAGTCCCCGCTCCGTTCAATGCGACACCGCGTACAGGACCGTCATGTACAAGCCGGTGGCGAATCTCAGGCTGTCCCTGAATCGCCGTCCAGAGAACAGAACTGGCGATCGGGTTCGGCGACAGACGCTCGGAAAGCACGGCGAGATGAAGCGAGTGCATTCTGGAACTGGCGAAGTCGAAGCGGTCATGAGGGGGTTGAATCTGCATGCTAAACGCAGCACTCGCCAGACGCTCCGCGACATCGACGCGCCGCAAGCGTTCAGACTCCAGGTACAGGTGGGTGACGTATAGACACGCGAGAACCGGTATCCCTGCGAAGGCCACCAGTTTGATCGGGTCAGCATTCCTGGCGAGAAGGGTGGCGTAGCCCTCGATCAGCGTACCGGCACGCTCGTCAATGACAGGAATCGCGGCATCACTCTGAAGAAGCGGAAGCCAGTGCTGTCGCATGAATTGGTCTCGGTCGCCACCATCGTGTGACGAGAAGTAGCCACCGTGACCAAATCGAAAGAACCGATTGCGAATGCGATCCCCAGTTATCCCAGTGAATCCGATTCGACCGGCCATCCCGAGAAACGGAATGAAGAACTGGCTTGCCAGAAGAACCGCGTCCCGCAGGCCGCACTCGTTCACGAGACGGTACAATCGCGTGCTCAGAATTGCGTCCCAAGGAAAGGTGGAGCGCAGTACGCTCCCGGCGCAAATGAACGTGTGAATCGCTGGCAGCGACTTGTCCCTTCTCAGTTCGTGCAGCGTCCATGCAACGATGAAGGTGCCGTAGCTGTGCGCGACAACGTCTACTCGGTCCCATTCGCGAGATCGCAGCAGAGACACTAGCGAGCGGCGGAATCGACGAACGGCTAACCAACGGAACAAGGGGACCACAATGGCCAGCACTGACACAAAACCGTACTTGTAGTGAATCACGTCTGGCACGACACTCGATGAACGCAGCAGCGACTCGAAGCGTTCCTGCCACTCACCGAACGTGCGGATGCCGTGTACGGTGATGATCAAGTGTCGGGAACCTGGAGAATCGGCAGTCACGAGGCGACCGTCCGGCTGCGAGGTGGGAGATTTGCCGCTAGTGAGCGCTTCGCCAAGACTCGACGTGCCCCTCCCTCCAGTGCGTGGCTAGTTCGGTCTCACCTGCGGAATGTGGCCGTTCATCACCGACACGCTCACTTCGAGCCCTGCCGGCTAAAAGACCTCACCCTCTGGGCTCTTGAGAGGCAGCGCGAGCTTCTCGGGCGGCTTCTCCTTGGTCCTCTTCGCCCGTTTGAACGTCCTGTTGACCTGTCCGATCGGAGGCATATCAAGTCGCTTACCGTCGAGCAGTTCCTCAACCGTGATAAGCTGCAGCGTGGGGTGTCGACTGCCCCACTTCGAATCGTAGAACCCTGCGCTAGCCGCTTCCTTGCGCATCGGTTGTGTGGGTGCCTGCATGGTGATCAGGACGCCCATCGCTGCCTCCTCTCGTTCGACGACGCCGCGGAGGTCACGTACGTGTGAGGGTCCGGTCATGCCAGCCTTGACAGAGAAGATGATCTGCTTAGTGGCGCCACCGAGCTCGTCGTGGAAGTACAGCCGACCGTCGATCCCCCTGTCAGCACCCTTCTTCTGCTCTGCGGGCCGAGCGCCAACGAGGCCAAGGGTCCACCACTGGAATTGATAGGGATCATCCTGGGCAAGTGCTCGGGCGCCGGCAAGATCAGTAGGTTCGCCAATTACCTCGTAGGATACTTCCTCACCGAACGCATCTCGGAGACGATGCTTCATGAGTGTTACCGCGAGGTGCGTGACGTCGATGCCGATCCAACGGCGCTTGACCCGGTGTGCGACGGCGATCGTTGTCCCACACCCGCAGAACGGATCAAGGACGGTATCTCCCTCATTACTACTCGCGAGAATGATGCGCTCAAGGAGCGCCTCCGGCTTCTGCGTGGGAGCCGAGCTTCTCCGCTCCGCTCTTCGTCATCTTGATGTCCGTCCAAAGGCTCTGAATGAGTCGGCCCGGTAGTTCGTCGAGGTAGTTCTTCCGGTACGGCATACCCTCCTTGCTGTAGTACAACTGAATCGCGTCATGCAGCTTCTGCATGTTCTCCTTGGTGAATCGCCAGTTTCGCGTATGACCATTCCACTCGTAGCGCGGTCCACGTCCGCCGGGGGCGAGACAGGTGTTGGGCCAGAACAGACGGCCGTCGGGATCCTTGTAGCGAAAACGTTTCGTGATGTGCTCTTCGCTGTACGATCCGCGCACCGGATTGAACTTGTAGTCCTTCGACTTCGTGTAGAACAGAATCGAGTCGGTTACACGTCCCCACCGCTTCGGGTCATTGTGAGAACCGAAGCGCTGCCAGACGAGCTCGTTTCGGAAGTTCCGGGCGGCGAAGATCGCATCCATGAGGACTTTCAGGTAGTGAGACGCCGTCGGGTCGCAGTGTGATAGATAGAGCCCGTCGGCTTCAGCACGCGGCGGAGTTCAAGGAGGCGGATGCCCATGTTGGCCAGGTAGGCCATCATGTCGTTATCGCCGAGCAGCGTGCGAAATGCCTGCATCGCCTCCGATGGCCGGCCACTGCCTTCGACGACTTCTTGGTAGGCGGCGGCCGCGACCTTATCCCAGTGCCACGTGTCCTCGAAGGCGTGGATCTGGGCGCTTGAAGCTGTGCCGTTCTTCTCCGCAAAGAGGACGTTGTAGTTCTGGTTGCTGTTGAACGGCGGGTCCAGGTAGACGAGATCCACCGACCCGTCCGGCACGTGACGCCGGAGAACGTCGAGGTTGTCGCCGTAGTACAGGATGTTCGGCTCCGCGGGCGTCGTCGTCTTCTTCCCCGCCAACATGCCCCTCCGCGTGACGTAGGCAACCGGAACCGTCCGTTGACACTCGGCCACGAGCCTATTGAGTCGGCCCCTGCCGCGCAACACGCGGGACCCTTCCCACGTCGTAGATTCCGCAATCTACGCAGTCGCCCCCCTGACCCGAACTGACCAGATTTGACCCGCCGGAGCCGATTTCGCGGTTTCGGTACAGTTTTGTGGGGCCTGCAAGGGCCCGGTGGACGACAGCCGCCAGCGGATCTTCTGCTCCCACAACAGCTTCCGGGACCGCCTCTTCACCGACGCTCCGTCACCCGCCGGTACATCGCCGGTAAGGTTTCCGGGGCAGATCGGGGCAGGTCGGGTCATTCCGGTCGAGCTCGGTCCCCCGGTCAAGCGAGGAAGCACATCAACCCCGAGCGCCGCCCGAACGCCCCCTCCACCATGGCGTGGAGCCCGTCGAACAGGTCGTCGTGCTCGGGCATCCGAGTTTCCCGGTCACGGCGGGGGGCTTAAGATTCGCATCGCAGTGCTGGAGGAAGGCACAGAGCCGTTGCCCAAGTGGCGTGACCGTCGGCCCCTTGCCGATGTCCAGACTCCCATCGGACGGCCGCCTCTTTCCGGCAACAAGGCGCTTCTCCCACAGCTTCTCGCAGTAGATCCGTGCCATCTCGGAGGTCTTGAATCCGGTCCCGGTGCGATCTCAGTCATCCATGCTTCGGTACTGAGGTGCCCGGCCGCGGATACGGTGCGGCCGATTTCTTTGAAGACCTGCACCAGCAAAAGGAGCTCGCCCGTGGAAAGGCCACGGACCACGGTCATGAGGAGCCTCGGTTCGATGTCGTCGCGGTTGGAGATGTCCTCAGTGCATGCCGTCAGAAAGACAGCCTTCAGGGCTTCGAACTTCACCTCGTCAACAGGTGGATCTTCCAGCGCAGCCCACAACTCCTGGAAGCAAGCCTTGGCTTGATCCGACGCCCATGTACTCGTCTTCTATCCTCCCCACCCTCCTCAGATCCTCCGCCTCGCGAGCAAGCTGTTCGAAAAACTGGCCGGAACGTGCCGCTTGAATCAGGCGCCCGCCAATCAAGAATGGCGCCAGCTTGCCGGAATCCGCTACGCGTGAAAGAAGTCCAGTGCCGACCGCGTCGAAGTCTTGAAGTACTGCGCTCAGGAACGCAACGGGGCCTTCACTCTTCATGATTGTCACGAGATCGCGGGACCCTTTCGCCATCTCATGCCCTCTCTCTGAGGGGACGCCGCGCCAGGCGGGCCCGCCTCTCCAGCGCCCGATGGGCACGCATGGCCGCTTCGCCGATCTCCTCGAGGAGCCGCTCCAAGACGCCGAGTTGGACTAGGCCGTCGAAGTCTTGCCTCTGCGAGAGGAGCGACGCAGTCACATCTCTCAGCGACCAGATCGCGTTGTACGCTGGATCCGCCAAACCCACGTTGCTCGGTCCAGCGAGAAGCCCGGCGGCGTCCATTTCCAGCCCCAGGTTCCAGGCGATAGCCTTCGGGCCAGCGTGGACACCATCGCTGGCCATGCGGTAGTAGGGCCTCCACCCTTGCAGCCCCGCGACTTCCTCCAGTTCCTTCAGGGTCGTCTTTCCGGGAAGCAGTTCCGCGGCCCATCCATAAGGCTTGTCAAACTCCTTCCCGTAGCGCACGAGGATTCGCTCCCGATCCGCTCGAATCTCCTCCACGTCTTCTGGGGGCAACGGGTCCTCTGCCAGGAAGTGCTCGTACTCCTGAAACTCTACCGCCGCCTTGAAGCTCTCTACGACTTCGTAGTCCAGGTAGCGTTGAGCCAGATCGCTCGGCCGATCCCGCAGAACTCGAGCAACGACGGCCGTCTCGTGCAGCGTTCTCCATCGTGCCAACGCGGCACTCGCAAACCCACAACGCAGCAGACTGTGCACTTCCACTGAAACCAAGCAAGCCCGAGCGTGCAATCGGGCGAGCGTGGCGACACGCACTGGATCCGTTGCGCCTGGCAGACTCTCCTTGGAGAAGCGTTCTCCCAGACCGACAGTGTATTCGTACGCGAGCGCGTAGAGATCAAGTGTTCGGCCCCATCGATGCACAAGGCGTCGCTCAAACCCCCCGATGCGAATCGCTCGGCACTTTCGTACATGCCCGAGACGACGTCTGAGCCGCTTGTGTGTAACGTTGATACTCACCCGAAGTGCGGCTTCGATACTCGCTTCCAGCACGTCTCGCACCTAGAGTCCTCCGGCCCCAGCCGGGGCTCCCCTTACCAGTTCCGCCACCGGTTCGCCCACCTATTCCGGCTGCTCCGCTCCCGAAGATCTCATCCAATGGTTCGGCGGAGACTGTGCGTCGCGAGCCCGAGGCCGATACCGAATAGCAAGGAGAGCGTGCTTCCAAGCAGCCCGATGCTCGGCCCCTGTAATTCGCTGGTCGGGCAGGTTTATCCGGGACCCAGCAAGTCCCAGCGCCCAAGGTACTGATCATCGGGGTCCTTGAACTTCCGCATCGGCGTGTCTAAATGGCCCGATGCGCTTCTCACGGAGATTCTGCGTATTCCGGCCATTCTGAACACCCGTTCCGGCCATCGTGAACGCTTCCGGATCGGGAACGCGGCGTCAGGCTCCTGTCGGAGCGAAGCGACGCGGTGGTCTCAGGGCTCGGCGACCTCCTCCTTTCTTTTCGAAGGACCCTTGAGGGCGATCTTGTAGGCTCCGTGAAGGAGCCGATCGAGGATGGCATCCGCGATTGTGGGCTCGCCCAGCCTTTCGTGCCACTTGTTCGGCGCAAGCTGGCTCGTGATGATGGTGGAGCGCGAGCCGTACCGGTCCTCCAGGATCTCCAGGAGATCGAGGCGCTCCTGGTCGGTGAAGGGTTTGAGGCCCCAGTCGTCGATCACGAGCACGTCCATGCGCGCAAGCTTGGCGAGCAGGCGCAGGTGGGTGCCCGTGGCCCGGGCGAGCAGCAGCTCGTCGAACAGACGCGAGGCGCGGCAGTATAGCGCCCGGTAGCCCTGGCGGCACGCCCGGTTGGCGAGCGCGCAGGCGAGGTAGCTCTTGCCGGTTCCCGCGGAGCCGGTGATGAGCACGTTGAGGTGCTCCTGGACCCAGCGGCAGGTGGCGAGCTGGCGGAAAGTCGCCTTGTCGAGCTCACGCTTCGGCGCGTAGTCGACGTCCTCGACGCAGGCCTGCGTCAGGCGGAGCTTCGCCTCGCGCAGCCTCCTGGAGAGACGCTTGTTCTCACGCGCGAGGTACTCGGCGTCCACCAGGAGCCCGAAGCGGTCGTTGAAGGGAAGCTCGGCGATGTCGGGCTTCTGCGTCTGCTCGAGGTAACCCTGCGCCATCGCGTCGAGATGCAGCGTCCTGAGTTTCTCGACGGTGGGTTCGGTCAGCATCCGTTCCTCCTCTGGTGCGGGGAAAAGGGGGGATAGCAGGATGCCTCCCCCTGGTGAGATCTCGCGTCCTGGGGCTTCCCAGGAGGTCGTTCTTCCTCCCTTCTCTCA
Source organism: Candidatus Eiseniibacteriota bacterium (assembly GCA_052390515.1). Taxonomy (GTDB): domain Bacteria; phylum ARS69; class ARS69; order ARS69; family ARS69; genus JBQTGV01. The sequence continues at coordinate 6,700 of JBQTGV010000106.1, read as the reverse complement.
GTGGTAGTACTCCGGGCCGCGGATGTTCTCGTGGACGAGCATGCTCGGCGCTCGCGCGGGGGTGCTCACGGGCACCATGCGATCGAGGCCGTTCTTCAGGATCGATTCCACATGGCGGTACGAACGCGCGCGCACGAGGAGCGCTCGCGCGCACGCGGCCTCCAGGCGTTCGTCCCCGTAGCGCTTCGCTAGGCGCAGGATTCCAAGACATGACCGGTAGCCCTGCTCGGGGTGCGGCCGATCGTCGAGGATCGCCTGCACGAGCTGTCCGGTGGACTTCCCGATCTTCTCCCCCCAACGGATCAGCCGGGACGGCGACCACTCGAGGTGTGCCCGGTGCGCCCTCGGCATGTGCGAAGGATCCGTGGCGTGCCCGCCGCGCACGTAGCTCCGGACATGGGAGGCGACGCGCTTTCCGCGGTGGAGGATCTCCACCACCGACTTCGACGCACGGATCTCGACTTCCTCGTGCACCAGCGCATGCGGCACCGAGTAGTAGTGCCACTCGAGCTCGACGTGGTAGTCGATGTTCACCCGCGCCTTCTTCCACGTCGTGTACTCGAAGCGCTCAGGCGGAAGCGGCCTGAGCTGCGGCTTATCCAGCAGGAGGAAGAGCTCGCGCCGACTCTTCCCGTACACGCGCATCTTCTTCGTGTTCAGCTCCTTGAGCAGCTCGGCGATGGCCGCGTTCAGCTCTGCGAGCGAGAAGAAGGTCCGGTTCCTCAGCCTCGCGAGGATCCAGCGCTCCGCGATCTGCACGGCGACTTCCACCTTCGCCTTGTCCTTGGGGCTCGAAGGCCGAGCAGGAAGAATGATCGTCCCGTAGTGCGTCGCCATCTCCTCGTAGGTGCGCTGCACGCCCGGCTCGTAGCGGCAGGATTTCGTGACCCCGCTCTTGAGCTGGTCCGGGACGGTCGCCCTCGGCGCTCCGCCGAAGTACTCGAAGGCGCGAACGTGGCTCGCGATCCAGTCCTCGCTCTGCTGACTCCGTGTCGCTTCCGCGTAGGTGTAGTTCGAGGCACCGAGCACCGCGACGAAGAGCTCCGCCTCGATCAGCTCGCCGGTGGACCGATCCACGTACTGGGGCTTGAGCCCCGAGTAGTCCGCGAACATCCTCTCGCCGGCGCCGTGGATCTGGCGCATCGAGCGACGCTGCCGCTTGACCCAGCGCCGGTAGTGCTCGCAGAACTGCGTGTAGCGGTAGCCGTCGGGGGCTTCTCCAGGTACTCGAGATGCAGGAGCTGAAGCGTCACGCCCTTCTTGTGGAGCTCCTGGTGGAGATAGCGCGCGTCCGGCAGCGGCCGCGAAGGCACCTCGAGGCGAACGCCATACAGCCGCTCCTCGAGCGCCGGCTCGTCCAGCCCTTCCACCTGCGCCCAGCTCGTGAGCCCGGCCGCCGCGGCCCGCTCCAGCGTCTCCGCCACCGTCCCAAGCCCCACGGCCAGGCTCCGCGCCACCTGCCGGTGGCTCACCCCGAGCGCCCACTTCAGCCGTAGAATGTCTCGACTCTTCCGCATCGCAAGCCTCGCCGCCCCCATGCCTCCTCCCCGGGGCGGGCGGTCCCGCGCTCAGCGCCATACTGGGCGGGCCGTCCGTCCCCGGTGGAGGAGGATGCACCACGCCCTTCGACTCCTTGGGAAGAGCCGTTCCCCGCGTCCGGAACCGGTGTTCGCCTTGACCGAAACGGCTGTTCGCCATCCCGAAATCAGCGTTCACCTTGACCGAAACGGGTGTTCACGTTGGTCCGAAATGGGTGTTCGCCTTGGTCCGGCGCACGCAGATTCTACGGAGACGGCTCAGGCGGCTTTCCCCCGCCACGCCCTGGGCCCGCAACCACGAAGGTTACGGGCCCAGGGTTGGTGGAGCAGCGGGAATCGAATCCGCGACCTCGCGCCGCTCAGATCGTCACGCCGAACTTCCCGCGCAGCGCGAACGCGATCACCATGGTGAGACCCACCCAGGCCCACACCCACGCCGACAGCTCGGCGAAGCTCCCACCGGCCTCGGGGTAATCCAGCGAGATGGAGGCGATGCCGGCGGCCTTCGGCAGCGGCGCCTCGGCCGGGTTCAGGATCTCGTCCATCACCGACGGCGCCACGCGCAGCGGCGAACGCCGCGCGGGACCTTCGCCCACGCGCACCGACTTCGTCACCTCTTCGCCGCCGACGTTCACGCGCACGTCGTAGCTGCCCTCCGCTCGCGCTCCGAGCCGCCAGACGAGCTCGTTCCGCGCGGGGAACCACACCGGCGACGTCTCCGCTTCCAGCCCTTGCGGCACGGTGAGCGCCGCATCCGGTCGCGCCGCCGCCTTCTCCCCGGCCAGCTGCACTTTGAGCAAGGCACTCTCTCCCGGCGCGAGTCCCTCGAAGCCGTACTGGAACTGCAGCTGTCCCATCACGAACACGAACGGCCCGATCATCCAGAGCAGCGGCACCAGATTCTGCAGGAAGTACCGCCCGTTGTGCGCCAGGATCTCGAACTGCGCGCGGAGAATCGCGCGGATGTCGTCGTTGAACAGCCGGATCTCGAAGAGCCCGGCGTGGATCTTCGCCTTGATCTTCTCCAGCGCCGCCTGATCCGACGTGGCCTTGAACAGCACGAGCGCGAGCACCGCGAACGGCACGGCCAGCACGGTGAGCCCGACGACCGGGTGCAATCCTCGAAACGGGAACAGCACCGCGTCGAACAGCACTCGCAGGACGGCGTTCACCGGGCCGCGCAGCAGCGCGAGCACGCCGAGCAAGGCGATCCCACCCAGGAGTCGGACCACGAACGTCATCGCAACCTCGCTCAGGAGATGTAGCCGAGACCCTGGAGCCGCTTCTTCAGCTCCGCCTCGTCGTCGCCGGCCTCCTCGAGCAAGGCGATCTCCTTCTCGAGGGCGTGCTTCACGAACTCCTCCGGCGAGGAGTAGCCGGCAACGGCCGCGTACTTCTTCACCTTCTCCAGCAGGTCCTTCTCCAGCTTGATCCGGTTCCCTCCGAACATGTCCTCTCCTTGCGGGGGCGGGCTAGTGCGTCGCGGTCGCGGCGATGTAGCCGACGGCCTTCAGATCCTTCTCGGCGTCGCCGGGGAACTCGCCGATGCCGAACTCGGCGAGGATGGCCGCGGCGAGATTCTGCAGCGCGGGCGCCGGCTTCGCCAGCGGCCGATTGGACATCAGCACGCCGGCCACGACCGTGTGATCCATGCAGTGATCCGCGCTCCACTCCGTGTCGCAGTTCTTGAACACCTCCGGCGGGATCGTCCCCGTCGCGGACTGGTTCGACGAGCGCATCTCCTTGGCGAAGCCGACGATGATGTCCGGCCCGACGTCCAGGTGCCCGCGGTCGTGGAAACTGTCCTCGCACAGGTACACCTTGGAGACGGCCTGCAGTCCGGTCTCGGGGTCCTTCGTCTGGACCAGCTTGTAGGCGATCTCCTCCAGGAGTCCCCGCCGCTCCGACTCCGGGACGATGCCCTTCGCCTCACGCCCGCGCACGTTCACGTAGAGGCCGTTCAGACCCAGCGCGTAGGCCCGGGTCTTCGTCCAGTCCACGTTGAGGAAGAAGCCCGGGTCCTTCTCGATGTTCGGGTTCTTGAGCGTGAGGTATCCCTCGGACGCGAGCCACGAGTTGACGTTCATCGCGCGGCGCCAGCTGGCGAAGCCGTGGTCGGACATGAGGATCAGCGTCGTGTCGTCGTCGATGCGCTCCAGGGCGTAGCCGACGAGCTGATCCAGCCGCTCGATGATCCCCGGCATCACCTCTCCGAACTGCGCGTGGACGGCCGGATCGAAGGTGGGATGGCTCGGATCCATCGTGCGGTAGAGCATGTGTCCGATCTGGTCGTGGTTTCCCGTGTAGTAGAAGAGGCAGCCCTTGTCGGGGAACTCCCGCTGGAACTTGTCGAGCACCCAGGGGAACTCGTCGAGGATCTCCTGCCCCGCGTTCCCCGCCTGCTTCAGGAACTCGTCCACGGTGAAGACGTGCTCGTCGAGCGCCTTGGTGTCTTCGGGCATGCCCTGCGTGGCGAAGCGCCCAGCGGCCTCGGCCAACTCCCTGGCGAAGGACGGCGGGTTGGCGAAGTCGTCGGTCGCGTACATGGGATCGTAGTTCATCGGCGAGACGTAGATCTTCAGGTGCGGATGCACTTGCTTCACGTAGAACCGCGCCATCACCTTGACCGGCGGTGCCACGAGCGAGAGCGCCGCGTTCGGCGCGAAGGGGAGCTCGATCGGCAGCCACTCCGTCCACTCCCCCGCGCCGAGCAGGTGCTCTTCGCCCTCGAGCGAGAGCAGCACCCAGTCCTCGTCCGGATCGACGTCCACGGTGAACTCGACGAACGCGCGCTTCTTCTCGTTGCAGAGGAGCGGGTTCATCGGCCCTTCCAGCTTGCAAGTGGCCTGTCCGCCGGCGAGCGTCACGTTGTAGACGTTGCCGCCGCCGATGTTCTTGCCGGCGAACTCGGCGTGATCGGTCGTATAGAAGGAGAACGTCCCGTAGGTGCCGCGAACGTCCGGCGTCCCCATTCCGGATAGCTCGTACGTCGCCTTGCCCGAAACCGGGAAGTTCGCCGGCATGCGCACGATCATGCAGGGCACGCCGTTCTGCTCCAGCGTCTCCCAGAAGGCGGTCCCGTGGCGAAGGAGCTCGAAGCCGCCGGCGCCGCGGGGGATGCAGTACTCGCCGAGCTTGAACGGCTCCTCCTCGCTCTCGATCGGCTTGCTGGTGGAGAGGTACGGGATGTAGGTCTTCGCATCCCGGTGCAGGAAGTCGAAGATGCCGTGCCCGCCGCTGTCCAGTCCGGTGATGAAGTTGGACCAGGCCACGGGACTCTGCGGTGGGATGGACGTGGCCAGATCGTGCAGGCCGCCGCCCTCCTTCGCCAAACGGGCCATGTTGGGCAGGCGGCCCTCGTCCACGAGCTGCCGCACGATGTCCGGATCGAGCCCATCGAAGCCGAGCACGATCAACTTCTTGGCCGACGCGTTCGTCGGGGCGAAGGCGAGCAGCGCCGCCGCGATGAGCGCGACCAGCGGTACGCGGCCGGCGAGTCCCGCGCTCTGGCGCTGTGGAACGAGGCCGGCGAGTCTCACGCGCGTGCGCCTTCGAAGGTGGACGTGTCGAAGAGCAGCTTACCCTCCATGTGCTCCGGCGGCTGGACCCCGAACAGTGAGAGAGCCGTCGGGGCGATGTCGATCAGCGCCGGATCGGTGGCGCTGATCTTCCGGTTGCAGAAGAAGATGCCGGGGACGAGCCGCGGATCGACGCAGTGGTCGCCGCTCCAGGCCTTGACGTTGTCCTCGAAGACCGGGCCGGCCACGACGCCCGAGGCGCAGTCCCACGAGGCACGGTAGCCGTGGTTGTAGCCGATCAAGAGATCCGGCGCGTTTCCCTTGTACGGGCCATTGTAGATCTTCGCCGTGTCGAAGGCCTCGTTGATGCCCGTCTCGTTCTTCGCGTCGTCGCGCAGACCGCGCAGCTTGGCGGCGACCTCCGCCTTGAGCGCTTCCACGTCCGCGCCGGGCTTCACGATGCCCTGCGATTCGCGACCTTCCACGTTCAGGAACATGCCCGAGAGCCCCACGGCGTAAGCCTTGGTCCGCGACCAGTCGACGTCGCGGAGCCACTCGCTCTTGCCGTCCGAGCCCGGCTTCAGCGCGAGATAGCCCTGGTCCAGCAGCCAGCGGTTCAAATTGACACCGCGCCGGAACGACGTGAATCCGTGGTCGGAGATCACCAGCAGCAGGTCTCCCTCGCGGATCTTCTCCCGGACCTTTCCGACGAGCTCGTCGTTACGCCGGTAGTACGTCTCGATGGCCCCGACGTGCGCTCCGTTCTCGCTCCGCGCGCGCGCCGGATGGCCGTCCTCCGCGTAGCGCCAGTACATGTGCTGCACGCGGTCGACGCCGTCGAACACGCAGACGAGCGCTCCCGAGCGGAGCTTCTCGAGCGCGGAGAAGAACATCCGCCGGCGCTCGTCGTCGATCGCCAAGGTCTGCTCCCAGAAGGCCGCGTCGTTCGTGACCCGCTCGTTCAGCGCCCAGGTGTCCTCGGCGAGTCCCATCGTGCTGTACGGACCGACCTTCTTCGCCAGGTACGTGGAGTAGTACGAAGGATGCGAGATCGGCATCGCCGGCTTCTCCGGGTCGATGCTGATCGGCGTCAGGTAGAGCGAGAAGTGCTCGTCCAGCTCGGTGACCATCATGCGGCAGAGACCGGAGATCTTCACGCCGGGAGCCGCGGGGAACTCGAGCTTGATCCAGTCGGAGAGCTTGCCGGCCTCGAGATCGAGATTCTGCCCGTTCAGCAGCAGCCGCGCGCGCTTCGCCGCGCGGTCGAGCCGGATGGCGAGGGGGATCTCCAGCGTCGGGTTCCCCTCGACGAGCGTGTTCTCGGGTCCACGGATGACGGTGTCGAAGGAGTCCGGCGTGCCGTTGCGCGTGAGCGCCACGCGGATGCCGCCTTCCTTGAAGCGCTCGTCGGACTTGCGCGTGGTGAACAGCAGGAACGTCCCCTGGGTGCCGAGCAGATCCGGGATGCTCATGGCACCCAGCTGCGCTCCGTAGAACCGGTCGGGCGGAAACGTGATGGGGACCCGGATCACCGTGCTCCACACGTTGTGCTCGCCGAGGATCGTCCACCAGGGCTTCGACCGGCGAAGCGAAGTGAGCTCCGGCTTCTTCAGAGGAATCCGGAACTTGCCGAGCTTGAGCACC
>JBQTGV010000105.1:0-19131 GCA_052390515.1 Candidatus Eiseniibacteriota bacterium | reverse complement strand
AGTCGAACCGCCGGTGGCTGCGAACGAACCGCGTGATGATGAGGATCTCCACGGAGCTCGTCGTCGCCTTCGCGTCCTTTCCGAGCTACGTCGGTGGGCTGGTCGGAGCCGGCGGAGCATCGGCGGTCCCGGGCGAAGACGCGGAACAGCTCGTGCTCGGAGTCGAGGGGATGACCTGCTCGGGTTGCGAGGCCGCGGTGGAGATGGCGCTCTCCGCGGTTCCCGGAGTCCTGGCGGCCGGCGCGGGCTATGAAGCCGGCACCGCTGCGCTGCGGGTGGAGAGCACGCGCATTCCGTCGCGGACCGCTCTTGCCGCGGCGGTGACGAGCGCGGGCTACAAGCTGGCGTCTGCGGGCGGCGGTGACGAGGCCACCCCGGCGGCCGGCAAGACCGCCACCCCGGCGGCGGGCGAACCCTCGATCAGAGGCCAATGGGAGACGGATCTGCCCACAGGAGAGGGGAAGGTCTCGCGGATGGTCGTCGACCTCGGAACGCTCGGTTCCCGATGGGTCGGCGAGTTCGATCTGATGGAGTTCCAGGTGGAGGACTATCCGGTCGAGGTCTCCGAGGCCGGCGAGACCATCCGCCTCCACTTCACCGCCATCGAGACGGACTTCGAGGGCAGGCTGGGCGAGGACGGCAGCCGGATCGGCGGAACCGCCACGATCGGCGATGAGCAAGTACCGCTCGAGCTTCGCCGGGTGACGGCGGAGCCGCAGTTCTCGAAGGACTTCCTCGCGCTCGAGACGGCGGCGGGCGAGCCCTCGCTCGTCACCGAACTGTCGTCCGACGCGCGCCCCCTTCGCGATCGCTTCAACGCCGACCGCGACAAGACGCGCCTCTTGATGCTCCTCTCGCCGACCTGACCCGGCTGCCAACGAGGCGCCCGGGAGGTGCGAGAGCATGTTCTCGATGAAGTGGCCGACGCAAACTTGGTGGTCTACGCCGTGTGGGAGCCGATTCTCCGCACGGACGATGAGCGGTCCGCGCGCAAGGCCACGGCACTTCTCCCGGATGCTCGGGTGGTGAACTACTGGACGGACGGCACGGAGCTGGGCGAAGCGTTCCAGCCGGCCATACATCTCACCACCGAGCCGGCCTGGGACGTGTACCTGGTCTATCCGCCGGGAGTGGTGTGGGAGGCCGGCGAGCCGCCGGCCCCCGAGTTCTTCATGCACCAGCTCGGCGGCCGGCTGCCTCACGCGCAGGGGCTCGACGGAGCGGGCCTCGCGCAGGAGATCCGCAGGCACCTCTCCGAACCGCACCGCTCGCAGTAGCGCCGAATCACCGTACCAGCGTCACCTTCGCCGTCCGCGTCGCGCCGGCGTGTGTCAGCCGCAGGAAGTACACGCCGGGAGCGGCGACCCTGCCGTCAGCCCCGCGTCCGTTCCACGCACGTGCATACGCGCCGGCCGCGGCCACCTCATCCGCCAGCTTCGCCACGCGCCGCCCCGAAGCATCGATCACCTCGAGCTTCGCACGTCCCGCCGCCGGCAGAGTGAAAGGCACCACGACTCGCTCGCGCGACGGGTTCGGGGCCACCGGCCCGAGGCGAAGCGTCGCCGCCGCCGCCACGTCCAGCGCCGCCGTCGGCCCGGTCACCGGAATCGTCAGCGCACCGACCCCCTCGGGCCCGAGCTCGGTGTACGCCGTAATGGTGAGCGTGCCCGGCGTCTGCGGATCGACCGGCACCGACACCTGTCCCATCGCGTCCGTGTAGAGCGCCTCGGACACCTCGCCGTCCTTCCACACCGCGACCGTCGCCATCGACACGCCCGTCGCGGACCGCGCCGAGCTTCCGCTCACCGTCACCACGACGGTCGTTGGTCCCGTAGACACCTCGCTCACGTCGGCCAGCACGAAGAGCGGCGGCGGAGCGGCGGTCCACACCTCCAGCTCCGGATCCCCGAGCAGCAGGTACTGCCAGGCGTTCGCCTCGCCCTCGACCGGGAAGGAGATCATGGTGGCGGCGTGCGCCGCGGCTATCGCTTCGCCCAGGATCCGGTGGCCGTCCTCGTAGATCGTCTCGAACAGCTCCAGGTCCAGCAGGTCGTTGGCGTCCCGGGACGTGCAGTGCGAAGCGGCGAAGTGCGCCACCGACCGCCCCGTCGTCTTCATCCACTTCTCCCCGATGCACTCGAAAGTGCTGATGGAGTTGTTCAGGCAGGCGATGGAGAAGACGACCGGCGTGTTCGGCTGGTTGGTCAGCAGCCCGACGTCGAACGTGTCGAAGCTCTCGTTGGCCAGGTTCCAGTCCCCGCTCCAGGAATCCGAACTGCCGTGGCCGCGGTAGCACAGGAGGCCGATGTCGCCGTTCACGTCGCTGCGCACCTCCGCGTCGGTGGCGCCGTCCTGGCCGTACCGCGTGGTGAAGGATGGCGGACTCGTGAACGGATACGCACGCACCGTCTCCTGCGCGTCGCGGTACTGGTCCGGGTAGACCAGGTCCGCCTCCTCGTGGCAGGCCAGCACCACCTCGGAGAGCCAGGTGTCGGTGAAGTCGTAGTCGTCCTCGTAGGTCAAGGTCTTGGTCACCATCTGCGTGCACTCGGACTCCGTGACGCAGGGGAAGCGGCCGAGGCGCGCCTCCGGGTAGACGTCCGGGAGCCCGTCGGCGGCGAGCCCGTCCACGCAGGCGTAGAGGATGTCGGAGCCGGTGAGCCTCTCGGACGGACACAGGGGAACCGACGTGGTGTCCCCGACGAGCAGCACGTAGTGGTCCTTCTCCGGTGCGGCGCTCCACCAGTCGGTGACGAAGCCCCGGATCTCCGCGCAGGTCGTGCCGGTCTCGTCGGTGTCGGCCACGAGCACCGTGTAGCCGCGCTCCCGCTTCTGATCCGCCAGCGGCTCGATCTCCTCCACGAACAGCGGGTCGGTGACGATCAGGTAGTCGCCGGCGTATCCGAGCACGTTCGCCGGGCGAAGGGGCGAAACGACGGCGAAGTTGTCCAGGGCGAGCTCGTACTGTTTCGCGCGCCGACGTGTGATCGTCTCGGTCGCCGGCGTACCGGTCCCCGCGTGCGCGATCGCCACCATGTAGTGCTGGGTCACGATCAGGGTCTGCGTGGCGGGGACGACACGGAAGGGGTAGGTCTCCGCCGCCATCAAATCGAGCCCGTCGAAGCGGCCGGCGGTGCCCAGCGCGGCACCCCGCGCCGCCGGCCAGACCGAGCTCGTCTGCTGGTAGAAGGCCGTGTCCTGCTGGAATGGACCGGACTGCTGGTCCTCCATGAGCACCGGCTGAGCGGGCCAGATCACCGCACCCGGAATCTGCACCTCGGAGATGGGCGTGACCGACGGAGCCTGCATCTGCCCGCCGGTCAGGTTGCCGAGGAGGTGGTGCACGGCGGGCAGCTCCGGCCGGCCGATCTGCCGGCTCAGCGCCTCGTCGCGGGTGCGGTTCAGGCTGAGGCGCTGGAAGGCCTGCTGTCCCTGGGTCAGGGTCTCGTACCAGAAACCGTGGAGCGTCACGTCCAGAACGGTCTGGTCCGGGGTGGAGGAGGTGAGGCACTGCACGGTCGGCGGCGTTCCCGCGGGCATGGTGTCCAGCGACCACCAGGTGGGCGCGGCGTTCGCCGCCGGACAGCACGCCGCCAAAAGCAGCGCACGGAGGAAGGAACCGTTCATCTCGTTTGACCTCGGGTTGGATGCTTCCTACGCTGCCCTTTTCCGGACGGGCCGCCTCCTTGCAGCGGCGGGGATCTCATGGACGATCTGCTCACTCGTGCGCGCGGCGGGGACCGCGACGCGGAGAACCGGCTCTTCCAGAAGCTGCATGCAAGGGTGGTGGCCGCCGCGAAAAGGAGGGTGTGGGACGCGGATGCGGCTGATGACATTGCACAGGAGACGATCCGCACCGTCCTGGCGAAGTACAAGGAGGCCGAGCTGGCCCACGGCCTCATCCCCTGGGTACTCGCCGTGTTGCGCAACAAGGTGGGCAACTACCTGAAGGCGAAATGGGCGCAGGACAGCCGCGCCGCTTCGCCGGAGGAGCTGGCGAAATTGACCGATCGTCGCGCCGGCGAGGAAGCCGTCGAGCTGATCGAGTTCGAGGAGGCGGTGGCGAAGGCGCTGCGCAGGGCAACGCCCGAGTGCAAGCGGCTGTTCCGGCTCCTCTTGGCCGACGCCGACCGGGAAGAGATCCGCCGCGCGTTCGGCGACGAGGCCATCGGCACGACGTACAGCCGCGTCTCTCGCTGCCGCGAGAAGCTGCTGCGCGAGCTGGAGAGGCTCGGAGGGACGGGAACATGAACGTGCACCAGCAGATGCGCGAGCGGCTCGCCGCGTACGAGCAAGGTCTGCTCGAGGGGGACGAGCGCCGCGCCTTCGAAGCGCACGCGCTGGAGTGCGACGAATGCTTCGCGGAGCTCTCGCGCGGATCGGCCGCGACCGATGCGTTGCGCGGGAAGGGGACGGCGCTCCTGGAGGCGGTCACGGAGAAGCCGGCACGGCCCCCGCTCTGGCCGGCCCTGCGCTTGACGCTGCCGCTGGCGGCGGCGGTGGCCTTCGCCGCGGTGCTGCTGCTTCGCCCGCGCACGCCCGACCTCCGTGAGCTGGCCACGTTTCCGCACGAGGGGCCGACGTCGGCGCTTACGCGCGCCGGCAGCCTGGAGGACGGGACGCGGGAGCTGCTCGAGGCCGGGGTCTCCTACCTGGAGCTCGGCGAGCACGATCAGGCCGAGGAGCGCTTCCGCGCGGCGATGGAGCGGGATCCCTCGGCGCTGGAGGCGGCGTACCTGTTCGGGCTGTCCAGGGCGCTGCGCGGCGACGCGGAGTCGGCCATCGAGCCGCTGGAGGCGGCGGCCGCCGGCGCGCCGGAGGAGCTTCACTCCAGGTGGACCTGGGTGCTGGCCAACGCGTACCTGAAGGCCGGCCGCCTGGACGAGGCGCGCGCCGTGCTGGAGGAGAACGTCTCCGAGGGCGGCGACCACTCCGGCGAGGCGCATGATCTGCTCGTGCAGATCTCTCCGGGCCAGTTGCTGTGAAGATACCGCGGCCGGCGTGGTGGGCCGCGGGAGTCGCTCTTGGCCTGGTGCAGGTGGCTCCGGCGCAGGTGCCTCCGCTCCGCGAGCGGCTGGAGCAGGCGCTGTCCGCGGCGGACACGGCGTCGGCGCGGTCACTGCTGGGCGATGAACGGCGCGCCGCAGCACCCGTGGTGCGCGACCTGCTCGTCGAACGAGCCGGGCACCTGCTCACCGGTCGGGCGGACTCGGCGGCGGCCCTGCTCGTCGAGACGCGCGCGCTGGCCGCACTGTACCGTGAGGCGCTGGCCGACTCCTTCGCTCTTCGAATCGTTGCCTTCCACGAATCGCTGCCGGCCGGCCGGCTTCCCGCGCTGGTCGAAGGCTGGAAGCGCTACCGGGAATGCGTCGCGCTCGGTGCGCGCTGGAATCTGGTGCGAGATGCACTGCCGGCGGTGGAGAGCGCCGCGTCACGAGCCTCCGACCCGTACCTCGAGCTGGACGTCCAGCGAGTCCGGGCGCGCTGCATGCTCATCACGGAGTCCACCGATGCGGGACTTCGCGAGTACGAGAAGGCGGTGGAGATGGCGGAGCATCTGGGCGACGGCGTCGGTGCGCTCAACCTGCGCGTGTGGATCGGCCGCGCACAGTTCGGCGCGGACCGCCTTGCCGAAGGCATCGCCACGCTGTCCGCGGTGCTCGACCCGGCGCAGCAGGCCGGGGACTGGGGGACGTGGGTCTGGGCCACGCTGAGCATTGCGCAGTGCCGGTCGCAGGGCGGCGAGCTGGACGCCGCGCGCGAGGATCTGGAGGAAGGCCTCGCGAGGATCCCGCAAGTCCCGCCCTCGGAGCGCCGGCACTGGGAGGGAGAGCTGCGCGGGATGCTGGCCCACGTGCTCGGGCTCTCGGGGCAGGTCGAGGCGGCGATATCCGAGGGAGAGCAGGCGCGCCGGATCCAGCGCGAGATCGGGGCGAAGGGAGCCGAGCTGGGCACGATCATCGGGCTGGCGTGGCTCTATCAGTCGCTCGAGCGCTACTCCATGGCGCTCTCGGTGCTGCAGGATGGCACGCTGCTCGCGGAGGAGACCGGGATCCAGGAAGCGAAGGCGCTGCTCGCGACGCAGATCGGCGAGACGTACCTCACCCTCGGGCGTCCGGACGAGGCCCTGCGCCACCTCGAGGAGGTGCTGCCTTCCGCACGCGCGTTGGGTGCTCCAAGACACGAGGCGGCGGTGCTCATGGGGATGGCGCTCGCCCACGTCGACCTCGGGGATGCGGCCGGCGCGGTTGCGCCGCTGGAGCAGGCCTGGCACCTCGCCCAGGACACCGAGGTGCGTTCCCGCGCGGTGGAGATCCTCGTCGCCCTGGGAAAGGTGCGCGCGGATCTCGGGGACTGGGACCGCGCCCGGGAGGATCTCGCCCGGGCGCGCGCCGTGGCCGACTCCATCGACCACCCCTACCTGCTCGCGGAAGCCGAGCGCTGCCTCGGGCGAGTCTGCGCCGCGAAGGGGGAAGACGGCGTCGCCCGCGGGCTCTACGCGGACGCAATCGACGCTGCACGTCGCCACGGTTTTGTCTCCCTGCTGCGGGAGGCGCTGGTGGATGAGGCGGACGTGTGTGCGCGCGCCGGCGAGCTGGCCCGCGCGGATTCGCTGCTGGCCGAAGCCGTCGAGATCGTGGAGTCGGTGCGTGAGCGCCTGGCCGGGGAGGAGCTTCGCCTCGGCTTCTTCACCGACAAGAAGGAAATCTACGTGCGGCGTGCCGCGGTGCTGCACGAGCTCGGCCGGGACGAGCTGGCGTTCGACGTCGCGGAGCGGTCGCGTGCGCGCGTGCTGCTGGAGGTGATGTCCGCGGGGGCCGACGCGCCGTCCCACACCACAGCTCCCGCGCTCCGCGACCGCGAGCGGAAGCTCTCGGCGGAGCTCGCCGCGCTGCAGGCGGAGCTCTCGCAGACCGTGTCCGCCGAGCAGTGGGAGGAGGCGCGCGCGGATTCGCTCACCGACGCCGTCGACGCGAAGGCACGGGAGTACCGCGCGGTGCTGGAGCAGGGCGGCGGCCTTTCCCGCGGAAGTGCTCCGCTCACCCTGGCGGAGATCCGCAAGCGTGTCCTGGGCGACGACCAGTTGCTCCTGGAGTATCTGGTCGGCAGCGACCAGACCTTCGCCTTCGTCGTCGGGCGGGACCGCTTCCGCGCGCTTCGCATCCCTTTGGGCGCGGAATCGCTGCGCGGGCTCGTGCAGGCCGCGCGCGAGTCGATGATGTCCGACCGCTTCGATCCGCGGGCGGCACAGGTGCTGCACGCTCTGCTGGTCGAACCGGTCGCGGCGGAGCTGAGCGCGGCGGCACGGCTCGTCGTGGTCGCCGACGGTCCGCTGCTGCACTTCCCGTTCGCCGTGCTGCACGACGGCAGCTCCTTCCTGGTGGAGCAGCACGCCGTGGCGCAGGCGCCGTCGGCCAGCGCCCTCGACGCGGAGCTGCGCAGGCCGCGGAGGGGCGGCGAGCGGACGCTGCTCGCCGTGGGAAACCCATCCACCTACCGAACCGTCGCGCTGCTGGATGCCGCCCGTGACGCTCGCGGCTGGCGCTTCGGCGAGCTACCCTTCGCCGGGGAGGAAGCACGGAAGGTCGCCGCGCGCTTCCGCAAGGCAACCGTCCTGATCGGCGAAGAGGCGAGGGAGGAAGCGGTGAAAGCTCTGGCCGGCGGCGCCACGTACCTGCACTTCGCCACGCACGGCCTGCTGGACGAGGATGAGCCGCTGCTCTCGGGGCTCACGCTGGCCCAGGACGAGGACCCGGCGGAGGACGGCTTCCTGCAGGCGCACGAGGTGATGCAGCTCGGGCTGGGCGCGGATCTCGTGGTGCTGTCGGCGTGCAACAGCGGTCTCGGCCGCATCGCCGGGGGCGAAGGGGTGCTGGGTCTGACGCGCGCCTTCCTGCAGGCCGGGGCGGGTGCCGTGCTCATCTCGCTGTGGGAGGTGGCGGACCGGTCCGCTGCCGGCCTGATGGATTCGTTCTACGGCGCACTCCTCGATGACGGCGTGCCCACCGACATGGCCCTGCGGCACGCGCAGCTCGAGGCGATGGCCGCCGGGGCGGCCCCGCGAGAGTGGGCGCCGTTCGTGGTGACCGCGGGATTCGAGGCGCCGGCGTCGCACCGGACGTTGCCGCTGGTGGGGGCCGCGGTGACGGTGGGCCTCATTCTTGTTGCGGTTTCGCGAAGGCGACGAACACGTTCCCGAGGAGGTCGCTCGGCCCGAGCTTCGTGACGAGCCGGTCGTAGGTCCGCGCCGGCGCTGCGAGACCGGCGAACCTGCCCAGGTAGCCTTCCAGGAACGCGAAGCGTCGAACGCTCTCTCAGACGAAACCGGCGGTCTCGAACATGCGCGTCAGCAGGCCGACGTCGCCGTAAGCGTAACGCGTCTCCCAAGACTCCGCGCCACGCACGCGCCGGTGGAACCACAGCGGTGTCGCCGCCGCCATTCGGCCCTCGAACGCCCGTGTCGCGCCCGCCATGCACGCGACCAGGGCTTTCTCCGCCGGCGTCTGCAACTACTTCAAGACCGTGATCTTCCGCGTGACCCGCTCCCCGCCGGCCTCCAGCACGGCCAAGTACACGCCGTTGGCCACGTCGTCCGGGAACCACGGCGTCGTGCGGATGATGCCGTCCCCGCGGGAGAAGCCCTCGAGACTGCTGACCAGACGCCCGCGCACGTCGTAGATGCGGAGCGTCACAGCACCAGCGCTCTTCGCCGCGTAGCGGAGCAGCGTGCGGTCCTTCGCCGGGTTCGGCCAAGGCTCGTCGAACATCAAGTTGCGCGCGGCCGGCTCGACCGCCACGTCCGTCTCGACACCGACCGCTAGCCCGAGGTCGATCTCCCAGGCGCCGCGCCCGTGCGTGCCGGCCACCAGCTTTCCAGGCACGAGCTTGATCTCGACGTCCTCGACGACCACGTTCGGCAGGCCGGTGGCATAGGGCAGCCAGTTAACGCCGCCGTTGCCCGAGTGCCACACGCCGAGATCCGTGGCGATGTACCAGTCGTCGGGAGCCGCCGGATGGATGGCGATTCCGTTCACCGGGATGAGCGGCAGGTCCCCGGTCACGTCGGTCCAGGTGCCTCCGTCGTCCGTCGTCCGCGCCAGCGTGACCACGTTCGAGTAGCTCGAGAAGCAGACGAAAGCGGTGGATACGTCCGCCGGATGCGCGTAGACCTTCGTCGAACCGCCGATGGAGAAGGGGAACGCCGCCACGACGTTCCACGTGTCGCCGCCATCGGTGCTGCGCTGCGTGGTCCCGCCGTTCGTCGTCCACACGATCTGCGGATCTATGGAGCTGATGGATATCCAGACGGCTCGTGACGAGGTGACGTTCGACCAGTTCGCCCCGCCGTCCGTGGTGCGGAACACGCCGGTGGATGTCTCGGTGAAGAGCCGGTCGCCGTCCGTCTGGTCCTCATCGACCGGCGTCACCCAGCGGCCGGAGCCGGTGATGCCGTTGCCGATGCTGAAGAACGAGGCGCCGGAGTCGAGGCTCTTGTTGTGGCCGCCGTTCTGGATCTCCGCATACACGGTCGTGCCGTTCGTCGGGTCGACGTTGCACACCATGCCGTCGGCGCCGAGGCCGTCGGCCCAAGTCGTCGTTCCGGACCACTTGTCGGTGCCGTTGTCCTGGGTGCCGCCCATGACGTAGTAGGGGTCCGCGCCGTTGTTCACGCAGATGTCGTAGAACTGGTAGCTCACGAGACCGGCGTTGCGATCTTGCCAGGAGAACAGGGACCCATCGGTCGCGGAGAACCACACGCCGCCGTCGCTGCACGCCCACACGCGGCCGTTGGAGCCCGGCTCGTACTTCAGGGCATGGTGGTCGACGTGGACGTTGCTACCCACTTCGACGAACGTGTCACCCAGGTCGCTGGAGCGGGCGAAGATCACCGCGCCGCAGATCACCCGGGCGGAGTTGTTCGGGTCCGCGACGCAGGAGAGGTTGTACCAGGACTGCCCGCTGGGGAGACCCGTACCGACTGCCTGCACCCAGTTCGCGCCGTCGTCGGTGGAACGAATCAGACCGAAGACGCCGCCCCCGAAGCCGGGGCTGCCCACGTAGCAGTACACGTTGTCCCCGCTGACGCCGAGCTTGCACTTGCCGAAGCTCCCCGCTGCCGGCTGCCCCGTGCCGACGATCGCCCAAGTGAGGCCGTCGTCGGTGGAGACGTACACGCCGTTCGTCGTCGAGTCGTTGCCCTTGACGGCATAGACGCGGTTCGGGTCCGCCGGATCCCACTGCGCGTCGTACCAGCCGTTGGCGAAAGTCGATCCCACGGTGGGCATGACCTCGGTCCAGGTGGCGCCGTCGTCCACGGAGCGGAACATCCCGTCCACAGCGCCGGCCAGCAGCGTGCCGCTCGGCCCCGCCGTGGCGAAGTGGAAGCCGTGCGCGGTGACCTGCGCATACGAGAGGTTGGTCGTCTGCCAGGTGGCGCCCGCGTCGGTGGAGCGCAGGATGCCGACGCCGAGGACCCGATCGATGTTGAGCGTGCCCTCGCCCGTTCCGATCACCACGACGTTCGGGTTCGTCCGGCTGACCGCCAGCGCGCCGACACCGAGCGAAGGGATCCCGTCGGACACGGCCGTCCACGAGAGACCCGCGTCAGTCGACTTGAACACGCCGCCGCCCGCCGCTCCCGCGTACACGATGCTCGGGTTCGTCGCGTCGAAGTCGATGGCCAGCATGCGGCCCCCGAAGTTCGCCGGTCCGAGCGCGAACCACGTGGAGCGCGCCGACGGTCCCATGGCCGTCTCGCGACGCCGCTTCTCCTCCCAAGCTCGCCACCGCGCATCGCCCGGAGGGAGCGTCCCCCCGTCCATGCGCCGCTCGTGGAACCACTTGATCCGGTTGTAGGGCTTCCAGCCGGTGCCGGACCTGTCCTGGAGCTCGGGGTGCGCTTCGAACCAGCGGCCGATTTCGGCGAAGGGGCTCTCGGGTGCCACGGCCGTTTGCGGATCCGCGGCGAAGGCCGTGCCGAGGGTGAGGAACGCGAAGAGCGCGGTGCTCGACGTAGTGAGGGGATGGGCTCGCAAGCTGACCTCCTTGGGGGATGAGCCACTATAGCACCGCTCCCCGGGGGACCGCCCGGGGGGGTACACTGCCCCGATGGACTTCGATCTCCACTCCCCGTACGAGCCGCGCGGGGATCAGCCCGGCGCCATCGAGGAGCTGGTCGAGGGGCTCGGCCGTGGGCTGCGCAGCCAGACCCTCCTGGGCATCACCGGCAGCGGCAAGACTTTCACGCTGGCGAACGTCATCGCGCGGGCGAAGCGGCCGACGCTCATCATCTCGCCGAACAAGACGCTCGCGGCGCAGCTCTACGGGGAGTTCCGGCAGTTCTTCCCCAGGAACCGCGTCGAGTACTTCATCTCGTACTACGACTACTACCAGCCGGAGGCGTACGTGCCGCAGACCGACACGTACATCGCCAAGGACGCCTCCATCAACGACGACATCGATCGCCTCAGGCTGCGCACCATGGCCGCGGTCATCACCCGCCGCGACGTCATCGTCGTCGCCTCCGTGTCGTGCATCTACGGTCTCGGCTCGCCGGACGACTTCGAGGACCTGTCCGTACCGATCCGGAAGGGCGTCGAGCGGGACCGGGACTCCGTGCTGCGGGATCTCGTCGAGATCCAGTACCTGCGCAACGACTACGAGCTGCAGCGCGGCACGTTCCGCGTCCGCGGCGACACGATCGAGATTCGCCCTGCCTACGAGGAGGACATCCTGCGGCTCGAGCTCTTCGGCGACGAGATCGAGAAGATGTCCATCGTGGATCCGCTGACCGGCGAGTTGAAGGCGGAGCTCGACGAGTACCGCGTCTTCCCCGCGAAGCAGTACATCACCGCGCGGCCCAAGGTGGAGAAGGCGCTCGGCACGATCCGCAGCGAGCTGGCGGAGCGGCTGGCCGAGCTGCGAGCGAACGGAAAGCTGCTGGAGGCGCAGCGGCTCGAGTCCCGCACGAAGTTCGACCTGGAGATGATCGAGGAGATCGGCCACTGCCCGGGCATCGAGAACTACTCGCGGCACCTGACCGGACGCTCTCCCGGCCAGCGGCCGTACTGCCTCGTCGACTTCCTGCCCGACGACTTCCTGACGATCATCGACGAGTCGCACGTGGCCGTGCCGCAGATCGGCGGCATGTACTTCGGCGACGTGAACAGGAAGCGCACGCTCGTCGAGCACGGGTTCCGGCTGCCGTCGGCCGTCGACAACCGTCCGGCGAACTTCGAGGAGTTCCTGGGGATGACCGGGCAGTCGATCTACGTGTCGGCGACGCCCGGCGACTGGGAGCTGCAGCAGAGCGGCGGCGTGGTCGTCGAGCAGGTGATCCGCCCGACGGGCCTCATGGATCCCGTGATCGAGGTTCGCCCGGTGGAAGGCCAGATCGACGATCTCGTGGCGGAGATCCGCAAGACCGTGGATCGGAGCGAGCGTGTGCTGATCACGACGCTCACCAAGCGCATGGCCGAGGACCTCACCGATTACCTGGAGGACCTGGGCATCCGCGTGCGCTACCTGCACTCCGACATCGAAACCATCGAACGCTCCGAAATCCTGCGCGGGTTGCGCCTGCGCGAGTTCGATGTGCTCGTCGGCATCAACCTGCTGCGCGAGGGGCTGGATCTGCCGGAGGTGTCGCTCGTGGCGATCCTGGACGCCGACAAGGAAGGCTTCCTCCGCTCGGAGCGCTCCCTGATCCAGACGGCGGGGAGGGCGGCGCGCAACGCGGCCGGCCGGGTAGTCCTCTACGCCGACGAGATGTCCGGCTCCATGCAGCGCGCGATCGACGAGACCAGCCGGCGGCGACGGCTCCAGGAGGAATACAACACCGCGCACGGCATCGTGCCGGAGACGATCGTGAAGTCGATCGAGCAGGTGATGCTGCAGACCGCGGTGGCGGACTCGCGGGAGCCGGAGACGGTGGACGACGGATTGCCGCGCAATCTCCCCGAGGCGATGGCCGAGGTGGACAAGGACGACATGATCGCTCGGCTGGAGAAGGAGATGTTCGAGGCGTCCGAGAAGCTGGAGTACGAGCTCGCCGCGACGCTGCGCGACCGGATTCTGGAGATGCGCGCGGAGGCGGTCGTCGGCGCGCGGCGCGTGAGGCGGCGGCGGGCGGGGTCCGCGCGGCGGAGGCGCGGGGGCTACCGGTGAGGAAGCTGCTCGGATCGTTCGACGCGAAGGTGCCGGCGGCGGACGTGCTCGATGCGCTCGTGCAGCGGGCGATGGAGGAGGACGCGGCGTTCGACGATCGTTCGACGCTGCCACTGCCGGGGCGGAGCCGAACGGTGAAGGCGAAGGTGCTGGCGCGGGAAGGCGGCGTGCTGGCCGGCGTGGCCGTGTTCGCGCGGGTCTTCGAGACGCTGGCGCCGGGCGAGTGCCGGGTCGGAGGACGCTCCGACGGGGACCGCTTCGCCGCCAGCGACGTGGTGCTGACGGTGGAGGGACCGGCGGGTGCCTTGCTGTCCGGAGAGCGCACCGCGCTGAACTTCCTGCAGCGGCTTTCGGGAATCGCCACGGCCACGCGCCGCGCCGTCGACGCGGCCGGCGGACGCCTCGCGGTGTGCGACACGCGGAAGACGACGCCGGGTCTTCGTGCGCTGGAGAAGTGGGCGGTGGTAGTCGGCGGCGGGACGAGCCACCGCTGGAGCCTCGCCGACATGGTGATGCTCAAGGAGAACCACATCGCCCTGGCGGGGGGGATCGGCGCGGCCGTGGCCGCGGTGCGCGCCGACGCGAAGTCCGCGCGGCTGCCGATCACCGTCGAGGCGCGCAGCTTCGACGAGGCCATGGAGGCGGCGAAGCTTCACGTCGACCGCATCCTGCTCGACAACATGACGACCGAGGAGATCCGCCGCACCGCGGCGGCGCTCGGTCCGCGCGGGACGCGGCCGGAGCTGGAAGCGTCCGGCGGGATTCGCGCGGAGCGGCTGGCGGAGCTGGCCGACGCCGGCATCGACCTCGTGAGCCTCGGGGCGCTGACTCACAGCGCGAAGGCGATCGACTTCTCGCTGTTGCTGGAGGGCGCGTGAGCGAGTACTCGCTCCGCAAGGTGCAAGCCGAGGTCCTCGCATTGCTGGGCCGGCGCGGGCCGGTCCATGTCGCCGAGCTCTCGAGCCGCTTCGAGGCAGCAGCCGTCGGCGACGCCCTGGCCGACCTCGCCGCGGCCGGTCTCATCGAGCCGCCGGGGGACGGTGTCGTGCGTCCCGGCCCGCGCGGCTCGGTGCTGTCGGCGGACGAGGTGTCGAAGCAACTGACCACGCGCCGCCTCGGCCGGCCGCTCGAGACCTTCGCCTCGGTGCGCTCCACGAACGACGTCGTGCTCGAGCGCGCGGCGGCGGGTGCTGCGCCCGGACTCTGCGTGGCCGCCGAGCTGCAGACCGCGGGGCGCGGCCGGCGCGGCCGTGGGTTCGACTCGCGGCCGGGGCTCGGCGTCTGGTGCAGCACGCTGCTCGATTCGCCCTCCGATCCGGCGGCAGCACCCCGGCTCTCGCTCGTCGCCGGACTCGCCGTAGCCGACGTGATCGAGCGCGAGGCCGGCGCCGCCGCCTCCCTCAAGTGGCCGAACGACGTGCTGCTCGGCGGCCGCAAGGTGTGCGGCATACTCATCGAGGCGCGCTCGGCCGGCGGCGCAACCATCCCGGTCGCGGGGATCGGCATCAACGTGCACCACCGCGACGCGGACTTCCCGCCCGAGATCCGGGCAACTGCCGGCTCGCTCGAGAGCGTGACCGGCCGCCGCCTCTCCCGCAGCGCGCTGCTCGCCGCGCTGCTGAACCGGTTCGAGGATCTCCTCGACGACGAACGCGCCGACCGGCTGGATCTCGCGGCGGCCTTTGCCGAGCGCGACGCGCTCGCCGGCCGTGAAGTCGTCGCCCAAGGGGCCGGCGGCGCACAGACCGGCGTCGCCCGGGGCATCGACGGCGAGGGCCGGCTGCTCGTCGAAGTGGCAAGTCAGGGGACGGTCGCCCTGCGCAGCGGCGAGGCTGCTGTCGCGCCGAGGTCGACCGCCGCCGGCGGCGGGCCGGAGCCCGGACCCTGGTCCGCCTCGGAGACCGGGAGGTAGATTCCCACGGCTCGTATCTGCAGGACATCCCGTCGGTCGTGCCGGAACCCGACCCCGCGCGCAGTCAGGAGGTGCGGAAATGCGACACGTTAGGGGGTTCGCTCTCGCCCTGCCGGCTGGTCGACGGCGCGCTCGCGGCCGGGCCGCACGCGTTCCGGTGGGCAGGCGGGGACGACGGCGGCCGTCCCGTGGGGAGCGGCGTCTACTTCGCACGCCTGGATTGGAACGCCGGGACGCGCACGACCCGCGTCGTCCGGACACGTGGACCGCCGGACCGGGTTCCGTGGTGTGGTGGGTCCTCGTCATCGCCGCCTGTCTCGGCGCGCGCTCGGCGCTCGCGCAGTGGGATCCGGAGCGGCAGATCAGCGCGGCACCCGGCGACGTATGGGCCTACGGCATCGCCGCGAGCGGCACCACTGCGCACCTCATCTGGGGGATCAGCCCGGTCTACTACCGGCGCTCTACCGACGAGGGCGCGACCTGGAGCGCGGACACGGTGATCTCCGCCGACGGCGAGCCGCACCTCACCGATCCTGTCCAGGCCGACGGCGCGAACGTGTACGTGGTCTATTTGCGCAACATCACGATCGTCACGGACTGGTGCTGTCCGCGGCAGATCGGGGACATCTACCTCAGGCGGTCGACCAACGGCGGCCTGACCTGGCTCCCCGAGTCCCGCCTGACGACCGCCGGCGGGGCTTACCGCATCTCGCTCTTCACTTCCGGGCCGCGGCTGGACATGGCGTGGATGGACTTCCGGCGTCCGGACATCGTCTCGGAGATCTACTACCGCCGCTCGCTGGACGGCGGCGCTTCCTGGCAGCCGGAAGTGCTGCTCGCGGCGGCCGCCGCCGGCTCCGTCGGCCTCGGGCGCCCGCAGGTGTCCGCGCGCGGCGCCTCGGTGCACGTCGTCTGGGGCGACGACCGCGACGCCAATCCCCCCTGCTATACCGTGCCCGTTTGCCCGGAAACGTACTTCAAGCGGTCGGCCGACGGCGGGACGAGCTGGGGTCCCGACGTGCGCCTGACCACGGGAGGGAACCGCTTCGCGGGCCGGCCGGAGGTGGCGGCGGCGTCGCCGAGCGCCGTCGTCGTGAACTACAACCAGGACGTCGTGGCCGGAGACGGCGGGAGAATGTACGTGGTCCGCTCCACGGACGATGGCGCGACGTGGGGCACGGAAGTGCGGCTCACCGACTCGCCCTCGGACCACGGCGCCATGGTGGGGTCCGGCGCCTCCGTGCACCTCGCCTGGCACGACCGCCGCGATTCCACGAACACGGAGATCTACTACCTGACCTCGCTCGACGGCGGCGCCACGTGGGCGGCCGAGGAGCGCGTCACGGAGGCCGCCGGCGAATCCGTCGCGCCGCTTCCCGCGGTGAGCGGCGCGTACCTGCATCTGGTGTGGGGGGACGACCGGACCGGATCGCTGCAGGTCTGGTATCGGCGCCGCGCGCTCGGAGCGGTCGGCGCGCCTCTCACGCCGGCAGTGGCGAGCGGCTTGCGCCTCACCGTGTCGCCGAACCCGATGCGCGATCGGTGCGTGCTGGAAGTGGAGGGTCTCACCGACCGGCGCGCCAACGTCACGATCCACGATGCCGGCGGCGGGCTGGTGAAGCGGATCGTGGACCCGGCTCCGGCGATCTGTGCCGGACGGTTCGAGTGGGACGGGCGGGACATCGGGGGCGCTCCGGTCCCGGCGGGCGTGTACTTCGCCCGGGTTCACTCCGCCCGCGTGGCTGCCGGCGCGCGCGTCGTTCTTGTCCGGTGACCCGCACGGCGTGACACGGGGCGGGTTCCTGCCCTATGATGGACCATGGCCTCCGCGCGCTTCTTCGCTGCTCTCGCGTTCGCGCTCGCCGCAGCGGCGCCTTCCGCCTCCCAGACCTGCGTCGACTACTCGCTCTTCCTGCACCGTGAGGGCATCGCGGACACGCCGGGAGCGGCACGCGGGATCGCCGTCGACGGGAATCTGGCGTACATCGCCGATGGCGATTCGGGCCTCGCGGTCGTGGATCTGTCCGCGCCGGAGCAGCCCGTGCTCCGCTCTCGCGTCGACACGCCGGGCGTGGCCGAGGACGTGGACGTCGCCGGGACCTTCGCATACGTGGCGGACGCGAGCGCGGGCCTTCGCGTCGTCGACGTGTCCGATCCGGACGCGCCGGTGCTGCGCGGGGCGATCGACACGCCGGGGAACGCGCTCGGCCTGGCGGTGAGCGGCTCCCGCGTCTTCATCGCCGACTCGTTCGCCGGCCTTCGCATTCTCGACGTCTCCGACCCCGACGCGCCGGCGTTCGTGTCGGCGCTGGCGACGCCGTCGCACGCGTTCGGTTTGGCCGTGTCGGGGTCGACGGCCTTCGCGGCCTGCGGCAACGCGGGCCTCGTGTCGGTCGACGTCACCGATCCGTCGCTGCCGATCCAGATCGATGTGCAGAACACTGCGGGCTTCGCCCGCGGTCTGCTCGTCGAAGGGACGACGGTCTACGTGGCGAACGGAGGATCGGGACTCGCCGTCGTCGACGCCGCCGATCCCGCGGCGCTCGTGATCCTCGGATCCCTGGCCGTCCCAGGCGACGTGCACGAGGTGGCGAAGATCGGGACCTTGGCGATCCTCGCCTCCGCGAGTGGCGGAGTGATCACGGTCGACGTGACCGACCCCGCTAACCCGGTCATGGTGGGGCACCTCCAGACGCTGGGGAGCTCGCGCGGGATCGCGGCGTCGGGCACGCGCGTGTTCGTGGCGGATGACTCGCACGGCGTCGTCGCGGTCGAGGCGATCAACCCGGCTTCACCGGCGGCTCTCGGCGGCGTGGCCACATCGTCGGCCGACGCGCTGATCGAGGTGGGCGGTCGGCTCTGGCTGTCAGCGGGCGCCGCGGGGATCCTCGCCTTCGAGCTCGCCGATCCGCTGAGCCCGGCGATGGCCGGAGCGCTGGACACGCCCGGGACGGCGCAGGAGATCGCCGTGCTCGGGGCGATCGCCTGCGTGGCGGATGGGAGCTCGGGGCTTCAGGTGCTCGACGTCGCCGATCCCGCGGCCATGACGATCCGCTCGACGGTGGACGCGGACTTCGCGCTGGCCGTTGCCCTGACCGGGACGATCGCGTGCGTCGCCGACGACGACACGCTGAGAACGGTCGACGTGTCGGATCCGGACGAGGCCTTCGTCGCCGGGAGCCTCGGGCTGCCCGCGCTCACGTTCGACGTCGAGGCGCGCGGCGGTCTCGCGTTCGTCGCGGACTTCACGTCCGGCGTGCAAATCGTGGACGTTTCGGCGCCGGCGGCGCCCGTTCTCCTCACGACGATCGACACGCCGGACTACTCGACGGCGGTCTCGCTGGCCGACGGCGGCGGTCCGTTCCTCTACGTCGGGGACGCCCAATGGATGCTCGTCGTGGACATCGCCGATCCCTCGGTCCCGGTGATCCGCGGTGCGGTCGAGTCCGCCGATCAGATCTGGGCGCTCGAGGCCGTCGGCGACGGCGGTCCGGGAACGATCGTCTACCTGGCGAACGGGATCGCCGGCGTCCAGGTCGTCGACGTGTCCGACCCCGATGCTCCGCTCCTCGTCGGCAGCGTCGTGGCCGGAGACGTCCAGGGCGTCGCCGCGCTCGGGGAGCTGGCGTACGCGGCGACGTCGGGCGACGGCTTGCAGGTGATTCCGGCGCAGTGCTCGGCGGCGACGGGCTCGCCCTTCACGTTCGACTCACCGCGCGGCGCGGACGCCGTCGTGCTCTCGGTGTTCCCGAACCCGTTCCGCTTCACGGCGGGGATCCGCGTCGTATCGCCCGGCGAGGGCACGGTCCGACTCGCGGTGCACGACGTCGCCGGCCGGCTCGTCCGACGGCTCGTCACCTCCGACACGGGGCACGGCGAGCGCACCGTGGCGTGGGATGGTGCGGACGAGCACGGCAGGTCGGTGGCGCCCGGCGTGTACTTCGTGCGTGCGTCGACGCCGCACGGTCCGACGTCGCGTGCGGTGGTGCGCCTGCGGTGAAGCGCTAGTGTTCCGTCTCGAAAGAGATGATCAGATGGCCGAGCGTCGTAGC
>JBQTGV010000104.1:0-12275 GCA_052390515.1 Candidatus Eiseniibacteriota bacterium | reverse complement strand
CGGATCTGGTTCGGCCGCCCCGACTCCGGCAGCGCCTCCACCAGCGCGATCGCCTCGTGCGGCGGCGCGGCTCGGCGCCCGGTCTCGAGCCGCCGGAACGTCGTCACCGCCGGCTTCCCGCTTCCGGGATCGACCACGCGGACGTACGGCGCCTCGGCCGGCTCCCGCCGCGCGATCGGGGCGTCCACGCGCACCTCCGCCGGCGGCTGCCCCCGCACGACGGCGAGGTATCTCTTTCGGACGCGTCGCTCGCGGAACTCCCGCTCGCAGGCGGCGGCCGCCTCGCGCGTCTTCGCCATCACCACCACCCCCGACGTCTCCCGATCCAGCCGGTGCGCCAGCCGGTACTTCTCGCCGCGGTCCTCCTTGATCCTGGAGACGAGCGTGTTCTGGATGTACTTGCCGCCGGCGTGCACCGGCAGGTTCCCCGACTTCGCCACGGCGAAGAGGTGCGCGTCGTCGAACAGCACGTCGTAGGCGAAGTCCACGGCTGGCTCGGTGTGCACGAGCGTGTACTCGATGCGGTCGCCCCGCTGCACGACGGCGCCGCCGCCCGAGGGGCGGCCGTTCACGCATACCGCGCCGGCGGCGAGCCGCTCCTTCCAGATCGGAACGGGGTGCTACCGGAAGCGATGCGTCAGGAAGCGCTCCAGCGTCCAGCCGTCCCGGTAGGGATCCACCTCACAGGAGAGGCGATAGGTGCGCTCGACGGGCGGGGCGATCGGCATGGATTCAGTGTAGTGTTCGGGGCCGGGGAGGGCGAGGGATGGGACGGGTGGCCGAGCAGATGGATCTTCCCTTCGGTGCGCACGCTGCGCCCGAGGAGCTTCGCCGGCGGGTCATCGACGCGACGGAAGAGCTGCTGGACAGAGCGCGCGCCCGCTGGCCGCACGCCGTCATCGCCTCGCCGCGGGTCGAGTTCCGGCTCCGCGGACGTACCGCCGGAGAGGCCTGCGTAACGACTTGGACGACGAACTACAACGCCGAAATGCTCGAGCGGCACGGCGAGGAGTTCATCCGCGAGATCGTCCCGCACGAGGTGGCCCACGTCGTCGCCGCCGCGCTCTACCCCCGGCGGATCCGGCCGCACGGCGCGGAGTGGAAGGAGGTCATGGCCTTCTGCGGCGCGGCGCCGCGCGGGGCGCACGGCTTCGAGGCCGTGCCCGCCGCTTCCGCGGGACGCTTCGCCTACCGCTGCGCCTGCACCAAGACGCACTGGCTCACGGGTAGATCCCACCGGCGCGTCCGCCGCGGGACGCTCGAGTACACCTGCCGGGAGTGCGGCAGGAAGCTCGCCTGGGCGCGCTGATCACTGCACGTAGCCGAGCGCCCGGAGCTTCTCCGCGTCGCCGGGGGTGAACGTCACCTCCTCTCCCACCAGGCCAGGCTCCGCGGCGTCCGTCGAGGCGAGCAGCCCTCGCAGCCGCTCGACCTCGTCGGGCCGCTCGGCCGCGAGGTTCCGCGTCTCGCCGGGATCGGACTCAAGATCGTAGAGGTGCGTCTCGCCGCGCATCCGATCCTCGATGAGCTTCCACCGGCCGCTCTGCAGCGCCCGCTGGTCCGCATCCGTGCTGAGGCCCAGCGCTTCGCGCAGATCCCCTCCGCGGAGCGGCTTCTCCTCGTAGACCACCTCGGAGTAGAGCGGGCGGTCGCGCGGGTCCTCGCGTGCGAGATCGACCCCGGGCGTGCGCGGCGCCCGCTCGCCGGCGAGGCCGAGAATCGTGGGGCGCACGTCCACCTGCATCGCTGCGGCCGTGCGCGCCCCCGGCGCCACGCCGGGACCCGACACCAGCAGCGGAACGTGCAGCGCCGCCGCGTGCAGGCTTCGCGTGTGTCCGAGCCACCCGTGCTCCAGGAACTCCTCTCCGTGGTCGGCGGTGAAGACGATGGCGGCACTGCCGGGCCCCCGCTCCTCGAGGCGGCGGAGCAGCCGCCCGACCGCCGCGTCGACGAAGGCGATCTCTCCGCGGTACAGCGCGCGCAGGTAGCGGACGTCCTCCGCGGTCAGAAACTGCGACTCCCGCCTCAACCGCCAGATGTCCAGGCCGGGTCGGAGTCGGCCCTGGTAGTCGTCGGTCCGGGTGAGGCCGCGATGCTCCAGGTAGTTGTAGTGGGCGTCGAAGTAATGGGCGAACAGGAAGAACGGGCGCGCCGCGGAGTCGATCCAGGACGCAGCCAGCGCGGTCACCGTGTCCGAGCTGGCGATGTCATGTCCGCCGGCGGGCGACGAATCGAACCAGTCGAAGCCGCGGTCGAAGCCGAAACGTCGCGCGAGCAGGCCGTGGCTGACCACGCCGCCGGTGGCCCAGCCTGCCTGCCCGAGCACCTCTTGCAGCAGTGGGACCGACTCGACGATCGCGGTGCGCGCGCGGCTGGCGCCGTGGCCCGACGGCCAGGCGCCGGACAGGATCGTGGCGACCGACGGAGTGGTCCAGGGCGCCTGCGCGACGCAGCGGAACTGCGCGGCGCGCGCGGCCAGCGCGTCGATCGCCGGCGTGCGCGCTTCCGGGTCGCCGTAGCAGCCGACGTGGTCCGCGCGCAGGGTGTCGATCACGATGAGGACGACGCTCGGTTGCGGCCCGGGCGGCGACCCTGCGCAGGCGGCGAGGACCGCCGCCGCGAGGCCCACGCCTGCCGTCCCCCACAGCCGCCGGCTTCCCATAGAATGCAGTCTCGAAGATCCCGGACCGGCGGGTCAAGGCGAAGGACGCGATGACCAGACTCGTTGCCTGGCTCCTGCTCGGCGTGGCGTACGCAGCGCTCGCGGTGCGGTTCCGCTTCACGACGGACGATGCCTACATCTCGTTCCGCTACGCCAGGAACCTGGCGGAGGGACACGGCCTCCGCTTCAACCTGGCGGAGAGCCCGCCGGTGGAAGGCTACTCGAACTTCCTGTGGGTCCTGGTGTGCTCGGTCGTCGAGAAGCTCGGCCTCGACGTCACCACGGCTCCCCTGCTGCTCTCCGCCGCCTGCGGATTCGCGCTGATCGGACTCGTGCTCGACCGGGCGGTGCGGAAGCTAGGCCTTCCGCTGCCGGTGGCAGCGCTCGGTACGCTCACCCTCGCCTTGTTCCCGCCGTTCGCGGTCTGGGCGACGGGCGGACTGGAGACGATGCCCTTCGCGCTCTGCGTGTTCCTGGCGTTCGACCGGCTGATCCTCGCCGACCGCCCGGGGTGGAGCGCCGGAGCGGCGATGCTCGCGCTCGCGCTGATGCGTTTCGAGGGCCTCGCCTGGGCGGCGGTCCTCTTCGGCATGGCTCTGGTCTCGCGCCGGCGAAACCTCGGTGCGCTCGCCGTGCCCGCGGCGATCTTCGGGATCGGCTACGGAGCGTACACTGCCTGGCGGCTCACGTACCACGAAGAGCTGCTGCCCAACACCGCTCGCATCAAGACCGGATCGCACTACGTGTGGCAGGGCTGGCTGCGCGGCGCGCGATACGTCGCGACGCACTTCCTGACGTTCCTCGTTCCGTTCCTGCTGGTGCCGGCCACCTGGCTCGCGCTCCGGCGCCGGAGCCTCGCGTGGGTCTGGGTGGCCGCGCTGGCCTGGGCCTTTCCCGCTTACGCGGTCGTCGTCGGCGGAGACTTCATGGCCATGGGCCGCTTCCTCGCCCCCGGCTTCGCCTTCCAGGCGCTGCTGACCGCCGCCCTGCTCGCCGCGCTTCCCGGCGGCCTCGCCACGAAAGTGCCGGCGGCCGCGGTGATCCTGGCCCTCGGGCTCCTTCCGGGCTGGAACGTGCACCTCGTTCCCGAATCGATCCGCGACGAGGCAGCCGACTTTCGGCGCGCCTGGAGGAAGATGGATGTCCTCACCGAGTACGAGTACTGGAAGATCGGGCAGAAAGAAGCGACCATCGGCTGGGCGCGGAAGGGACGCGATCTCGCCCGCTACGTGCAGGCACATCCTTTCGACGACCCCGACCCCGTGTGCGTCGTCAGTCCACTCGGCTGCATCGGCTGGTACTCGCGGTTGACCCTGTACGACCGCGCCGGCCTGGTCACGCCGAGCGTGTCCCGTTCCGGACACTACCGTGATCCCAGCCGCTGGCCTCCCGGGCACGACCGGGTCGTGCCGTACTCGTTCTTCCTGGAGCAGCGGCCGGAGATCCTCAAGTTCGCCGTGGTGAGCACGACCGAGCCGCGGAGGGTGGCGCAATCGTGCCAGGGTCAGGAGCGCTCCCTGCGCGACGCCCTCGGCTCGATCGCCGAGCGGTACGTGATCGACTTCGCGAAGATCCCAGGGGACTCCGCGGCCTCCGACTCCGCCGTCGTGGTGGCCTGGCGGAGGATCGACGGCGACGCCGAGGCGGCCTGGACCACGTTCGCGGCGCGGATGGACTCGCTGCGGACGGAGACCGGAACGCGGGGCACGCCGTCGCGGCGAAGGGGACGATGAGGGCGCACCCGCTGCTCGCCGGCTCTCTCGCGGCGGCGGCCCTACCGCTCCTCGCGTGGGTCGACGCGGTGGCGGCTCTCGCGCGCGGATGGCTCCCGCTCGGCAACGGCCGCGCGCTCCTCCCGGTCCTGTCCGCGCTGCTCGTGCTGGCCGGCGCGACCCTCCTCTTCCCGGCGGTTCGGTCGCTGCTCCGCAGCCGTGCGCCGTCGATTGCCGTCGTGTCCGGGTCGGTGCTGGTCGCGCTTCTCGTCGCCGAAGCGGCGCTCGCACCCGTCTTTCCGGTCCCGGTGCGCGAGCAGCTCTATCACCTGCGCACGCCGCTCGACGTGCGTGAGCACCGCCCGGATCCGCGGATCATGCCGGGCGTGCACGGGCCGAGCCGCTACGGCGTCAACTCGCTGGGCGTCCGCGGCGACGAGCCGCGATCCGGCGACTTCCTCGTGCTCTGCGTCGGCGGCAGCACGACCGAGTGCCTCTACCTCGACGACGCGGAGTCCTGGCCCAGGCTCCTGCAGGATCAGCTCCGCGAAGCGCACTCCGGGCGCCGAGCCTGGGTGGGAAACGCGGGCTTCTCCGGTTACACGACCGCCGAGCACCTGGAGTTCCTCGAGAACTCCCCGTTGATCGAGCGCATGGACTGCGTCGTGCTGCTCGCCGGTCTCAACGACTTCCTGCGTTTCGTCGGCGGCGGGGAGTTCACGGGGAAGTTCTTCCACCCGCGCATGAGGATCCGGCCGCTGCTGCTCGGGTCGAACCTGGCGAATCTCGTCGCCGGCGTTCGCCAGAGGATCGAGGCCCGCAGTCGCGCGGGAATCGACGTGGAGGACGCCGGCGGAGAGAGCTACGTGCAGCGGCGGGCGCTGCGTGCGCAAGCGCCGGCCGGCGAGCTGCCGGATCTCTCCGGCGCACTGGTCGGGTTCGAGGTGCGCCTCGACCGGATCGTCTCGGCCTGCCGTGCCCGCGGGATCCGTCTCGTCCTTGTCACGCACCCGGCCCTCTGGGACGAGGCGCTCCCCGCGGCGGAGACGGCTCTGCTGTGGATGGGCGAGACCCCGGAGGGCGCCTTCGTTCCGGCGGGCGAGCTTCGCCGGGGGCTCGAGGAGTACAATCGCGTCATCCTCTCCGTGTCCCGGCGGACCGGGGCGTCTTGTGTCGATCTCGCGGACCTGAGCGGGGACGCTCGCTGGTTCTACGACGATTGCCATTTCAACGAGGCGGGTGCCGCCCTCGTCGCGCGGCGGCTGGTGCCCGCTCTGGGCGGAGACGGATGGTGAGGCGACGCGTCGCGACGTACCTCCTGCTGTGCGTGCCGTACACTTGGCAGCTCTCGCGCTTCTGGTTCACCTGCGACGACGCCTACATCTCGTTCCGTTACGCGCGGAATCTCGCCGACGGCCACGGTCTCCGGTTCAACCTGGGCGAGACCGTCCCGATCGAGGGCTACACGAACTTCCTGTGGACCGTGCTCTGCGCCGGCTTCGAGCTGCTGAGCCTCGACGTCGGCGTGTGGCCGCTGATCGTCTCGTCGGCGTGCGGCTACGTCCTGCTGTGGATGTTGCTCGATCGGCTGCACGGCCGCTTCCGCGTTCCGGACCTCGCCGCGACGCTCGCCGTGCTGTCCCTGGCGGCGTTCCCGCCCTTCGCCGTGTGGTCGGCCGGCGGGCTGGAGACGATGCCGTTCGCCCTGCTCGTGTTCCTGACCTTCGACCGCCTCGTGCTGCGAGAGCGTCCCGACGCGACGGGAGGCGGGATCGCCGCTCTCGCCCTGTCCCTGATCCGCTTCGAGGGCGTGGGCTGGGTCGTCATGATCTTCGCGCTGGCCGCGCTCGTGCACCGTGAAGGCCGCCGCGAGCTCGCCCGCGCCGCCGTCCTGCCCCTCGTCTGCCACGCGGTGTACACCGGCTGGCGCCTCTCGTACTTCGACTCGTTCGTTTCCAACACCGCGCGCGCGAAGCTCGGCGGCGTGGAGGGGCTCGGCGGGATCGTTCGGGGTGCGGAGTACGTCGCGGTGCACTTCCTGACCTTCCTCGTGCCCGTGCTCATGGTCCCCGCCACCGTACTCGCGTTCCGCGAACGGGAACGCAGGCTCGCGCTCGCCGTGGCGGCGATGGCCTGGGCATTCCCCGCGTACGCCGTGGTCGCCGAGGGCGACTTCATGGCGATGGGCCGCTTCCTCATCCCGGGACTCGCCTTCCAGACCATCCTCCTCGCCTGGCTGCTGAAGCGGGTGCCGGGCGGCACGGCGCCTCTGGTGGCGGCGGCTCTGATCGTGGCCGCTGTCGGCGCGCTTCCCGGCTGGAACATCCACCTCGTGCCGGAGCCGGTGCGGGAGTCGGTGTCGTTCCGCCGCGACCGAACCGGCTTCCTCTCCGAGTACGACTACTGGCTCTTGCAGCGGCGCAACGTCGCGGGGTGGATCGAGAAGGGGAAGGCGTTGCGGCGATACCTCGAGAAGCGCCCCTTCGAGAAGCCGCTCCCCTCCTCCGTCACCGTGCCGCTGGGCGGCATCGGCTACCACTCGCGTCTCGAGTTGTACGACAGCGTGGGTCTCGTGACGCCGGAAGTCTTCCGCCCGGAGTTCCTGAGGCCGGTCGAGAAGGCGCTGCCCGGACACGACTGGTACGCCCCACCCGCGTTCTTCGCGAGCACGGCGCGCGTCGACATCCTTCACGCGATCGTTCTGACGTCGTCGGATCCCGACTTCCTGCTGCGCGCGTGCGAGCGACAGGAGGAGGTTCTGCACGAGGCCCTCGCCCCGTCGGGCCTGGACCGGAGCTACGTCATCGACTTCGCCCGCCTGGAGGAGAGCGAAACACGGGACGACGACCGGGTTCTCCTCGCCTGGCGGAGGGTCGAGGAGGGCCAGGGCGAGGTCCGGGCGGATTACGACGCGAGGATGGACTCGCTCCGCGCGGAGGCGGTGAACGCTCCGGCGAAGAGGCTCGGTTCGCAGACGGAGAACTAGGCCGAGGCCAGCTCCGCGAAGAGCCGCGCCGTCGTCATCAAGTCCAGGCGGCTGTGATGCAGGAGCGGGGCGAGACGCGCGGTGTCGCCCGTCCCGGCGAACTCGTGATAGAGCGCGGGGATCTCGCGGCTGGGAACGTCGGAGCCGCGGAAGACTCCGACGACCTCCCGCTCCAGCGTGATCAGGCGGCAGTCGGGCAGCTCGTCGCGAAAGCGCCGCCGCAGCGGGTGCAGGATGTCCACGTGGCGAAGCTCCGCGAGCCGTTCGGAGACGCCGTGCACGACGGCGCGTTCGCGGAAGCAGGGAACGTCGTACGAACGTCCGTTGAACGTGACCAGCGTGCGCCGGCCTGCGAGCAGCTCCGCCGACTCGCGGAGGATGGCTGCTTCCTCCGGATAATCCCGCGCGACGAGCTGCAGGACGACGAGGCGCTCGTTCTCGACGAGCAGGAGCCCGACGAGGAATATCGGGCAGCCCCAGAAGCCGGTCGTCTCCAGGTCCAGGAAGGCGATCTCCGCGAGCCGGCACCCGGCCGCCGCGCGCAGCCCTCGATCGACATCCTCCTCCGCGCGGCCCGCGAGGCGGGCGAGAGCGTCCTCGAGCTGCGCCGCGAGATCGTCGTCGGCCGGCCGCTGCACGCGCAGGCACGTCTCTCCCTCGTAGCGCTCCGCCGGACCGGGCGCGCGGAACCGGACCGGCGCCACGAACGCGCCTCGCGTGGCCCGGTGGCTGGCCAGCGCGCGCAGCCCCTCGGCGAAGCTCGCGCTCATCCCGCGGCGGACAGCGCGCCGGCTCCCTCGAGCAGCGCGGAGAGGATCCAGCGGGCCGCCGCCTTGTCGGGGATCGGCCAGTGGCCCTGCGCTTCCGGATCCTGATGCTGCGGAGCGCGCAGGACGGGCAGACCGACGCACGAGGGACACCCGCTCTCGCAGGGACAGGATTCGACGAGCTCGAGACACGCCGCCATCACGTCGGAAGGCCGGCGGAACGCGTGCTCGACGAAGCCGAGACCGCCAGGAAACCGGTCATAGAGGAAGACCGTGGGACTGCCCAGGTTTTTGCTGTCCACGGTTCCGCCGACGTCCGCGCGGTCGCACATGGCGAAGAGCGGGACGACGCTGATCATCAAGTTCCGCACGCCGGCGAGACCCTCCACCGGGTTCCTGCCGGCCACGCGCAGCGCGCGGCGCAGCTCCTCCGGCGGCGTGATCCAGAACGTGGTCGTCTCGATCTCCTGCGCGGGCAGGTCCAGGTTCCCCCACCCGACGGAGTCGATCGAGAAGAAGCGGATCTTCTTGAAGAACGACGGGAACCAGGTGACCTTGGCGTCTCCGAACCCGAGCTGCGCGGCGCCCCACGGCGTCGTCTCGCGCGTGCCGGTGAGCAGCACGTGCTGCTCGATGACCGCGTTCGTGTAGTAGTCCACCTCGCGACGCTCCACATAGGCCGCCTTGCCCTCCAGATCGAGGTGGCGCACCACGTAGGACTCCCCGTCGTGCAGGTACACCGCCTCGGGGTACAGCAGCTCGAGCGCCGAGATGGAGTCCACGTTGCCGAGCAGCCGCGCCTCGCCCGAGCCGGGCGGCGCGAAGCGCGGGCCGGTCACCGGACGGAAGGCCGATCCGCGCCCGGCGTCCGCAGGGACCTCCACGATCGAGTAGGTGTCCTGGGACATATGGCGAAGACTCACCGCGCGCGCCGGGAAGTCGGTGTTCGCCCAGTAGCTCTTTCCGCCGACCTGCCGCGTCCTTCCGTTCGCCTCCAGCAGCGCGACCAGATCGCCGGTGATCTCGCCGAAGATCTCCGCGTCCTCCAGACCGAGCGGCAGTTCGAACGCCGCGCACTGCAGGTGGCCCGAGAGGATCCAGGGGTTCTCCGGGTCGATGACGGCGCTCTCCGGACTCTGCGCGAAGAGGTACTCCGGGTGGCGGACGAGGTACTGGTCGATCGGATCGTTGTAGGCGACGAAGAACGTCACCGACTCCTCGCGGCCGCGGCCGGCGCGTCCCGCCTGCTGCCACAGCGACGCGATCGTCGAGGGGAACCCCACCACGATGGACGCGTCGAGCGACCCGATGTCGATACCCAGCTCCAGCGCGTTCGTCGACGACACGCCCAGCAGCTCCCCGGCGAAGAGCGCCTTCTCGATCCGGCGCCGTTCCTCGGGAAGGTATCCGCCCCGATACGGCCTCACTCGCTTCGCCAGGTCGGGCCTCTCCCGTGCCAGCGCCTCCTGCACGTAGCGATGGATCAGCTCCGCCGTGATGCGCG
The DNA here is from genome assembly GCA_052390515.1 of Candidatus Eiseniibacteriota bacterium. GTDB lineage: Bacteria > ARS69 > ARS69 > ARS69 > ARS69 > JBQTGV01. The sequence continues at coordinate 2,644 of JBQTGV010000104.1, read as the reverse complement.
CGCGGGAGAAACAGATGGTGGGGATCCGCTCCTTCACGAGCTCGGTCATGAGGGCGTGCGCTTCGACGTTCGCGCTGCGCCGCTCCATCTTGCCGGTGTCCGCGAACGGCGCGTTCCACAGGACGAAGCGCTTCGCGCCGCGCGGCGATCCGTCGTCGTCCACCAGGGTCACATCGCTGCCGATCAACGTGCGGGCGAAATCCTCGGGGTTGGCGATGGTCGCCGAGCACAGCAAGAACTGCGGCGCGGCGCCGTAATGCGCGCACACCCGGCGAAGGCGGCGGATCACGTTGGCCACGTTCGAGCCGAAGACGCCGCGGTAGGCGTGGATCTCGTCGATCACCACGAACGCGAGCCGCGAGAGCACCCGTGACCACTTCGCGTGGTACGGCAGGATCCCGGAGTGCAGCATGTCCGGATTGGTGAGGATCACGTTGCCCTCGTCGCGGATCTTGCGGCGCGCCGAGGGCGAGGTGTCGCCGTCGTACGTGCCGGTGCGGAGCACGCCGCCGACCGCCGGCGAGAGCGTGGCGAGCCGGTGCAGCCCGCGAAGCTGGTCCTGCGCGAGCGCCTTGGTCGGGTAGAGGAAGAGCGCGGCAGCCGCGGGCTCGTCGAGCATGTGCTCGAGCACCGGGAGCGTGTAGGCGAGCGTCTTGCCCGACGCCGTTCCGGTGACGACCGCGACGTTTCGCCCGGCCCGCGCCTCGACGGCGCAGCGGGCCTGATGCGCGTAGAGGTCGCAGATCTCCAGGCCCTGCAAGGCGGTGCGCAGCCCCGCCGGGAACGGGGGATCGAGCGCGGCGTAGCGTGGAGGGCGCGGCGGGATCGTCTCCACGTGAGCCACCTGGCCCTCGTAGCGCGGCGCGGAGATCAGGTGATCGAGGAACCGGCCCGCATCCATGGGCGGGCACCGTACTAGACGGATGGCTGGCTGTCCACTGCTCCGCTTTCGCTCAGGTCCGCGTCGATTCGGAACAGCAGGTTTGCCGGGATGCCGCCCGGACCGTGGCAGGTTGCGCGTCCCTTGAGCAGGACCGGGCGCTCCCGAGAGGGCACGGCGATTGCAGAGACGACGCGCGGCGCGCGCCCCGCGCCGCCTTCCCGGAGGAGCCGCTTTGCGACGCTGGCTACGTGCCCTGGCCCTGGCCGCCGCCGCACTGGTGGCGGTCGTCACCGGATGCGCCGAGCTGCCCATCGATCCGGACAACGCCGCCGCTACCGCCGACGCCGGCCAGGATCAGTCCCTGGCCGACGTGGACGGGGGCGGTGATGAGCCCGTCACGCTCGACGGCTCGGCCAGCGCCGACAGCGACGGACAGATCGAGCGGTGGAGCTGGACCGAGAGTGGCGTGGAGATCGCCACGACGGCCGCCGCCACCGTGAACCTCGCCGTCGGCACGCACGACCTTCGCCTCACCGTCACGGACGACGACGGGGCGAAATCCTCCGACGACGTCCAGGTCGTCGTGCAGCCGCAGGGCGGCGGCGGCGGGAACCTCGCGCCGGTGGCTGCGGCGGGCTCGGACCAGACGGTGACCGACTCCGACGGCAACGGATCGCAGAGCGTGACGCTGAACGGATCCGGAAGCTCGGACTCCGACGGGACGATCCAGGGCTGGGTGTGGAGCGAGGCCGGCTCGCAGATCGGCACCGGCGTCTCGCCCACGTTGACGTTCACCGTGGGGACCCACAACGTGACGCTGACCGTGACCGATGACGGTTCGTCCGCGGACACCGACGTGGTCGTGATCACCGTGCTGGCCGGCGGCGGCGGCAACCAGCCCCCGGTCGCGGATGCCGGCCCGGACCAGACCGTGACCGACTCCGACGGGAACGGATCGCAGAGCGTCACCCTGGACGGCAACGGCACGTTCGACGCCGACGGCTCGATCATCTGGGCGGAGTGGAGCGAGGGCGGGAACCTGATCGGCAACGGGCGAAACCCGACGGTGACCTTCACGGTGGGCGTGCACACCGTCGTGCTGCGCGTCTCCGACGATCAGGGCGCCATCGGCACCGACACGGTGCTCATCAACGTGCTGCCGCAGGGCGGCGGCGGCAACCAGAGCCCGACCGCGGCCGCGGGCACGGACCAGACCGTCACCGACTCGGACGGCAACGGATCACAGGGCGTCACGCTCAACGGGTCCGGCAGCTCCGATCCGGACGGGACGATCGTGAGCTGGGTCTGGCGCGAGGGCGGCTCGCAGATCGCCACGGGATCCTCGCCGGGCGTCTCGTTCGCGGTCGGCGCCCACACGGTCGTGCTCACCGTGACCGACGACGGCGGTCTGACCGACACCGACACGGTCGTCATCACCGTGAATGCGGGCAGCACGGCGATCTCCTTCTCGGGGGACATCCAGCCCTACCTGAACACGCGCTGTACCAGCTGCCACGGAGCCGGCGGACCGTTCGGCGTCGATCTTCGCAGCTACGGCTCGGTGATGGCCGGCGGCACGAACGGGCCGCTCGTCGTGCCCGGCAACTCGAACACGGGCACGCTGCTCAAGGAGCTCAAGCAGGGCCACCACGGCGCGCCCCACGGAACCTCGATCATCGCCGACGTCACCTCGTGGGTGAACGCGGGGTGCCCGAACAACTAGTCGAGGACCGCGACCTTGCGCGTCCGGACGATCCCGGC